>JADGPD010000015.1 GCA_017882615.1 Thermoleophilia bacterium
CCGCGGCCGCGGCCGCGAACGTGCCGTTCCCGTTACCGAGGAATACCGACACTTTGTTCAAGTCGCCGACGGTTACCGCCAGATCCTGTTTGCCGTCGGCGTTGAAATCTCCGATCGCGACCGACCACGGGCCCGCGTCCAGGGCGAGGTTGCCTGCCTTCTCGAACGAGCCAGTACCGTCACCGAGCAGGACCTCGACGTAGGCGGAGGCGTCTTTAAATAGGTTGGAATAGCTGACCGCCAGATCCTGCTTGCCGTCGGAATTGAAGTCGCCGACCGCGACATCTGAGGGGTATATGCCAGTGCCGTAGCCGATTGGCGCCCCAAACGTTCCGTCCCCATGGCCGAGTAGTACCGGGATATTGCCCGAGTACCAATCGGCGATCACCAGATCCTGATTACCGTCTGAGTTGAAGTCGCCGACCGCGACTGCGTTCGGGCCTCCATCCAACCTGAAGCTGGATGCCGTTGCGAACGAGCCCGTGCCCGTACCGAGCAGCACCGAGACGGTGTGGTTTATGTTGGCGGTTACGAGATCCTGCTTGCCGTCCGAGTTGAAGTCGCCGACTGCGAGCGAATACGGGTAGTCGTACTCAACCGTGGAGAAGGCGGTCGGTGCACCGAACGAGCCCGTGCCCGTGCCGAGCAGCACCGAGACCTCGCTCGACATCGCGTTGGCGATCGCCAGGTCCTGTTTCCCGTCGCCGTTGAAATCGCCGACCCTGACTGGACCGGGCTTTGCGCCCGCGGCGAAATCGCTGTGTGGCGTGAGGGTCAACACGGCCGAAGCGACCGCCGGAACCAGCGCGACCAGCACGATCGTCGTTATCCCTAGAAGAATCGATCGCTGTCTCGCGCACGCTCGAAGCCTCTTCGAAACTCGCAGGCAACCCCTCATCGAAGACCTCCCAATTCGCGCTCTCGGGTCGAATGTGAGTACGAATCTAACCGGTTCCCCGGCGCTTTTCTAGCTTTTGACACTGAGCGAGAGCGAGAGCAACCCGCGCCGGCCAACTAGAATCGGGCACCGTGGACGGGCGACCGATTGCGATCTTCGACTCCGGCATGGGCGGGCTGACCGTTCTGCACGAGTGCCTGGTGACGATGCCAAACGAGGACTTCGTCTACCTGGGCGACACGGGCCGCTTCCCCTACGGACCGCGGCCGCTGGATGAGATCCGCGGCTTCGCGCTCGAGATCGGCCGCTTTCTCGAGCGCCAGGGTGTGAAGATGGTGGTCGTGGCCTGCAACTCCGCCACCTCCGCGGCGCTTGCCGACCTACAGGCCGAGCTGGAGGTTCCGGTCGTCGGCGTGATCGCGCCCGAGGCTGAGGCGGCTGTGCAGGCAACGCGCAATCGCCGTATCGGCTTGCTCGCCACCGAGGCCACGGTCGAGGCTGGCCGTTACGCGTCACTTATTCGTTCACTCGATGCCGGTGTGAGCTTCTTTCCACTCGCCTGCCCAGGCCTGGCCGAGCTGATCGAGAGCGACACGCCCTACGGCGCCGGCACCGTCGATGCGGTGCGCGCCTACGCCAGGCCCCTAAAACAGGACGATGTCGACACCGTGATCCTCGGCTGCACGCACTATCCGCTCATCCGCCACGTGCTCGAGCGCGCCTTCGGGCGCGGGGTGACGCTGGTCTTCTCGGCCGAGGAGACCGCGCGCAAGGTCGCCGAGACACTGGCCCGGAAGGGATTAGCCCGCACGAGCGAGCGCGAGGGCGTCTGCCGCTTCATCACCACCGGCGAGCCCGAGCAGTTCAGGCTGATGGGCGAGCGCTTCCTGCAGTTCCCGATCGTCGAGGTCGAGTCCGTCTCGCTGGCCGGGCTGGGAGCGCCGGCGTGAGCAGAGCCGACAACCGGCGCTCGGATGCGCTCCGGCCGCTCAAGATCGAGTGCGACTTCCTCGAGCAGCCGCACGGCTCGGTGCTGTTCGCCCAGGGTCGCACGATCGTTCTGTGCACCGCCTCGATTCAGGAAGGCGTTCCCCGCTGGCTGAAGGGCCAGAGCCGCGGCTGGCTCACCGCGGAGTACTCGCTCCTGCCGGCCTCGACCGGCTCGCGCACCTCGCGCGAGGCAAGCGAGGGCAAGCAGAAGGGGCGCACGGTCGAGATCCAGCGCCTGATCGGGCGCTCGCTGCGTGCGGTCGCCGATCTCGCGGCGCTCGGCGAGCGCACGATCTGGCTCGACTGCGACGTGCTCCAGGCCGACGGCGGCACGCGTTGCGCCTCCATCTCGGGCGCCTATCTCGCCGCGAGTCGCGCGCTCCAGCATTTCGGCCTCGGCCGCGTGCTGACCGACTCGGTGGCCGCGGTCTCGGTTGGGATTGTCGGCGGCGAGAAGCTGCTCGATCTCGACTACGCCGAAGACTCCGGGGCCGAGGTGGACATGAACTACGTCAGGACCGGCGACGGGCGTCTGATCGAGGTGCAGGCGACGGCCGAGACCGCGCCCTTCCACCGCGAGGAGCTTGACGAGCTTCTCGCCCTGGCCACGCGCGGCGCCGAGCTGATCAAGTCGGCGCAGGAAGAAACACTGCGCGCCGCCGAGTCGTAGAGCCAGCCGAGGGGAAGTACTCCACCGCCGCGCGCGCTCGCACCGAGCGCTGAATTGGCACGAAGCCGTTACCTGCGCGAGTGATCCTTCTCGATACCGTGTCGTGCCGGGGGTGGTGGTGGTCAAGGCGCCCGAACCCCGAGAATCCCGTAGGAGAGACGCTGCGCACCCGCCCTCCGCAGGAGGGCGGGCTTTCGGCGGTCGTGTCCGCTCTCGGGGTCAAGATACCGGGGTGCTCCCGCACCTCGGATGGGCAGAGGCTCTGGCTCGCCTGGCACTTGCCGCAGGGCTGGGCGGCGCGATCGGTATCGAGCGAGAGCTGCGCGATCGCTACGCCGGGCTGCGCACTCATCTCCTGGTCTCGCTCGGCTCCGCTCTTTTTACGATCGTCTCGGCCTACGCCTGGACGGGCTTCAAGTTCGGTAACGGTGTCAACTACGACCCGACTCGCATCGCCGCTCAAATCGTGACCGGTATCGGCTTCCTCGGCGCCGGCGCCATCATGCGCCAGGGCATCAGCGTGCACGGCCTGACCACCGCCGCGACGCTCTGGATGGCGGCCGCAGTCGGGATGACCGCCGCGACAGGTTTCTACTCCGTCGCCGCCCTGGCCACGGGCGTGACGGTGATCGTGCTCTGGCCGCTGCGTATCTTCGAGCGCCGCTACATCGACCGGCTCAGGACGAGCTCCGCCCACATAGTCGTCGATCTGAAGCTCGGCTCGGACGCCGCCGCGGTGCTGAGCTATCTCGAGATCAGTCGAGCCTTGCTGATCGGTGTGCAGGTCAGCGACGAAGAGGGGCGCAGGAAAGTAGTCACGGACGTGGAGCTCGAACGGGATGCACGCATGGTCGAGCTCATCAACGGCTTGCTGGCGATCGAGGGCGTGACCGGAGCCCAGTGGGTGCACTAGAAGCACGGTTCGGATGAAGGGCTCCACTTCGAGCGCCGTCTTCGCCTCGCGCAACCCCGACAAGGCCCGCGAGCTCGAGCAGCTGCTGCCGGGCTGGCGGGTCGAGCCGCTGATAGCCGGCACCTTCCCGCCCGAGACGGGCACGAGCTATTACGAGAACGCCCGCGGAAAGGCCCTCTACGGGCGTTCGCTCGAGAAACGGCCGCTCTGGGTCATCGGCGAGGACTCGGGGATCGAGGTCGCCGCGCTCGATTGGGGGCCGGGAGTGTTCTCGGCGCGCTTTGGCGGCGACGACCCGGTCGGCCGCATGCTCGCGGCGCTCGAGGGTATCGAGGGCGAGGGTCGGCGCGCCCGCTACATCTCCGAGCTGGTTGCGATCTCGCCCCACGGCGAAGAGCTACGCGGTAGCGGCACCCTCCTGGGCCGGATCGGCCACCAGCCTCGCGGGAGCGAAGGATTCGGCTACGACCCCGTCTTTCTCCCCGAAGGCGAGGAACGAACCGTGGCCGAGCTCGGCAATGCTTGGAAGCGCAGGAACTCGCACCGGGCCAGGGCGGCGAGAGCACTGCTCGAGGCGCTCGGCTCCTAGCCCAACTGCTCGGTCGGCGCCGTATCCGATGACGCAGGCGTATCGTCCGGCTCCGGCTCCGGCTCCGGCGCAGGCTCCAAGGCGGTGGTCGTCGCGGCTTCGGCCGCGGGCGACTTCGGCGGCGGCGCGGCAATCGCGCGCGCCTGGCGACGCTGCGCCGCCCACCAGTTCACCTCGGCGCCGAAGACGATGACGTTCGCCATCACATACAGCCAGAAGAGCAGGATCACGGGCCCGCCGAGCGCCTGCAACACGACCAGGTCGTGCAGGAGCGTGATGTAGACACCCAGTACCTGGAAGGTCGCGGCCAGGATCACGGCCGCGGTGATGGCGCCCGGTAGGACGTCGCGCAGATGGAGCCGTACGTTGGTCAGCGCGTAGTAGACGGTGACGAGAAAGAGAAGCAATCCGGCGAACTCCACCAGCACCGTCAGCGGCCAGGCGACGAAGCGACTGCCGAAGAAGCCGCCTCCGTACCTATCGAGCAGGAGGAAGCCGAGCGAGCCGGCAATCAGCGAGACGACGAGCGTGATCAGCGAGCCGACCAGGAGCACGAGGGCCAGCGCCTTGCCGCGTAGGAAAGGCCTGTTCGGGCGCCCGTAGACGATGTTGAAGGCCGACTCGAGCACGCTGAAGAGCGAGAGCGAGCTCCAGAGCAGTACGGCGCCGCCGATGATGCCGAGGGTGGCGGCGTTGCGGCGGATGGAGTTGACTGCCTTGTCGATCGACGTCACCGAGGTGCTTGGGAAGATGTGATGGAGAGCGTGCACGAGGCTGCTCCCTTCGCTTTGACGGTGCGCGAATCCGAGCAGCGCGAGCGCGAGGAGGAGCATCGGCACCAGCGAGAGCAGCGCGAAGTAGGCGATCATCGCCGCCAGATGTGTGCCGCGATCGGCGAAGAACTTCTGGAACAGGCTGCGTTTTCGTACCCGCATCGACAATCAGTATCCCTGCTCGGAGGCCACTCCGGGGAGCAACTCGTGCTCGGCGACGGCGTGAACCAAGCATCGGCAAGCGGGCGCGGTCCGGCAAGTCGGTCCTCGCGGCGGCGTCCACTAGCTGCTACGTTCGGCGCGCGTATGGACGCCGGGCAGGCACTCGCCGAGCTAACCGAGATCTCATCGCAGATCGAGCTCGCGCTGATCTTCGACGCTCGCGGAGAGCTGGTCGAGGCCACGCTCTCGGATCGGCCGACGGCCGAGTCGCTGGCTTTCGGCGCCGCCGCGCTGCTCGCCTGCACGGTGCAGGTCGGCGGTCCCGAGCGGGACGAACCGATTCAGGTCGAGCTGGCCTATCCGGAGGGAAGCCTCCTTCTCGTCCGCGAGGGCGACCTGCGCATCCTGGCTTTTACCTCTCCCGATCCCATTGCCGGGCTCGCCTTCTTCGAGCTCAGAGCTTGTCTCAGAAAGCTCGACGAGAGCAAGCCGAAGCGGCGCTGGCGCGGGATCGGCAAGGCCGTTCAGGCAGCGATCGCGAAGGACACTGCGAGCGCGGGCGACGATACGAGTTCGAGTGCCGGAAAGGACACCGATGGAGCGACGCAATAAGGTCATCGCCGGTCTGGTCGTCGCCGCCGGCTCGGTCGCCGGCGCCTTCTACATGCGCCAGCAACTGCAGTCGGAGCCGCCTGAACGAGCAGGTTTCTACTTCTCTGACGGTACGCTGCTGGAGCTCGGCCCCGAGGATGCTGCGGCCGAGGAGCTACTCAAGCAAGGTCGCGAGCTTCTCGTTCGCGCCCATCCGGAGGGATCGTGAACGAGCAGGATCTGATCAAGATGTTGGTCGAGCGTGCCTACCTCGAGGGCGATTTCGTTTTGCGCTCGGGCCGGCATTCCAAGTACTACCTCGACAAGTACCGCTTCGAGACGGTGCCCGAGCTCTTGGGCGCCATCGGCGAGAGGATCGCCATCGCCATTGCCGAGCACGAGCCCGAGACCGCTCGCATCGCTGCGCCGGAGCTCGGTGCGGTTGCACTCGCTGCCGCCGCCTCGCTCGCCTCGCAGCTGCCGTTTTTGATTGTGCGCAAGGAGGCAAAGGGGTATGGCACCGCGAACAAGCTCGAAGGTATAAGCGAATCGGGAGAGCTGGTCTGTTTGGTCGAAGACGTTGTGACATCCGGCGGCGCCGCCCTTCAGGCGGTCGAGGCGGTCCGGGAGGCCGGTCTCGTCTGCCGTACAGCCGTCTGCGTTGTCGACCGCGAAGAGGGCGGATCTGATGAACTCGCGCGTCACGGAGTGCGTTTGTGGCCACTCTTCCGCGCGAGTAATCTTCAAAATGTGGCAAAAAGTGCCGCAAACCCGCATGGTTGAGCGAAATGGCTAAGCCTGTTAGGGTCTGACGTAGAAAAACTGTCGATGAGGAGGAGAGCACGTGACGAAGCAGGAGTTCGTTGATCTGGTCGCCCAGAAGAGCGGTCTGACGAAGCGGGATGCCGGCGATGCCGTAGACGCCGTCCTCAGCGTGATCGCCGACTCTCTCAAGGCCGGCAAGGACGTGACCTTCACCGGGTTCGGGAAGTTCTCGGTCGCGCACCGCGCCGCACGGACGGGAGTCAATCCCCGAACCGGCGAGCGGCTGCAGATCGCCGCGTCCAAGGTGCCCAAGTTCACGCCTGGAAGCTCGCTGAAGCAGGCTGTCCGCTAAGGGCCGCAAGCCGTAGGAATCGAAGGTTTAGGTGAGGGCCGCGCCAAGCGGCCCTCACTCTTTCCCGCGCCGGGTACCGCTCGGGCGCCCAGCAGTCTGCTCCCGGCGCTAGCCTTGGCCGGAATGGAAGACATCACCGCCGGCGCCGCGCCCGATCAGCCACTTACCAAGGCCTTTGCCGATCGTCTGGTCGAGGCCGTGGAGCTGAAGCGAAGTCAGCTCGTCGTGGGGCTCGATCCACAGATCGATCTGTTGCCGCTCGAGTTGCGCGGCGAAGCGCAGCACAGTCCCGAGGGCGTGGCCGACGCTTTCTCTCGCTTCTGCCGCGGGATCATCGATGCTGTTGCTCCCTACGTCGTCTGCGTCAAGCCTCAGCTCGCCTTCTTCGAGCTCTACGGCTCGGCCGGGATGCGCGCGCTCGAGGACGTCTGCGCTCATGCCCGCGACGCCGGCTTGCTCGTGCTGGCCGATGGGAAGCGGGGCGACATCGGCTCGACGGCCAGGGCCTACGCCGGCGCCTATCTCGAGCCGCGCGGTGTGCAACCACCGCTGGCCGATGCGCTGACCGTCAATCCCTACCTCGGCCGCGACGCCCTCGAGCCGTTCCTGCTCGCCTGCCAGCGCCACGGCAGCGGCGTCTTCGTACTGCTCAAGACATCCAATCCGGGCAGCGCCGATCTGCAGGACGTGACCCTTTCGGACGGCAGCCCGCTCTGGCACCAACTCGCGCTGCTCCTCCAGGAGCCGGCCGAGGCGCTTGCCGGAAAGAGCGGCATCTCGAGCCTCGGCGTGGTTGTGGGAGCTACCTATCCGCGCGCGATCGGCGAGGCCAGGCGCCTGCTTCCGCGCTCGATCATCCTCTTGCCGGGCGTCGGGGCGCAGGGAGCGACCCCCGCCGACGTGGCCCGAGCCTTCACCAGCGGCCCGGCCAGCGCACTCGTGAACGCCTCCCGTTCGGTCATCTTCGCCTACCGCGCCGAGGAGGGTCTCGACTGGCGCGATGCCGCCGGAAACGAGGCCGCACGCTTACGCGATGAGATATGGGCGGTCTCAGGCTGGTAAAAAGGAAGGAGTCATGCGCCGAGACAACCGCCAGCTCGCGCACTACGGCATACCGATCCTCTTTCTGCTTGCCGTGACTGTCTTCGTCCTCATCCTGCGCGGCGGCTTCACGGGCGGGACTCAAGCCGCCGACACGCGGACGAATACGAAGCAGACCACGACCAGCCAGGCGACGACCTCGCAGCCGCCGGCAAAGGTGAGCATCTACACCGTTCGCTCCGGTGACACGCTCGGAGCCATCGCCATTCATTTCCGCATCACAGTGGACGACATCCTCGCTCTGAACCCAGGCGTTGAGCCGACTGCGCTTCACGTGGGGCAGAAGATCAAAGTCAAGGCCGGGAAGGCGCCGGCAAAACCGTGAGGCGCCTGTTGCTTGCGCCGGCGCTACTCGCGCTGGCCTTCTTGTTGCTCCAGCCTGCGGCGCTCGCCGGCTCTCGCTTGCCCGCGCCCAGCGTGGATGCCCGCGCCTACCTGGTGATGAACGGAGCGAGCGGGGACGTGCTACTGAGCAAGAACGCCAGCGCGCGCCTACCGATTGCGAGTCTGACCAAATTGATGACCGTCGACGTCGCCCTTCAGCATCTGAGCGTCGATCGATATGTCACGGTCTCGGCTCAGGCGGCCGAGGTCGGCGAGGAAAGCGCCGGGCTGGAGCCCGGCGAGCGGATTCTGGTTGGCGACCTCGTTCGCGCCGCGCTGATTCAAAGCGCAAACGACGCCGCCGATGCTCTCGCCGACGCCGCCGCGAACGGTAATCGTCCTCTCTTCGTGATCTGGATGAACGAGGAGGCGCGGCAGCTCGGTCTCACCAACACCCACTTTGCGCGCCCGGATGGTCTCGACGCTCCGGGGCATTACTCGAGCGCCCGCGATATCACCCGTCTGGCCCAATCGGTCATGGGCATGCCAGAGGTGAGTCAGGCTGTTCGCCTGCGCACGAGCACCATCGCGGGCGGTCGCGTGCTCACGACCTGGAACGATCTGCTCGGGACCTTCCCGGGAGTCGTCGGCGTCAAGACCGGGCACACCGACGACGCCGGCTGGTGCCAGGTCGCTCTCGTCGTCCGCGGCGGGCTCCGGATTTACGCCACCATTCTCGGCTCGCCCAGCCGCGCGCAGCGCAACCAAGATCTGGCCGCTCTGCTTCGCTTCGCTCTCACTCGCTACCAACTAGTCAAGGTCGTTGCGGCCGGGAGCCCGCTGGAGACGGTGGCCAGCGCGTACGGCGGCCCGTCCATACCGGTCGCCGCCACGAGCTCGCTCACCGTGCCGCTGCGCCTCGATAGTTCCCCTGTCGAGAAGCTCGTCCTGCCGCGGACCGTCCCTCTTCCGGTCAAGCAAGGGCAGCATCTGGGCGAGGTACGCATCTACTCGAACGGAAAGCTGCTCGGAAGAAGCGAGCTGGTTGCGATGCGCTCGGTCGGAACGTCGAGCCTGCTCGGCAAAGCCGGTTGGTACTCGGGCCAGACCCTGCACAATCTGTTCGGCTGGATCTAGACGAGCTCTTTACACGTTCGCGGCCTGGACCGTCTACTCTTCCCGGCGCACTTCCCCAGACGGACAACCGCCCACCGATGAGGAGGGCATTCGATGCTCGTCACCGTAACTCTCAACGCCGCCATCGATCGCACGCTCACGGTCCCGAATTTCCAGCGGGGCCTGCGTCACCGTGCCAGTCAGGCGCTGACTCTTGCCGGCGGCAAGGGCATCAACATCGCGCGCTCGCTGAGGGTATTCGGCATACCGGTGGTTGCGACTGGGCTGGCCGGCGGGCGCACGGGTGCCCGTGTCATCGAGGAGCTGAGCCACGAGTCGATCCTCAACGACTTCGTTCGCATCGAGGGCGAATCGCGCACGTCGACCGCCGTCGTCGACCCGGTGACCGGCTCACACACCGAGATCAACGAGTGGGGGCCGCACGTCGAGCCCGACGAGCTCAAGAGTCTGCGCGAGAAGCTCCTGAGCCTCGCAGCCGACGCGGAGTGGGTCGTCTTCGCCGGTACGCTGCCGCGCGGAGTCGACAATGCTTTCTACGCCGACGCGATCAAGGATTTAACGCGGCGAAAGGTGCGCTGCGTGCTCGATTCGGAGGGAACCGCTCTACGTCTGGGCGCCGAGGCCGAGCCCTATCTCGTCAGCCCTAACCAGCACGAGGCGGAGAGTCTTGTCGGGCAGGAGTTCTCCGACGAGGACGATTTCGTGATGGCGCTCGAGACGATCGGCGAGATGGGTCCGCGCAACGTGCTGATCAGCCACGAAGGCGGCTGCTACGCGCTGCTCAAGGAAGAGCGCAAACTGCGCCGCTACCGAGCCTCAATCGCCCGCGTCGAGCCCGTGTCGCCGGTCGGTTCCGGCGACGTGTTGCTGGCCGGTTTCCTGGCCGCGCGCAGAGCCGACCGCTCGCTCGAGGAGGCGCTTTGCCAGGCCGTCGGCGCCGCAACGGCCTCCACGCTCGAGACGGGCGCAGGTTGCTTCGATCTGGAGCAGGCCGCTGAGTTCGCGCGCCAGGTCGAGATCAGCGAGCTCGAGCCCGTAGCGACCCGCTAGTTCCGGCGATAGTCTTCGCCAGCTCTGCCGGCGGGCTTCCGCCGGTATAGCGGCCCACCTTGCTACGATTGATCGCCACTTGAAAGAACTTGCTGGCATCCGGATTTCTTGGCCCAGGCGACCCATAAGCGCCTGGGTTTTTTGCATCGAAGGGGCAAGGTGAGTCAGATGGATCTTGAGCGGCTCATCGAGGGGACCGAAGAGATCGACGCCCTCTCGATGGAAGAGAAGTTCGCGAAGCAGGGATTGACCTTCGACGACGTTCTGCTCGTTCCGGCCGAGTCGGCCGTCCAGCCGAGCGAAGTCTCGACCATCACGCGCCTGACGCGCACGATGACGATCAACATTCCCGTCGTCTCGGCGGCGATGGACACCGTGACCGAGGCCAGGCTGGCGATCGCGCTGGCGCGCGAGGGCGGCATCGGCATCATCCACCGCAACCTCTCGATCGCCGACCAGGTGGCCGAGGTCGACAAGGTCAAGCGCTCGGAGTCCGGGATGATCGTCGAGCCCGTGACGCTAGGGCCGGACGACCTCGTCGCCGACGCGCTCGACCTGATGAAGCGCTACCACATCTCCGGAGTGCCGATCACGATCGAGGACGGAACGCTGGTCGGCATCCTCACCAACCGCGACCTGCGCTTCGTGCAGAACACCGACCAGCTCGTTTCGGCGCTGATGACGCCCGCCCCGCTCGTCACCGTCCCGGTCGGCACCGGCCTCGAGGAGGCCAAGGAGATTCTCTCCAAGCACAAGATCGAGAAGCTTCCGGTGGTCGACTCGGACGGGAAGCTCCAGGGGCTGATCACCGTCAAGGACATTCAGAAGAAGATCCAGTACCCGCTCGCTACCAAGGACGAGCACGGGCGCCTGATGGTCGGCGCGGCGGTCGGGGTCGGGCCCGATGCGCTATCGCGAGCCGCGGCTCTGATCGAGGAAGAGGTCGACGTGCTAGTCGTCGACACTTCTCACGGGCACTCCAAGGCCGTGATCGAGACGGTGCGCATGATTCGCGACAAATGGGCCGACGTGCAGATCATCGCCGGCAACGTGGCCACCGGCGCGGCTACCGAGGCGCTGATCAATGCCGGCGCGGACGCGATCAAGGCGGGTATCGGTCCCGGCTCGATCTGCACGACTCGCATCGTCGCCGGCACGGGCGTTCCGCAGGTCACAGCCATCTACGACTGCGCCAAGGCGGCCGAGAAGCACGGCGTGCCGGTGATCGCCGACGGAGGAATCCAGTACTCGGGCGACCTGGCCAAGTCGATCGCCGCCGGCGCCGACTGCGCCATGCTCGGCTCGCTCCTGGCGGGAGTGGACGAGAGCCCGGGAGAGGTCGTCATCTACCAGGGCGAGCGCTTCAAGGAGTATCGCGGCATGGGGTCGCTGGGAGCGATGAAGGCGCGCTCGTACTCCAAGGATCGCTACTTCCAAGCCGACGTCACCGAGGTCTCGAAGCTGGTTCCGGAGGGCATCGAGGGCAGAGTCGCCTACAAGGGGCCGCTCGCCAACCTCGTCTACCAGCTCGTCGGCGGCGTGCGCACGGCCATGGGCTACTGCGGCGCGACCACGATCGAGGAGATGAAGAAGAACACCAAGTTCATCCGCATCACCGTGGCGGGACTGCGCGAGAGCCACCCGCACGGAATCGCGATCACCAAGGAAGCACCCAACTACCCGACCTCGGGGTCCTGATGACCAGAGCGAACACAATCTACGGTGTCGTTGTATATCTGGTCTTCACGATCGCGATTCTTGCGATCGGGGCCGTCGCACTTACCGCTTTCCCAGGCGTGCTACTCCTCTTCTTGGCGATCCTGTTCGGCTTTCTACTCGGTCGTAAGTCCGTGATCGCCGTCCATACCGGCAAGCCACCACTCCAGCCAGAGAAGTGAGTAACACCCCACTGCTCCCGGCGCCCGAGACGACGCCCGAGGAGCGCCCCGTCCTCGTCCTCGATCTCGGCGGCCAGTACTCGCAGCTGATCGCCCGGCGCGTGCGCGAGGCGCATGTCTATTCCGAGCTCGTCTCCTACCGGCTTTCACCCGAGGAGGTGGCGGCGCGAAATCCGCGCGCGCTGATCCTCTCGGGCGGGCCGGCCTCGGTCTACGTCGAGAACGCGCCCCGCGTCGACCCGAAGCTGTTCGAGCTGGGAGTTCCGGTGCTCGGCATCTGTTACGGCATGCACCTGATGGCCCAGGATCTCGGCGGCACGGTCGAGCGAACCGGCGTGGGGGAGTTCGGCAAGACCGAGATGCAAATCGACGAGAGCACTCTCTTCAGCAAGGAGCTGGCCGGCGAGCAGACGGTCTGGATGAGCCACCGCGACTCGGTCACGGCGGCCCCGCCCGGCGCCCGCGTGGTCGCCAGCTCCGCTACGACGCCGCTCGCCGCCTTCGAAGACCCGGGTCGCGGCCTCTATGCCGTTCAGTTCCACCCCGAGGTCGTACACACCACGAACGGTCAGAAGATGCTCGAGCGCTTCCTGCACGACGTGGTCGGGATCGAACCAACCTGGACTTCCGCGGCGGTGATCGACGAGCAGGTGGCCCGCATCCGCGCCCAGGTCGGCTCGGAAAAGGTGATCTGCGGTCTCTCTGGCGGCGTCGACTCGGCCGTCGCGGCGCTGCTCGTCTACAAGGCGATCGGCGCGCAGCTCACCTGCGTCTTCGTCGACCACGGTTTCATGCGGAGTGGGGAGGCCGAGCAAGTGGTCGAGGCCTTCCGTGACCATTTCAAGGTTCCGCTCGTGCACGTGCAGGCGCAGCAGCGCTTCCTCGAGCGGCTGACTGGAATCGAAGAGCCCGAGGACAAGCGCCACCGCATCGGCGAGGAGTTCATCCGCGTCTTCGAGGAGGAGGCGGCCAAGCTGGGCGAGATTCGCTTCCTCGCGCAGGGCACGATCTATCCGGACGTGATCGAGTCGGGCGGCACCGCGGGCGTCGCGGCCAAGATCAAGAGCCACCACAACGTCGGCGGTCTGCCCGAGGAGATGGAGATGGAGCTGGTCGAACCGCTCCGGCAGCTGTTCAAGGACGAGGTGCGCCTGGTGGGCGAGGAATTGGGGATGCCCGAGCGCATGGTCTGGCGCCAGCCCTTCCCGGGGCCCGGCCTCGCCATCCGCATCATCGGCGAGGTCACGCGTGAGCGGCTCGACATCCTGCGTGAGGCCGACGCCATCCTCCAGGACGAGATAAGGCGCGGCGGCTGGTACCGCAAGCTCTGGCAATCCTTCGCCGTCCTGCCCGCCATCCGCTCGGTCGGCGTCCAGGGCGACGAGCGCACCTACGCCTACCCGATCGTGCTGCGCGCCGTCACCTCCGACGACGCCATGACGGCCGACTGGGCCCGCCTGCCCCACGAGCTGCTGGAACGCATCTCCAACCGCATCATCGCCGAGATCCGCGGCGTGAACCGGGTCGTCTACGACCTGAGCTCCAAGCCGCCGGCGACTATTGAATGGGAATGACCCGGAAAAGCCGGTTAAAGTCGCGTAATGAAGAACGCGGCTCTTCTCGTATTGGCGATCGCAGTGCTCGTGCTCTTTACCGCGGCGTGCGGTAGCTCACGGCAGGCAGCCGTCACGCGGTCGCAGCCGAAGTGGGTCGCGACTGCGGAAGGCCTCGCGTTGAAGATGCTTGGCGGGAATCCGAAGCCAGCGTCCATCAGTTACCACCGGGGGCAGAAGACGCTGACGGTGACGCTGAGATTCAGCCATGCCGTCGTCTGCACAGGGTGTCCTGTAGAACAGGCGGTAATCCACGGACGGATCGTGCCGTCGCCGTTGATCCACGCACGATCCGCGACGATAGCGATCGACCCGCGGACGCACCAAATGGTGTCGTTCTCCCTTGGGCGACGCTAAGTCTGTTCTTGTGTTTTTCGGGCGCGTGGCACCGAGTGGGCACTCCCTCGGAATCCCGCTCGGCGTATTCTCGTGTCCCGGTAGCAACCCGCTCGAGCCGATCGTCTACAGCTAGCGATCGTTCGCGCTTGCGCCGTACTGCTACAATCCGCGCCCGGCGGACGCTACGTGTCCGCTCGTTTTTCGTGTCATGAAGACCTACAGCGCAAAACCCAACGAGATCGAGCACGACTGGTACGTCGTGGACGCCGAGGGCAAGAACCTGGGCCGTCTCGCCGTGCGCATCGCCGACACGCTGCGCGGCAAGAACAAGCCCCAGTTCACGCCTCACGTCGACACCGGCGACTTCGTCATAGTCGTCAACGCCGGCAAGGTTGCGGTCACCGGCAACAAGCTCGACAAGAAGATCTACTACCGCCACTCCGGCTACCCGGGCGGTCTGCGCGAGCGCACGCTGCGCGAGCAGCTCGAGCGAAGGCCGACCGAGGTGTTGCGCAAGGCGGTCAAGGGAATGCTCCCGCGCAACCGTTTGGGCCGCGCCCAGATTCGCAAGCTCAAGATCTATGCGAGCGCCGAGCATCCGCACGGCGCGCAACAGCCGAAACAACTCAAACTCGAGGACTAGGATCCCACCCGTGGCAGATGAGCAGCTTCAGTACCGAGGCACCGGTAAGCGCAAGACGTCTGTGGCGCGGGTGATTCTCCGTCCCGGCGACGGCAAGACGTGGATCAACGGACGCACGATCGAGGACTACTTCCCCCGTCCCACTCATCGTCAGACTGCCCTATCGCCGATTGTCCTGGCGGGCGTGGAGGGACGCTACGACCTGCGTGTGCGTGTGCGCGGCGGCGGCTCGAGCGGCCAGGCGGGCGCGCTGCGCCACGGCATCGCCCGGGCGCTGATCGAGGCCGATCCCGAGCTGCGCATTCCGCTCAAGCGCGCTGGTTTTCTGACCCGCGATGCTCGCATCGTCGAGCGGAAAAAGGCCGGCTTGCACAAGGCCCGCAAGGCGCCGCAGTTCTCGAAGCGCTAATCCCCGCTCGTCGAAGCTCCTAGAATGGTGCGCCTACTCCAAGGCTGCTCAGCGCTCGACACGATGCTCTCGTGGCGAGGCGCGAAAGGAGATACCGGTTTCGATGGCAACTGAGCCGCAGGTCGAGATAGCCACTACGAGACGGTACTTCGGCACCGACGGCGTGCGTGGCGTTGTCGGCGAGGATCTCACCGTCGAGCTGGTCGAGCAGCTGGCCCGCGCCGCGACGATCTGGTCATCGAGCGGCCGCGTCTTCGTCGGTCGCGACACACGCGCGTCGGGCGTCGAGCTCGAGGAGGCCTTCGCGCGCGGCGTAGTCGAGGCGGGCGGCGTGGCCGTGCTCGGCGGCGTTCTGCCGACGCCTGCAGTGGCCTTGCTCGCGCTAGATCTCGGCGTTGTCATCACCGCCTCGCACAATCCGCCGGAGTACAACGGGGTCAAGTTCTTCGACCACCACGGGCGCAAGCTGTCCGACGCCGCAGAGCTCGAAATCGAGGCGCTGATGGATGCCAAGACCTCCGGCGGCGGCGTGATCGACCGCGTCGAGGTGGCGACCGACAGCTATCTCGAGCACATCCTCGAGCGCTTCGGCTCCGATCTGAGCGGGCTCAAGCTGGCCGTCGACTGCGCCAACGGCGCCTATTCGGAGATCGCGCCCGAGGCCTTCACTCGGCTTGGCGCCGAGGTGATCGCCATCGCCAATACTCCGGACGGCGTCAACATCAACGATTGCTGCGGCGCGACCGATCTGGCGCTGCTCGCGCGCACGGTCGTCGAGAACGGTTGCGATCTCGGCGTCGCCTTCGACGGTGACGGCGACCGCATGCTGGCGGTTACCGCCGCGGGCGAGCCGGTCGACGGCGACCAGATTCTCGCCATCCTCACCCTGCATCTCGGCGTCGATCTGGTGGCGGTCACCAAGATGACCAACCTCGGTTTTCACAACCTCATGCGTGAGCGCGGCGTTCGCGTTGTCACCACCGACGTCGGCGATCGCTACGTGCTCGAGGCGCTGTGGCGCGAGGAGGGGGTGCTGGGCGGCGAACAGTCCGGCCACATCATCTACCTCAAGGATCACGTCACCGGTGACGGGCTGGCCGCGGCACTGCTGCTCTGCTCGGCGCTCGAAGGGCGCACGCTCGCCGAGGCGGTCTGCGTGATGCCTCGCTTCGCGCAGGTCAAGCGCAATCTCACAATCGAGGGCAAGCTCCCCAACAGCGCTGTGGTGGCGGCGGAGCGGCTGAACAGCGAGCTCGGCGGGCGGGCGCGCGTGCTCCTCCGCCCCTCCGGTACAGAGCCGGTCGTGCGCCTGCTGGCCGAGGCCGAAACGCCGGAAGAGGCCGAAGATCTCTGTGGTAGGATCGAGGAGCTAGTTCGAACAGAGCTCGGCCAGTCGTCCTGACCGGGGCGGCCAAGGTGCCGGGCTTTATGCTTTTCCGAGTCGTAAATCGCAGGACCGCAGTCGATCATACGAGACTCCACTCTGGGGATTTAGAAAGCGTCGCGGGCGGGGAAGGAGCTCCAGGTGTGCGGGATCATCGGGTACGTCGGGAAGAGAGCCTGTAAGCCACTCCTTTTGAATGCCCTGCAGCGGCTCGAGTACCGTGGATACGACTCGGCCGGAATCGTCCTCCGCGAGGACGAAGGCCTCGAATACATCCGCGCGGTAGGCAATCTCCAGCACCTGCTCGAGGCAGCCGGCTCGAACGGCTCCGAATCGATGCACGGGCTCGGACACACGCGCTGGGCGACCCACGGCAAGGTCGTGGTCGAGAATGCCCATCCTCTCACGGGTTGTGACGAGCGCGAGATCGCCGTCGTCCTGAACGGCATCATCGAGAACTACCGCGAGCTCAGCGCTGCGCTGATCGAAGAGGGCCACCACTTCACCACCGAGACCGATGCCGAGACCGTCGCCCATCTGATCGAGCGCCACTACGACGGCGACCTGGTCGAGGCGGTACGCCGGACTTATCGCGAGATCGAGGGCCACTTCGCCTTCGTCGTCATTCATCGCGACAATCCCGAGCTGCTCGTCGGAACTCGGCGCCAGTGCCCGCTCGTGGTCGGCGTCGGCGACGGCGAGGGCTTCATCGCCTCCAACACCGTTGCCTTCCTTTCCGAGACGCGCAACGTTCAGTTCCCCGACGACGGCGACATCGTCGCGGTGACTCCCGACGGTGCCTCCTACACGAGCGCACTCGACGGTGTGGACGAGGTCGAGCACGAGACGATCGTCGTCGACTGGGACGAGGAGCAGGCCGAGAAGGGCGGTTATGAGACCTTCATGCTCAAGGAGATCTACGAACAGGCGACCGCGGTGCGCGAGACGCTTGCCGAGCGAATCCGCTGCGGCGAGCTCACCCTCGACGGGCTGCTTCTCTCGGACGACGATCTGCGCGGTCTGCGCCGCATCGTCATTCTCGCTTGCGGCACGGCCTACCACGCGGGCGTCGCCGGTCGCTACGTGATCGAGGAGTGGGCGCGCGTGCCGGTAGAGCACGACATCGCCAGCGAGTGGCGCTACCGGAACCCGGTGTTGGACAAGAACACGCTGGTGATCGGCATCTCGCAATCGGGCGAGACGCGCGACACGATCGACGCGATGGTGCTCGCAAGAGAGCAGGGCGCGCGCACGATGGCGATCACCAACATGATGGGCGCCCAAATCACGCGCGAGGTCGATTCGGTTCTCTACACACGCGCCGGCCTGGAGATGGGGGTCGCCGCCTCGAAGACCTTCACGGCGCAGATCTCGCTCCTCTATCTGATCGCGCTCAAGCTGGCGCAGGTGCGCGAGACGCTGCCCAAGGAGGAGATTCAGTCGCTGATCGCCGAAGTGCAGCAGCTGCCCGAGAAGGTGGCTCGGTTCCTCCAGGACGCCGACGACGGCGTGCACCCGATCGACGAAATCGCCCGACGCCACTACGAGAAGCCGTTCTTCCTCTATCTCGGGCGAAACATCGGCCTGCCGATCTGCCTCGAAGGCGCGCTCAAGCTGAAGGAGATCTCCTACATCCCCACCGAGGCCTATTCGGCCGGCGAGATGAAGCACGGGCCGATCGCGCTGCTCGACTCCGAGACCCCGGTTGTCGTCATCGCCACCGACTCGCACGTCTACGACAAGGTCGTCTCGAACATCCAAGAGACGCGTGCCCGCGGCGCCCAGGTGATCGCCATCGCCACCGACGGCAACGAGGACATCCAGCACCATGCCGACGACGTCATCTACGTCCCCAAGACGAACGAGTATTTGCAGGCGGTGCTGGCGGTTCTGCCGCTCCAACTCCTCGCCTATCGCATCGCTCGCCTACGCGGGCTAAACGTCGATCAGCCGCGGAATCTGGCAAAGACCGTCACCGTCGAGTAGGAGCATTGGGTCGAGATGACGATCTGCCCCTCCTGGCCGCTGGAAGCCTGAGCGCGTGCGCGTCCTAGCTGGTCTTGTCGGGGCGGTCGTGATCGTTCTCACTCTGGCCGAGTTCTTCGTTGCCTTTCTGCTGCCGCGTCGCGTCAGGCGCGAGCCGCGCGTCGCGCGAGTGATTCTCGTCGCCGGCTGGCGAGTCTGGCGTTTCGTCGCGCGCCGCCTGCCGGCTCGATCTGGCGACACCATGCTCGGTTTCTACGGGCCGTTGCTCCTGATCTTTGCCATCGCTCTCTGGGCGGTAGCCCTGATCTTCGGCTTCGCCCTGTTGCAGTGGGCTGCCGGATCGCACGTGGCGCATGGAGGCGGCGGCTTCGACGACGATCTCTTCTTCAGCGCCGGAGGGTTCCTGAGCGCCTCGATGCAGCTCTCGCCCTCGACCGGGCTCGCCCGCGGACTCTTTCTCGGTGAGGCGGCCTGCGGCTTTGGCGTGCTCTTCGTTGCGATCGGCTATCTGCCGGCGATCTATCAGGCGTCTTCGCGGCGCGAGGTGGCGGTGGCACAGTTGGCGCCGCGAGCCGGAACGCCGCCCACCGCCGGAGCGCTCCTGGTGCGTTTCGGTCGGCGCGGAGGCTGGCCCGATCTCGACGCCTACCTGGCCGAGTGGGAGGATTGGGCGGCCGAGCTGATGGAGACCCATCTCTCCTATCCGGCGCTTGCCTACTTTCGCTCGCAGCATGTCGGCCAGAACTGGCTCGCCGCTCTGACGACGGTCATCGACACCTGTGCCTTCGCGATCGCCGCGACGCCTGACGAGACCGATGTCGACTCGGCCGAGATCACGCTCTCGATCGGCCGCCACGCTCTCGCCGACATCTCACTCGTGCTGCGCGCGAAGCCCGGCCGCTTCGATCCGCCGCGTCTCGGCGGCGGCGACCTCTCGCGGCTTTGGGATCTCGCTGCTCAAAGCGGGCTCGAGTTGAGAGCGAAGAAAGAGGTCGAGAGCCGGTTGAGCGAACTTCGCTCGGGTTACGAGCCGCTGGTCGCCGGGCTCGCGCGCGCGCTCGAGTTGAATCCCTCCTCCTGGTTGCCGCCGGCTGAGAGCTAGACGGCGCCCCCGGGCGCGCTGATGTTTTGCCGGGCTCGGCAGCGGAAACGGTGATAGCGACGCGCGAACGCGACGACGCGAGTCGTGCGCGGTCCGAGCGGCCGAAGGCAACCAGCAAGGAGGCGGTTTATGACAACGATCGAGGAACCAGAGGTTCGCGCCGCACTGCCGCGCCTCAATGAGCCGGCGCCCGCCTTCGAAGCTGTCACGACTCACGGAAAGCTCAGGCTGGCCGACTTCGAGGGTAGCTGGCTGATCCTCTTCTCTCACCCGGCCGACTTCACGCCGGTTTGCACGACCGAGTTCATCGCCTTCGCCGAGATCTACCCCGAGCTGCAGAAGCGCGGCTGCGAGCTGATCGGCCTCTCGATCGACAGCCTCTACTCGCACATCGCCTGGGTCCGCAATATCGAGGAGAAGGCCGGGGTGAAGATCCCCTACCCCGTCATCGCCGACCTCGATCGCAAGGTTGCGACCGCTTACGGAATGGTCATGGCCGGCGAGAGCAAGACCGAGGCCAGCCGCTGCGTGTTCGTCATCGATCCCAAGGGCATCCTGCGGGCGATGATCTACTACCCGCTCTCGGTCGGCCGCAATATGGACGAGTTCGTGCGCCTCATCGATGCGCTGAAGACCGGCGACGAGCACCACGTCGCGACGCCCGCCAACTGGCGGCCGGGCGACAAGGTCGTCTTGCCCGCGCCCAACACGACCGAGCTCGCCGAGGAGCGAGCCGGCGAGGGCCTGGAGTGCATCGACTGGTACCTCTGCAAGAAGTCGCTCTAGGGAGGCGGATATGCCGTGCGTATGGCCGGACGGGACGCTCAGCAGCTCGGGCAGGCTGCTGCTCACATCGGTAAGCCCGGATTCGACCGCCGAGGATGTCGCCGCGACCACCGGGATACCTCTTTACCGGGTTCGTAGCTCGTTGCGGCAGTTGCTCGAGGCGGGCTTCATCAGCGAGCAAGGCGGGCGCTTCAAGCAGACCAAAGAGGGCGTCGAGAAGGTGAAGGCGGACGGCTGATGCTGAGCGATCGGGAGCTTGCCTGCGCCGGAGAGACGTCCTTCGAGATGCAAGCGGCGGATCGGGCGGCTCCGCCATCGGTACTCGCGCGCCCACTCCCGTTTTCGCGCCGGGATCAATAGACTCGCGTACGTGGCCGCGATCCTGATCGACATCGACGGCGTGCTGAGCGTCTCGAACGAGCCGATTCCGGGAGCCACCGGCGCCGTTCGCCGTCTGCGCGAGGCCGGTCACCGGTTGCGTTTCCTGACCAACAACACCACTTGCCCCCGTGCCCGTCTGACCGAGTTACTGCGCTCGAAGGGCTTCGACGTCGACGAGGAGGCGCTGCAAACAGCGCCGCGAGCGGCCGCTCGGACGCTTGCCGGTCGCCGCGTCCTGGCCCTGACGATGTCTGCGATCGTCGAAGACCTGAAGGGAATCGAGCTGGTTGGCGAGAGCGCGGATGCCGTGCTCCTCGGCGGAGCGGACGAGACCGAGGAAACGGGGCGCGTCTTCTCGCACATGAATCTGGCCCGCGCCTTCGCCGAGCTCGAGGCCGGAGCCGAGCTCTTCTGTCTGCACAGGAATCCCTGGTGGCAGACCAAGCACGGGCCCCTTCTCGACTCGGGCGCCTACGTCGCCGGGCTGGAGTACGCCGCCGGAGTGCACGCGACCGTCCTCGGCAAGCCGAGCTCCTCCTTCTTTGCCGCCGCGCTCGAAGCGCTCGACAGTGATCCGGGCCAGGCCTTGATGGTCGGCGACGACCTCGCATCGGACATCCGCGGCGCCCAGCTGCACGGGATGCGCACCGTGCTCGTCCGAACGGGCAAGTTCCGCCCCGATGTCTACGAGCGCTCCGGGATTCGCCCGACCGTGCTTCTCTCCTCGATCGCGGATCTGCCCGAATGGCTGGCGACGGCGCGCTGAGGGTCGGCCTCGACCTGATCGAGATCGAGCGGGTTCGCTCGGCGCTCGAACGTCCCCGCTTCCGCGAGCGCTGCTTCACCAAGGCCGAGCGCGACTACTGCGACTCACGTGCCAACCCGGCGCAGAGCTATGCGGCGCGCTTCGCGGGCAAGGAGGCGGTCGGCAAGGCGCTCGGTTGCGGCGTGCACTTCACCTGGATGGAGATCGAGATCGCCGGGCGTCCGCGTCCCACCGTCACGCTCTCGGGCAAGACCAAGGCCTGGGCCGAGAAGATGGGCGCCCGCCAAGTCGATCTCTCGCTGACTCACTCCAAGGGAATCGCCGCGGCGGTTGCGATTCTGTCGATCGAGGAAGAGGACGCGAAATGAACGCTGAGCGCTCAACCTTCGAGCCGCTCTTTTCTTCCGCCGAGATGCGCGCGGTCGAGGAGGCCTATCCTGGCTATCCCGACTCGATGCGCGAACTGATGGTGCGGGCCGGAACGGCGGTGGGCAAAGTGGCGATGCGCCGCTTCCCCGACGCCAAGCGCTTCACCGTTGTTTGCGGCGGTGGCTCCAACGGTGGCGACGGCCTGGTGGCGGCCGAGGTGCTGCGCTTCGGCGGGCAAGAGGTAAAGGTCATCGAGGCGAAGAGCGGAGAGAAGGAGTTGGGCAACCCGGATGTGATCGTGGACGCCCTTTTCGGCACCGGCTTCTCGGGAGCTCCGCGCGACGATGCGGAAGTCCTGATCGAGCAGATCAACGCCGCTGGTGTGCCGGTCGTATCGGTCGACATCGCCTCCGGTGTGGACGCCTCGACGGGCGAGATCGCCGGACCGGCGGTTAACGCAGCCGTCACTGTCACCTTCTATGCGCGCAAGGTCGGGCACGTCGTGGGGCCCGGCCGTTTTCGCCGCGGCGAGCTGGAGGTCGTGGACATCGGCCTCACGGGCGGCGAGACCATCTGCCGGCTGGCCAGGCCCGGGCTGCTCTCGCTGCTGCCGCGCCGGAAGGAGTCGGGCAACAAGTTCATGTCGGGCTCGGTGCTCGTCGTCGGTGGCTCGCCCGGGCTCTCCGGCGCCGTCTGCATGGTCGGCGAGGCGGCCTTCCGCGCCGACGCCGGCTACGTCACCGTCGTGATTCCCCGCTCGGTGCTTCCCCCGGTCGAGCTCAACCTGATCGAAGCCGTCAAGCGTGCGGCGCCGGAGGATGAGAACGGGCAGCTGACGAGCGAGGCGCTGCCGCTCGTCGCCGAGCTCGAACCGCGCGCCCAGGCGCTTGCGCTGGGCCCGGGGATCGGGCGCTCGGACGGAACGCGGGCATTCGTGCGGGAACTGCTCGAGCGAACGACGCTGCCGGCGGTCGTGGACGCCGACGCTCTCTTCGGGCTCGAGCCCGGGAAATGGGCTTCGCCGGTCGTTCTGACGCCGCATTCCGGCGAGCTCGCGCGCCTGCTCGGCAAGGATTCGGCCTGGGTGAACGAGCACCGCCTGGCCGCCGCGCGCGAGTGCGCCGATCGTTTCGCGGCGGTGACGCTGCTCAAGGGCGCCGACACGATCGTCGTTTCGCCCTCCGGCGAGGCGCTCGTTTGCGAGGAGGGGACTCCGGCTCTCGCAACCGCCGGCTCGGGCGACGTCCTTACGGGCGTCGTTGCCGCTTTCCTCGCCAAGGGGCTCGAGCCCGCGCTCGCAGCCGCAGCCGCAGCCGTGGCTCACGGCCGGGCCGCTCAGCTGATCGAGCCGCAGGTCGGCGTCGTCGCCGGCGATGTGGCGCGGATGCTCCCGCAGGCGATCTCGCGCGAGCGCTGAGCGCCAATCGCGGGCTCGGCGCTATCCCAGCATCCAGCGGTCGGTTCGGTTAGTTCTGCTTCCTCAGCGAGAGTGCATCGACGAGGCCCGTTGCCCACGCTTCGATTGCATCCCAATCGCGAACGTCTGTGAACGGGAAGAGCGGCCTCAGCGGCGGCGCGAGCTTGTCGGGGAAGCGGAGCTTGCTCTGGTCGATCACGCCTCCGAAGAGCGCCGTCGACAGCGGCCGGATTTCGGATCGGTGCGCGAGCGAGCGGTCGAACTGCTTCTGCGTGGTTGCTCGTTCCTTCTCGCTGGTGCCCAGCGGCCCCAGGGCGAATACTGCTACGGGCATCCCGGCCAGCTCGCGCTGGTGTCGCGCGAGAAAGCGCCTTCCCGCCCGGAGCATGCGTGCGTTGTAGAGCGGCGCGCCGAAGACGACGGCGCGATATCCGCGCAGATCGCCAACCGAGCGAGCATCGCGGAGATCGGTCGCTATCCCCGCTCCCTCGAGCGTCTTCGCGATCGCTTCGGCCACCTCGACCGTCGAGCCGTACTTCGTCGCGTAAGCGATCAGAACTTCGCCTGGCATGCCACTCCTTTCGTCGGAGCATGATTACAAACGGCCGGAAGACGAGCGTAAACTCGCCCATCCTTCTACGATGAAGCGATGCACCGCTCGCAGTTAACGATCGATCTCGGCGCCGTTCGTCGCAACATCAGGCACCTGATCGCCACCCTCGACGGGGCCGACCTCTGGGCGGTCGTCAAGGCGGACGCCTACGGGCACGGAGCGGTGGACGTGGCCGGCGCGGCGCTGAGCGAGGGCGCGCGAACACTATGCGTGGTCACGCTCGCCGAGGCGCTCGAGCTGCGTGCCGAGTATCCGACGGCGCGAATTCTCGTGATGAGCCCGCTGCTTCCCACCGAGATCGCGCGGGCTCGCGAGGCTGGACTGGAGATCACCGTCGTCGACGCGGACATCCCCGAAGGCGTGCGCGTCCACCTCAAGCTCGACACGGGCATGGGGCGCTTCGGCCTCTCGGAGCTCCTCTCCGCACCGGGTCGAAACGTCGTCGGTCTGATGAGTCATCTCGCAACCGCTGATTGCGACCTCGAGTTCGCGCGAGCGCAGGTCGAGCGCTTCCGCCAACTCACCGAGCCGTACGCCGGCCTGACGCGCCATATCGCCAACAGCGCGGCCGTCCTGCGCATCCCCGAGGCGAGCTTCGACGCCGCTCGCTGTGGAATCGCGCTCTACGGGCTGTCGCCGTTCGGTACCGATCCGGCCGACGACGATCTTGAGCCGGTGCTGCGCTGGGAGAGTCGCCTGGCTCAGGTCAAGCAACTTCAGCCGGGCGAGAGCACCGGTTACGGACGCCGCTTCGTCGCCACCGAGCCGACCTGGATCGGGCTTGTGCCGGCTGGCTACGCGGACGGCTTCCGCCGCGACATGACCGGCACCGAGGTGCTGGTAGAGGGTGAGCGCCGGCCGGTGATCGGGACCGTCTCGATGGACTCCTTCGCCGTTTCGCTCGGGCGCGAGCTGCTGGTCGACACCCCGGTCGTGATCGTCGGCGACGGTCTGCTCGTCGAGGATCACGCTCGCGTGGCCGACACGATCAACTACGAGATCACCTGCGGCATCTGCTCCGACCGCCGCCGCGCACGCCGTGTCATCGTCGACGCCTGATCTACTCGAGCTCGTTCGCGCGGTCCTGGCCGGCGAGGAGGCATATCTCGTCGGAGGCGCTGTGCGGGACGAGCTGCTCGGTCGCGAGCTCGTCGATCTCGATGTCGTCTGCCTCGACTCGAGGAAGGCGGCGCGCGCTTTCGCGGAGAAGAGCGGCGGCGCGCCCTTTTCTCTCTCCGAACGTCACGGCGCCTGGCGCGTTACCTTCCCCGGCGGCGAATGTGTCGATTTCACGCCGCTGCGCGGGACGCTGGCCGAGGATCTGGCGCTACGCGACTTCACCGTCAATGCGATCGCCGAGCCGCTCGCAGGAGGCGAGGTCGTCGATCCGTTCGATGGGCGGCGCGATCTCGCCGAACGGCGGCTGAAGGCCGTCTCTGAAAGCATCTTCGACGACGATCCGCTGCGGCTGCTGCGCGCGGTCAGATTCGAGGAAGAGCTCGGCCTTAGGCTCGAGCAGGATTGCGAAGAGATCCTGCGCTCACGCGCCCATCTGGTGAGTCAGCCCGCCGGAGAGCGCATCCTGGCCGAGCTGGAGAAGCTCGGCTGGCCTGGTTACGAGCGCCTCGAGGAGCTGGGCCTGCTCGCTCCGCTCGGCGGCTCGCTTGCGCTGACCGGGCGCATCGAGCGTTCGCTCGCCGATTCGCCCTGGCTGCGGCTGGTGACCGTTTTCGGCGAGAGCCTGCGCCGCCTCCCGATCTCGGGCGAGCTCCGTCGATATCTCTCGAAACTAATCGGCACCGAGATCCCCGCCGACGGCTCGCCGCGTCAGATCCATCGCTTCCGCCGCGCAACCGAGCCCTGGGCGATCGACGCGCTCGCCTTTCTCGGTGCGAATGAGTACGCCGAAGACGTTCGCATCGCGCGAGAGACGGAGCCCGACGAACCGCTTCTGCGCGGCGACGAGCTCGGCATTGCTCCCGGCCCACTCGTCGGCGAGCTGCTGGATGTGGTCGCCGAGGAGCGAGCCGCTGGGACGATCGAGACGCGCGAGGACGCGCTCGAGTTGGTGCGGCGCCGGCTCGAAAGAGGCTGAATCCGCCGCCGCCTAGCTGTTCGCGCGAGATAGCGGGCAGGCGGCGTTCGTGCAGGCTGGGCAGACACGGGCCCCGATGTCGATCGCGCCGAGAATGAGGAATAGCGCATAGACGCCGAGCGCGAGCGGAGAGCGCCAGAGCCAGCCCAAAGGGAGCAAGAAGGTCAGACCGAGCAGGATCGAGGTGAGCGTCAATTCCGGGGTCGTGTACGGGCTAACTTTCAGCTCCTTCCTGATCAGCCGGGCGATCGGGCCGAGAACCACGTGTCCGCAGCGGTCGCGCGCGGCGCACTTGGCGCAGAAGATCGCGACGACCGCCAGCAGAGAAACGAGGGCGAACGCGGCATAGCCGATTCCGAGCGCCGAAGACTCGCGCCAACCGACCCAGACCGCGATGGCGACGGCGCCCGCGAACGCAACCAGACTGAGTACTCCGTGGACCCTGGCCGGCATTCGCTCCTCCTGTCTTTATTCTCGGGCGCGCTGCGAGCGAAGGAAGCCCCAACCTCCTCCCCGAGGCGATCCTATCGAGCAGAATGGCGTACGTGTGTGCCGGATTAGTAACTGAAGGATCGCGTTGACCCCGGGCGTGCCGCCCGACGCGGGCGGAGAGCACGAGGAGGAGTGGAACGAGGTCGTTCGCGCTCGATTCGCGCCGGCCGCGGAGCACTTCGCCGAGCGGGCGCGCGAGCTGGCGCCGCAGATCAGCGAGCGCGCAGCGAGGCTTCTGGCGCCGCTCCGCGGCGATGAGCGCGCTCTCGATGCCGGTACCGGAGCGGGCGCTCTGGCGCTTGGATTGGCGCCCCTGGTCGGCGAGGTAGTCGGTTGCGACATCGTGCCCGAGCTCCTGGCCGAGGCCAGGACGCTGGCCGCCGGCCTGGCGAATGTGAGCTTCAGCGAGGGCGACATCTTCGCCTTGCCGTTCGAGGATGCGAGCTTCGACATCGTCGGCACGATTCGCACGCTCCACCACCTCGATCGGCCCGAGCAAGCGCTCGCGGAGCTGATTCGCGTCGCGAAGCCAAACGGGCGTCTGTTCATCATCGACCAGCTGGCTCCGCTCGATCAGCAACGAGCGCGCGACATGGATCGCTTCGAGCGCGTGCGCGACCCCTCGCACGCGCGCACCCTCTCCGATCCGGAGATGCGCGAGCTCTTCACCGCGAACGGGCTCGTCCTGCTGCGCCAGGAGCTCGAGACGACCGAGCGAGGGTTGGAAGCTTTTCTCGACAGCGCCGGCTGCGAAGGTGAGCAGCGCGAGCGAGCTCACCGGCTCGCGCCCGGTCATACCTTCACGGTCGAGCTGGGCTGGTACGCGCTGGAGCGCCGCGCCTAGCGAGTTACGACGCTTGTTCGGACACGAGCTTCTCGAAGCCCACCATCCGGGTGCCGAAAGCCTCGTAGCGGCAAGCCTCTCGGTAGCCGAGCTTCAGGTACCAGTCGAGCAGCTCAGCGTGTTGCTCTGCTGCATCTAGGCGAATCGAGCGGCAATCGTGCTCGAGTGCAAACCGCTCGGCTGTCGCGACGCATACCCGTCCGATGCCGCGATGTTGCAAGCGCGGAAGGACAGCTAGCCGGGTGAGATAGAAGCAGGGCTCTTCGCCGCTGTCCCAAAGCGAGAGGTCGAGATATCCCGGCGCTTCTGAACTTGCAGAAAACGTCGCCACTGTATCGCCGCCCCTGCGTTCCTCGACCGCGTATACGACGCCCTTTGCGACCTGTTCCTCGAAGAGGTGACGAGGATATGCGGGAACCCAATGGGCCAGTCCGAATCGGTCGCGCAAATCGAGACCGCACCCCACGAGGATCGCGTACAGCAGGTCGACGCAGGCAATCGATGCCGGGCGAATCCGGAGCTCGTTCGCTAGTTCTTCCACTTGACGGTGCAACCGACCGACTCGGTTTCTGCGACCGGCGGTTCCTCCCCGGCCAGCAGCGCATCGATCGCCTCGCGCAGGTAGCTCCTGCCGACGGCGTCCTCGTCACGGGAGTCGTCGATCGCGCCGTGGTAGCGCAGCCGGCGCTCCTCGTCGAAGAGGAAGACCTCGGGCGTACGCTCCGCGCCGAGCGCCCGCGCCAGCGACTGGCTTGCGTCGAAGAGGTAGTCGAAGGGGAAATCGAGCTCTTCGGCTCTTTCCTTCATTCGCTCGAAAGAGTCCTCGAGGTAGCGGGCGGAGTCGTTAGAGTTGACGGCGACCACTCGTATGCTGCGCTCGGCGTAGTCGCGCGCCAGCTTGATCAACCTGTCCTCCCAGGCCAGGACGTAGGGGCAGTGGTTGCAGTACTGGACGAGCGCGAGCAGCTTCGCGTCGCTGAAGTCGCCCAGGGCGTGATCGTTGCCGTCAACGCCGGGAAGCTTGAAGGACGGGGTTACAGTGCCGAGCGCGATACTCATCTGAGTGCTGCCTCCATTTGCTCTCGAGAGGGAACGGGCGAGACCCGCCCGTTGGGAAGGTGGTAGATGCGACAGGTGAGCGAAGGGCGCCCGCTCGCGCCCATGGCGTCGATATCGCGGCCGTCGACGCGAATGGTCGGCGAGCCGGGAAAGCGCAGGCGCTCGGCCTCCTCGTCGCTTCTCACCTCGGTCATGACGATCTGATCGTCGCGACCGAGCTCGGCGAGCACCTGCTCGAGTAGCGCCTTTGCCTCCGGATGGGAAGGGCATCCTTCCCAGTAGAGGAGCTCGATCACTCGCCCTCGCCGTCTTTCGGCAGCTCGATGTCACGACCCGGGTCGCCCCTGGCCACCACTCGGGTGACGGTCGAGGGGAAGAGCGCGGTCGCTATCCCGGCGATCCGCATCCAGCGAGGGAACACGACCTCGCTCTTGCCGCGCGCGATCGCCCTGGCGATCTTCTCTGCGATCCGCTCCGGAGTGAGCACTGTCCAGCGCATCGAGCGCTTGTTGATCAGCCGCGTCTGAGGAAAGCCCTCGGTCGTCACCGGACCGGGATTGACCGTGAGAACCGAGATGCCAAGGGGCTTGAGCTCGGCGCGAAGCGCGCGCGAAAAGGCGAGCTGGGCGTGCTTGGAGGCCGAGTAGGGGCCGGCGTCGGGGACGACGGTCGTCCCGGCGACGGAGACGATGTTGACGACGCCGGAAGGGCGCCCTCGCTCCAATCCGGGCAGAAACGCCCGCAGGCTCCAGACCGAGCCGAGGTAGTTGGTGCGGATCACCTGCTCGATTCGCTCCGGACTGGCGCTCAGGAAGGATCCGTGCGACGGGATACCGGCGTTGTTGACGAGTAGGCCGATGGCCGGATGGCGCTCGAGCACTCGCGCTGCCGTCTCGCTGACCGCCGCCGCGCTCGAGACGTCGCAGATCTCGATCTCGGCGCCGGTCTCGGCGGCGATCTGCTTCAGCCGATCGGCTCGCCGCGCCAGTAGTACGCAGTGCCAACCGCGCCGAGAGAGCGAGCCTGCGAGCGCGGCCCCGATGCCGCTCGAGGCGCCGGTGATCACGGCCACACGCTGCTCGCTGCTCATCGCCTGTTTCACGCTCCCTGCTTGGAGCGTAGCGAAACGCCTCCGGAGCGCCGCCGGCGGAAGTTCCGATTCGCCAGACGCTCATCCAAACCCGCTCGCGCCGGGGCACCACCTTTGTCGCCCTCCCCCGAGCCACCCGCCCGGGGGGTCGATGCAAGCTACCGCCCCGAAGCGACGAAAAGCGCACCGTGATGTGACGATTTCGCTCCTGATCTGAGTCGCGCGCCCGATCTCGCCTCGCTTCACATCGCTACGCGCTCCCAGAATCATCCCGCTAGACTCGGGCCGATGGCTGGGAGATTCGAAGGCAAGCGCGGGCTCGTCCTGGGCGTGGCCAACAAGCGCTCGATCGCCTGGGCGATCGCCAAGCGGCTCGCTGACGAAGGCGCCGCGATGGCCTTCACCTTCCAGGGCGAGCGCATCGAGGCGAACGTGCGCGAGCTGGCCGACTCGGTCTCGAGCCCGCTCATCACGTCCTGCGACGTGCGCGAGGAGGCGGACTGCACACGCGCGGTTGCCGAGGCCGCTGCGGCACTCGGCGGGCTCGATTTCGTCGTGCACTCGGTCGCCTTTGCCGCGGCCGAGGATCTGGAGGGGCGCTTCATCGACACTCCGAGCGACCGGTTTTGGCTGGCGCTCGATGTGAGCGCTTACTCGCTGGTGGCGATAGCCCGCGCCGCCGAGCCTCACCTGGCCGAGACGAACGGCTCGATCGTGACGATGACCTATCTCGGCGGCGAGCGCACCGTTCCGCACTACAACGTCATGGGCGTCGCCAAGGCGACTCTCGAGGCGTCGATGCGCTACCTCGCCTGGGATCTCGGCTCGGGCGGAATCCGCGTCAACGCGGTCTCGGCCGGCCCCGTGAGAACTCTCGCCGCGCGCTCGATTGCCGGTTTTCCGACGATGGAGGCGATCGTCAACGAGCGAGCGCCGCTGCGTCGCCCGATCGACGCCGGCGATGTCGCGGCCGCCAGCGCGTTCCTGCTTTCCGACGACGCGCGCAACATCACGGGCACGATCCTCTACGTCGATTCGGGCTACCACACCGTCGGCATGTAGCCGCGAGGCGAGTCGTAGCGCCAACCGCCCAAACAGTCGCCAACCTTCGCGCGGCGGCTGCGTCATAAGGGTGATTGGCAAGATCGGATGCCTGACCTCGAGGGGAGGAAGGGCGAGCGTCTATCGCGCGCCTAGAGGTCGGGATGTCTCCTTGTCTATGTAGCGCGCGAGCGAGATGCGGCGTCTCGCTCGTGCGCCAGTATCTGCGCTGGCAGAGCAGCAATGCGATTCTCTTCGCTAGGCTGACCGGCCGAATGGACGTCAGCCGATGAAGCTCTTTTTCCCCCTTGCGGCCTGCTACCTCGGGCTCGTCATCCTCGCCAACTGGCTGGCGAGCGCCTACGTCGTAGACGTGCCGCTGACGCGGTATCAGGCCCCGGCGGGAGTCTTCTGCATCGGCGGCGTGCTCGTGCTGCGCGACTGGATTCAGCAGCTGCGCGGACTCACCTGGACGATGCCGCTCGTTTATGCGGCCGGCCTGATCTCCTGGGCCGCCGGTGATCTGGCAGGCTGGACCTCGCTCGAGAAGATCGCGATCGCCAGCGTCGTCGCCTTCACCGTCTCAGAGACGATCGAGGCCGCGATCTTCACGCCGATCCGCAAGCGGAACCTGAGCCTCGGTGTGGCCGCCTCGGCAACTATCGGTAACGCCGTCGACTCCTACCTCTTCCTGCTGATCGCATTCGGCGGGATGGGCTTTTTCTGGGGCCAGTTCTGGGGGAAGAGCGAGATGATCGCGATCGGCACGCTGTTCACGATGATGCGTCGCCGTACCGTGCCGGTGGCCGTCTAGAGAGCCAAAGGCCACAGTCGAGCAGCGGACCGCGCCGAGCGCGCCGATACGGCTTGACGCGATCCGGCCTATTCTTTTTCCCGTGGCCGAGCTGCATGGATGGCGTTTCTGCCCGCGCTGTGGCGCGGAGCTTGCCGTCGAGCCCACCCGAGCCGTCTGCCCGGGTTGCGACTCGATCTACTACGCGAACTCGGCGCCGGCGGTGGGCGCCCTTTGCGAGGACGACCTCGGCCGCCTGATGCTCGTGCGCCGCGGAGTAGAGCCCAGGAAAGGGAAATGGGACACCCCCGGCGGCTTCCTCGAGGAGGGAGAGCCGCCGCTCGACGGTCTCCGGCGTGAGTTGCGCGAGGAGACCGGGCTCGAGATCGAGCCGGATCGGTTCTTCGGCGCTTTCACCGATCTTTACGGCGACGGCCCCGGCGCTCCGTCCATACTCAGCCTGAACTGGACGGCGCGAATCCTGGGCGGGACGCCCGCAGCCGCCGACGACATCTCCGAGATTCGCTGGTTCGCCGCAGACGAGCTGCCCGGTGAGGAAGAGATCGCATTTACCAGCGTCGCCGAGATCGTGCAACGCTGGCGCGAACGACGCGGTTGACCAGCCCGGCGGTAGCTCGAACGTCTATCCCTCGCTGAGGCCGAGCGTCTTCTCGAGCGAGCCTTTGGGCTGGGCGCCGATGGCGGTGCTGGCGGCCTGGCCGTCACGGAAGAGCATGATCGTCGGAATCGAGGAGACGCCGAACCGCTGCGCAAGGGCCATCTCTTCGTCGATGTTGACCTTCACCAGCTTGATGGCGCCCGCTCGCTCCTCGACGATGCGGTCGAGAACCGGCGAGACGGCGTGGCACGGCCCGCACCACTCGGCCCAGAAGTCCACGAGTACCGGTTTGTCGCTCTTCAGGACCTCCTGCTCGAATGTCGCCTCCGTCACGGCATTTGCCACTCCGCTCACCCTTTCCTCAAGTCGTTTGCCTTGTTCGCTTAATAGAACGCCGACCCATGCAGTATTCATCCCGGCCTTATCAATAGAATCTTGCCCGCGTGGACAGCATTTTCTCATCCCTACCGGCCAAGCCCGACCATAGCGCGCTCGAGCTCGAGGTGCTGGCTCGTTGGGAGAGCGAGGGGTCCTTCGCGCGCCTGCGCGAGAAAAACCAGGGTGGGAAGCGCTGGAGCTTCATCGACGGCCCGATCACGGCCAACAAGAAGATGGGCGTTCATCACATGTGGGGACGCACGCTCAAGGACGTCTTCGTTCGTTTCCGCGCCATGCAGGGCTTCGACCAGCGCTATCAGAACGGCTACGACTGCCAGGGGCTCTGGATCGAGGTCGGAGTGGAGCAGGAGCTAGGCCTCAACTCCAAGCGCGAGATCGAGGAGTACGGCCTGGAGGCCTTCGCCCGTCACTGCCGCGACAAGGTGGTCTGGTCGGCCGGCGAGATCACGCGCCAGTCCAAGCGGCTCGGCCAGTGGCTCGACTTCGGCGCCGACTACTTCACCTTCTCCGACACCAACATCGAGTACATCTGGCGCTTCTTGAAGACGCTGCACGAGCGCGGCTGGCTCTACCTCGGCCACCGCGCCACCGAGTGGTGCCCGCGCTGCGGCACCTCCATCTCGGCGCACGAGCTGACCACCGGCGACGCCTACCGCGACAAGATCGATCCCTCGCTTTTCGTTCGTTTTCCGCTGCTCGAGCACCCCGGTGAGGCGCTCGCGGTCTGGACGACTACGCCCTGGACGCTGCCGGCCAACGTCGCTGCGGCCGTCGATCCCCTGGCGACCTACGTCAAGGTACAGACCGGCACGGAGGCGCTCTGGCTTGCCAAGCCTCTGCTCGAGCAGGTTCCGGTCTCGGGCGAGGTCGTGGACGAGCTGCCGGGCGAGAAACTGGTCGGCTGGCGCTACACCGGCCCCTTCGCCGATCTGCCGGCCGCGAGCGAGGTCGAATACCGAGTGGTCGCCTGGGACGAGGTCTCGATGGAAGAGGGCACCGGCATCGTCCACATCGCGCCCGGCTGCGGCGGCGAGGACTTTGAGCTGGGCAAGCGCGAGGGCTTGCCCGTGCTGGCGCCGATCGACGAGGACGGCAAGATCCTGCCCGAGTACGGCTGGCTGGCGGGCAAGGGCGCGCACGAGGCGGCGGTCGAGATCATCAGCGACCTCGACAAGCGCGGAGCACTGATCCAGGCCGGAGAGATCCACCACCGCTACCCGCACTGCTGGCGTTGCGAGACGCCGCTCGTCTTCCGCATCACCGACGACTGGTTCATCGCAGTCAAGGAGATCAGGCAGAAGCTGCTCGACGCGAACGCGACGGTCAAATGGACGCCCGACTACTTCGGCAAGCGGATGGACGACTGGCTGCGCAACATGGACGACTGGAACATCTCGCGGCGCCGCTACTACGGGCTGCCGCTGCCCTTCTTCCCCTGCGAGTGCGGCCACCTGATCGTCGTCGGCTCCAAGGCCGAGCTGGCCGACCTGGCGACCGAAGGCATCGACGGGCTGGAGGAGCTGCACCGGCCCTGGATCGACGGTGTCTCGCTTCGCTGCCCTGCCTGCGGCAACGAAAAGGTCAAGCGCGTCAGCGAGGTCGGCGACGTCTGGCTGGACGCCGGCATCGTCCCCTTCTCGACGCTCGGCTGGCAGAGCCCGGAGTGGATCGAGCACGGCTACGCGACGGGCGCCTCAAAGGGGCTCTCGACCGCCGACCTGCCCGACGACGACTATTGGCAGAAGTGGTTCCCGGCCGACTGGGTCTGCGAGATGCGCGAGCAGATCAGGCTCTGGTTCTACTCGCTGCTGTTCATGGCGGTGGCCCTCGACGGGCGCGCGCCCTACCGCGAGGTGCTCTCCTACGAGAAGCTGCTGGACGAGAACGGCGACGAGATGCACGGCTCGCGCGGCAACGCGATCGACGCCGACGAGGCGTTCGAGCGCATGGGCGCCGACGTGATGCGCTGGCTCTACTGCCAGCAGCCGCCGACGCAGAACATCCGCTTCGGCTTCGGCCCGGCCGAGGAGGTCAAGCGCAAGCTGCTGACCCTCTGGAACTCGACCTCCTTCCTCGTCACCTACGCCAACATCGAGGGTTTCCGTCCGAGCTTCGAGGATCTCGCCGCGGGGCCCCGTGGGATCGAGCTGAAGCCGCTCGACCGCTGGCTGGTCGAGCGCACGAACGCGCTCGTTGCCGAGGCGACCGAGGCTCTGGAGGCGTCGCTCACCGTTGGCGTGATCCGCTCCTTTGAGAGCTTCGTGGACGACCTCTCGAACTGGTACATCCGTCGCTCGCGCCGGCGCTTCTACTCGCTCGACGAGGCGGCCTTCCGCACGCTCTGGTTCGCGCTCGCGCAGGGAATCCGCATCATCTCGCCGGTGCTGCCCTTCCTGGCCGACCATCTCTGGAAGATTCTCGTAGCCGAGCCTTGCGCCGAGGCGCCCGATTCGGTCTTC
>JADGPD010000016.1 GCA_017882615.1 Thermoleophilia bacterium
ACCGCTACACTGACGCCTCTGCAAGGCGCATTCGTCTAGTGGCCTAGGACACCGCCCTCTCACGGCGGCGGCACGGGTTCGAATCCCGTATGCGCCTTTCGACCACTTCGTCGCGCCGCGCCGCACGCTGACTTCGGAACTTTCCTGGCGTAACCCCGTATGCCGCTGGACGCGCCCACCGTTGTTAATGTCCTCTGCCTGTTGTTAACGCGAACAGGAGGGCGACGGTATGAACGGCCTCAGGGACTTCTGTAAACCGCGCCGGCACGAGGGCAGGATCGCGCTAGTCGTCAGCTTGGCTGTTTCGCTCCTTGTGATCGCCGCGCTGGCGAGCGGATGCGGCTCCGCGAAAGCCAAGGGTGTGCATGGCACCAGCATCGCCTACGTCAAGGTCCTCCCCCGCAAGCGGACGCTTCAACCGGGCGTGGCGCAGACGACCCAGATCAAGCGGCAGCTCGCCTTCGTCGTCGGTGTCGAGAACGACGGCCACTTCCTGGAGCAGAACATCAAGGTCACGCTTATGATCGATCAAAAGCCGCAGCCGATCCGAAGAAGCCTGACAATCGGGCAGATCCGCCGCGGAGCCCTGAAGGAAGTGGTTTTCAAGGGCCCGTTCGCTTTGACCGAGCTGGCAAACGTAATCCCGATCAAGGTCAACGTGGCCCCGGTTGGCGGCGAGACGAACCTCGTCAACAACTCGGCCACTTACGAAGTGCGCTTTACCTTCTAGGAATTGCCGCCGGCGCTCAGACGGTGCCTACCCGTCTCGGCCGGTAGTGGGGTACCACTGACTTTCGGCCGCGTTTCTGGCCCGAAGGAGTAGGTTTGCCCTATGGAGTATGAGATCACCTGGGGCGGCGATCCCGAAGACGCCGGCGTCACCGCCCGAGGCGTGGCGACAGTCGAGGGACTGGACGCCTGGGTGCAGGAAGGCCTCTCGGATTCGCGTTACCGGCCTGGTTTGCGCGTCCTCGTCGACTACACACAGCTCGACTGGAGCGATCTTTCGCCCACGGACGTGCATGAACGGGTCGCCCTCTACGCCAAGGACGCGATCAAACTGGACCACGCTCGCGTAGCGCTCGTCATGCGGGCGCCGGTCGATTTCGGGGTGGCGAGGATGGAGCAGGCCTACGTCGAGTTGCACCCCGAGCTGGAGATCGAGATCGGGGTCTTCTTCTCGATCGACGCGGCCCGGCGCTGGCTGGGCACGTTTCCGGCACCGGATCCGCCGGCCGACTCATGACGTACTGCTAGAACTGCGCGAGCGCCTGCTGTCCCTTCGCGCTCAGGCCGTAGCGATCGCGCCCGCCGCGCCGCTCCACGACCACGAAATCGAGATCCACCATCGCGAGCAGGTTCGCCTCGAGCCTCACCGGCGTCAGATGCGGCCCCGGGCCGAAGTAGAGCTCGAGGTCGGCCATCAGGCCGAAGGCGTCGGTCTCGCCGCGGGCGAGCGAGCGGGCGATCGCGCGGCGGAACTCGGCGCGCGGGATGCGAGCCAGAAACGCGCTCGCGAGCGCGCGCTCGGCCCGGCCCTGAGCGTTGATGATCGCGGGCGTGATGAGCAGCAGGACGAGCCCGGGCGGAACGAGCAGCAGGGCCCTGCCCACGCTGTTCACCGACCAGCTTCCGAATTGGGGGCCGGCGCTCGGGAAGAAGGCCACGACGAACGGCTGGACGAGACCGTAGTAGACGCCGCCGGTAACCACCGAGACGGCGATCGAGAAGCTGGCCACGCCCGTCGCGAAGCGGATCAGGAGGAACGCCAGCTCGCGCCAGACCATGCTCGAACGGAGCTGTGAAACGAGCCGGCGCCAGAGCGATCCCCGCTCGCGCCCGCTTTCCACGCGCGGCATCGACGCGTCGAGCAGCGACACCGCAAGCGTCCGCTCCAGCTGCGCCAGAGAGCGGCAACCGGCCAGCGTGAGCACCAGCACGGGAATGCCGGCCAGCGTGACCAGCAGCCCCAGCCCGAGCGAGAGCCCCGTCACGACGAAGACGAGGTAGAAGACGCCAAGCGGCAGCCCGAGCAGCGCATAAAGGAGCGCGAGGTAGGTGCGGCGCTCGACGTAGGGATGCAGCACCGTCTCTAAAAAAGTCGGCGGATGCACTTCGGCGTTCATCTAGCTCCTCCAATCGGTCGGCGCGTGCGACGGCGCGGCGGCCGCGTGACCAGGACGCGCAGCGTCAGTAGCGAGAGCAGAACCAGCCAGAGAACGAGCGGGTCGGAGAGCGCGCCCATGAGCTCCCGGTTCAGGCCCAGGAGCCAGCTCAGATAGCGCAGGCCGAGCTCACCGAGGCGCGCAAACTCGCCGCGGAGCAGGTCCGCCAGCCACAGCCCGACTGTCTCGAGCGCTGAGCCCAATTCTCGTCCCTCCTACCGTTTGCTCTCTCGGCTCAGTCTTTTTTTTCGGTCTTTCGCTCGCGCTCGACCATGATCTCCTCGGGGTCGCGCACGATGAAGGCGTAGGCCGCGTGCCCGGCTACGAAGATGCCCCAGCCGAACAGCGGGAAGATGAACCATGGGAAGGAGGCACTCGTGATCGCCCAGACGATCACCAGGAACACCTGGATCGTCGCCCAGACTACGAAATGCAACCAGAACCACTGCCTGCGCACGATCCTGCGTGCCTCGCGCTCGCGCATTGCGAGCTCGCCGAACTCATCCACTTTTCTCTCCTTTTTCTAGTGTCTGCATGATCTCTTTTCCTGCCCGCGAGAGCGCACGCTCCACGGCTTTCTGCTGCTTGCCGTCGACCAGCCTTCGCCGCTCTGTAAACGACGTGGCGAAGTCGTCGATGATCGAGCCGACGCTGGCGCGCGGAGGCGCATCGGCGGCTCGTTTCGCCAGCGCGGCCCAGGCTCCGCTTGTCGCCTCTGCGACGCGGCGGCCTTCCTCGGTCAGCGAGTAGACCTTCGTCCCCTCCCCGTCCACCGAGGTCACCAGCCCGAGCTCCTCGAGCGAGAGCAGCGCCGGATAGATCGCGCCGGGACTGGGTCGCCAGCGACCTCCCACCCTTTCCTTCAGCTCGGCCATGATCGCGTAGCCATGCGCCTCGCCGAGCACCGCGAGCACGGCGACTATCGCCTGCTTCAGCTCACCGCGCTTGAAGACTCTGGCCACTTCTCTCCTCTCGCTGCCCGGGCCCCTGTCGGGACCCATAACGTACTGTTACGTTAGCGCTAACGTAATAGTACGTCAAGTGGCGGCGGAGAAGTTCTCATCCACGCGAGGCGAGACGCCTTCGAATATCGTACGAAGTCGTACTGGTTGCTTCGAGGTCGTATCTTCCCCACCTAAATGGGAACTCAAGGAAAAGCCGACGACAGATCGACCTCCGTCCTGTTCGAGACCTGGACGCTGATGCACAGCGTCGGCGAACTGCTCGACGAGGCGCTCGAGGACGCGCCCTTGCAGGCCGACGAGTTCGGCTTCTACAGCGCGGTGTTCGATCATCAGCCGGTCACTCCCAACGTGATCGCCGAGCTGGCCGGCCTGCCGGCCACGACCGTCTCCTCCTATCTCAACCGGCTGGTCGCCCGCGGTCACATCTCGAAGACGCGCAACCCCGCCGACGGGCGGTCCTTCCTGGTCGAGCTCACGCCCGAGGGAAGAAGCGCCCTGCATGAGACCTGGCTGCGCTTCGAGCCGGCGCAGAACGCCGTGATAGAGAACCTCGCTCAACCGCTGGAGCACGTGATCGACACGCTGAAGCGGCTCACGGAGTCGGTTCAGGCCGCCACGCGCTCGAGCGCGCCGAGCAAGCCCTGAGCCTCGCTACTAGAAGCGATACCGCTCGCAGCGACCGGTCTTCGGGTTGTAGCGAGTCGAGGTCGGGCAGGCCTTTACTTTGGGCGCCGGCTTGTGCGCGGTCGTGCGCGGCGCTGAACCCCCATTGCCGGGCGAGACCGGTACCGAGCTGGGCGCCTTGCCCGGGCGCGAGGGCGCGCCGGTCCGACAGGCGGCGGCAACCGCTACCGCCGAGAACAGGATGAGCGCGGCAAGCCCGCAGGCGAGAAGAAGCGAGCGAAAGGCGTGTGCCTGCAGATGTGAGCTTGTTCGATGCATGCCGCCGCAACTACGAGGGGTCGACTCGCATCGTAGGGCGAGACCGCCGGCGCGCAAGTCCCGTTCGAGGTATCCGCGCCACCCGGAAAGCGCGCGGCGCGACTACGCGCCCAGCTCGGTCAAAAGCGGGGTGCAGTCGAGCGGCTTGAAGCCGAGCCGGTCCGCGATCTCCTCGTTCGACGGTCGCGTGCCCTCCTTGAACAAAGAGCGCAGGAACTCGCCCGTGTCGGCGCTGCACCACCAGTCTTCGCCCACGTCTTTGAGCAGCGAGGCGCGGAGCTGCGCCGAACGAATCCAGGCGCGCAGGTAGTCGGCCGAGTAGAAGCCGGAGTCCATGTCGGAGAGGTACCAGTCGGGGCGGTAGCGAACGCCCGTGGCCGCCAGCTGGCGCTCGGCGTAGCCCTGCTCGCTGCCGCCGTCCTTCGCGAAGCGCTGCCAGAACTCCAGCTCGAACTGGAGCTTGGCCACGTAGCGGCGGAAGAGCAAGACTTCGATGAAGAGACCGGCCTCGGCGTTCTCGCGCGCGGTCTCCGCAGACAGCGAGAAATAGCGCTCGTGCCAGCCGGGCTCGTTCACGATCTTGGCCGTGATGTAGGAGTAGATCTCGGTCAGGGCGTGGTCGCGCGAGAGGCCGCGAAATGCGTAGGGCAGCGAGGGATCGCAGCCGCCGTAGTGCAGGGCATGCCCGGCCTCGTGCAGTAAGGCCTCGTAGTCGTGCAGGCCGCCCTGGGCGCGCGTGATCAGATGCACCAGCTGGGGCGGGTCGGAGGCGATTACGCAGGCGCGCGGCGACTTCTGCGGCCGGTCGTCGAGATCGAGGCGGATGTTGCGCATCGCGGCCAGGTTGAAGCCGAGTTGTGAGAGCGTGTCGAGGCAGATCTCGGTTGCGCGCTCGCGCGTGTAGGTGCCGGCGAGCGGCGAGAGACGGCGCATGTAGGCCATGTGGTGCTGGCGCGGAAGATCTTCGCGCTCGCTCCCCAGCAGGCGGTCGAACCAGCGCTCGCGCAGCTCGCCCCAGCGCTCGTCGAGCTGCGCGGAGACCGTCGCCAGCGCCTGTTCGAGCTCGTGCAGCGAGATGCCCTTCTCCTCTTCGCTGCGCCTGATCGGGTCGGGCTGACCGGAGATCTCGGCCTCGAGCTTCTCCGCGGCTGCGATCAGGTCCAGGCGCTCGGCGTTGAAGCTCGCCGATGCCTCGGCCTGGAGCTCCCCCAGCTCGTCGCGCTCGGCATAGGAATCGAGTACCGCCAGGCGCGCCTGAGCCGTCCTGAGCGGCATCTCCTCGCCCTTCCAGGTAACCCGCGCGGCCAGAATATCGTTCTCGAGCGCGTCTTCTCGCGCTGCCAGCGCGGCGGCCACGATCCCGCCCTCGCAGGTCTTGCGCAGGCGGTAGAGCCGCTCGAGCTCGTTCGCCGAGACCTCACGCAGCTCGGCCTGGCGCTCGTACTCGGCCAGCGTCTCGAGCTGAGGTTGCGTGAAGAGATACGCATAGCGCTTGACGATCGCGGCCTGCTGCGAGGTCTCCTTCTCCCCCACCCTGACTGCGCGGGCCTCCTCAAAGCGGTCATAGAGGAATTGGGCCAGCCTGGCTTCGAAGGAGTCGGGGTTGCGAAGCGCTTTCTTCATTCAGCTGGACTCTACCGGTGCTTTGCCTGAATCGCTCTATCCGCGGCCCCGAGGCCGAAACCGCGCTCCCCGATTGTCAGGCGATTCTCAGGACCGCTGCACCGACGAGCCGCCCGCTGCGCAGATCGTCGAGCGCCTCGTTCGCCTGCTCGAGCGGGTATTCGGTCACCTCGGTGTTAACGGGCACTCTGGGCGCCAGCTCGAGGAACTCCCGCCCGTCCTGGCGCGTGAGGTTGGCGACCGACATCAGCGAGCGCTCGCCCCAGAGCTCGGCGTAGGGGAAGGAGGGGATGTCGGACATGTGGATGCCGGCCGAGACGATGCGGGCGCCCTTGGCCGACGCCTTGAGCGCCTCGATCATCAGCGCTCCCAGCGGCGCAAACACGATCGCGGCGTCGAGCTGCTCGGGCGGGCGCCGGTCGGAGCCGCCGGCCCAGTCGGCGCCCAGCTCGCGCGCGAAGGCCTGGCCCTCCTCGTCGCCGGGCTTGGTGAAGGCGAACACCTTCCTGCCCTGGAACTTGGCGACTTGAGCAACGATGTGCGCCGAGGCGCCGAAGCCGTACAGGCCGAGGCGCTCGGCGTCGCCGGCCAGGCGTAGCGAGCGGTAGCCGATCAGCCCGGCGCAGAGAAGCGGCGCGGCCTGCAGGTCGGAAAAACCCTGCGGGATCGGGAAGCAGTAGCGATGGTCGGCCACTGCGTATTCCGCGTAGCCGCCGTCGACGTCGTAGCCGGTGAAACGGGCATTGTCGCAGAGGTTCTCGCGGCCGCTCTTGCAGTAACGGCACTCGCCGTCCGTCCAGCCGAGCCAGGGAACGCCCACGCGATCGCCGGGCTCGAAGCCCTCGGCGCCGGGGCCGAGCGCGGCGACCGTACCGACGATCTGGTGCCCGGGAACTAGCGGCAACTTCGGCTTGGTCAGGTCGCCGTCGACGATGTGCAGGTCGGTGCGGCAGACGCCGCAGGTGCTGATCTTGATCAAGATCTGCTCCGAGCCCGGAACCGGCTCGGGAATGTCGAGCAGCCGCAACGCCTCGCGCTGAGCTTCAATGACCATGGCGCGCATCGGCTCTTCTCTTCCCGCCCGAATTCTCGCTCAATCTTTTGCGAGCGCGGCGGCGGCCCGCAGCCGCTGCAGCGTCTTCTCGCGGCCGAGCAGCTCGATCGACTCGAACAGGCTGGGCGAGACGTTCGTGCCGGTGATCGCGGCGCGGATCGGCTGGAAGGCCTTGCCCGGCTTCAGCTCGAGCGACTCGGCCAGCGAGCGCAGCGCCTGCTCGATCGCCTCCGTCTCGAAGGGATCGAGCTTGTTCAGCGCTTCCTCCGCCGCCGCGAGCACCCGAGCGTCGAGCAGCTTCGGGTCAGGCGTTACGTCGCGAAAGAAAAAGCCTGCATACTCGGGATATCTGTCGAGCCTGACGAGCTTCACCTGGACGAGCGGCACCGTGCGCCGCACAAGGTCGGCATCCCAGTCGAGCCCCTGCTCGCCGAGGAAGGTCGTGAGCGCGGCGGCGTAGGCGTCTTCTCCAAGCTCGCGCAGGTAGACGCCGTTCATCCACTCCAGCTTCTCGTAGTCGAAGGTGGCCGGGCTGCCGGCGACGCGCTCGATCGTGAAGCGGGAGATGAGTTCCTCGCGCGACATGATCGTCGTCTTGTCGTCGTAGCTCCAGCCGAGCAGCGCCAGGTAGTTGACCAGCGCCTCGGGCAGGTAGCCCTCGCGCCGGAACTCGTCCACGCCGACCGCGCCATGCCGCTTCGAGAGCTTCTTGCCGTCGAGCCCGAGCACGTTGCCGACGTGGGCGTAGACGGGGATCTCGGCGCCGAGCGCCTCCAGCACGCGAATCTGCTTGGGCGTGTTGGAGACGTGGTCGTCGCCGCGGATGACGTGCGTGATCCCGTCCAGCCAGTCCTCGAGCGGCGACGCGAAGTTGTAGGTCGGGCGCCCGTCCGAGCGCAGGATGATCAGATCCTCGATCGTGTCGTTCGCGACCTCGACGGGGCCGCGCACCGCGTCGTCCCAGCCGGTCACGCCCTCGTCGGGCATCTTGATCCGGATCGCGCCCTCGTCCTCGTAGGCCTTGCCCTCTTCGAGCAGGCGGCGCGCCTCGACCTGGCAGCGTTCGGTCTGGTCGAGCTGAAAGGTGACCGGCCCGTCCCAGTCGAGCCCGAGCCAGCTGAGCGACTCCTTGATCTGGTCGGTCGCCTCGGCGACCTCGCGGCCGGTGTCGGTGTTCTCGATCCGCAGGTGAAACTCGCCGCCGGCGTGCCGGGCGAAGAGCCAGTTGAAGAGCGCGGTGCGGACGCCGCCAATGTGGAGGAAACCGGTCGGGGAGGGAGCGAAGCGGACTTTCACGGGCATGGGGGTATCGTAGTCGCACGCCCTTCGGCGTCTTCATTCTCGATGACGCCCTACCTACACTCTCTTCGATGTCACGCATTTCGTTAGTGGATCTTCGCCTGGCCATCCGCGAGCTCGGTCTGTCCGGTCGAGCCGTTTGCGCTCACTCGTCGCTTCGCTCGTTCGGACACCTCGAGGGCGGAGCAGATGCTTTCGTCGAGGCCTTTCTCTCCGAGCACTGCACGCTTCTCGTGCCCAGCTTCACCTGGTCGTTCTGCGTTGCGCCGCCGGCGAGCATGCGGCCGCTCCGGAATGCCTTCCACTACGAGCGCGGGTTCACGAGCCCAGTGAGAGCTTCAACCTATACGCCTGACACGGATGAGATCGACGACGACATGGGAGCGATACCGCGAGCCGTCGTTCGGCGACCGGATCGCATCCGCGGCGCTCATCCTCTCTGCTCGTTTGCGGCAGTGGGCCCGAAGGCGGGGGCTATCATCGAACGGCAGTCACCGCTCGGGGTCTTTGCGCCACTCGCAGCTCTCGCCGACCGGGAGGGATTCGTCCTGCTCGCCGGTGTCGGTCTCCCGGATATGACACTGATTCATCTCGCGGAGAGAAGGGCAGGGAGACAGCCGTTCCGGCGCTGGGCAAAGATGGCATCGGGCGAGGTGATCGAAGCCGCATCGGGCGGCTGCGGGGCCGGTTTCGACGCCCTCGAGCCGATCCTCGCACCGATCACACGCGAGAGGAAGGTCGGCGACAGTCGCTGGCGCGTCTTTCCGGCGCGAGAGACGGTCGAGATCGCGGCGCGGGCGATCGCGGCAAGTCCCCCGCTCACCCACTGCGCAGATCCGGACTGCCTGCTTTGCGCCGATGCGATCGCCGGAGGGCCTATCTAATGTCGACCCAAAAGGCGCCTAGCCGCTCTTCTGGCTCTGCGCCTGCACCCTGGCCCAGGTATCTCTGAGCGTGAGCGTGCGGTTGAACACGAGCGCGCCGGGCGCCGAGTCGAGATCGGGGCAGAAGTAGCCCAGCCGCTCGAACTGCACAGTCTCGCCCAGCGGCACCTCGGCGAGCGTCGGCTCCACTAGGCAGCCGGAGAGCACCTCCTCGGAGTCGGGGCTCAAGTCATCGAAGAGGTCTCCGTCGGCGCCGGGATCAGGGCGGCCGAAAAGGTGGTCGTACAGCCGCGCCTCCGCAGGAATTGCGTGATCGGCCGAGATCCAGTGCAGGGTCGCCTTGGGCTTGCGGCCGTCCGGCGAGTCTCCGCCCCGGGTGGCCGAGTCGTAGGTGCAGCGCAGCTCGACGATCTCTCCGTTTGCGTCCTTGACGACCTCGGTACAGGTAACGAAGTACGCGTACCTGAGGCGTACCTCGCGTCCGGGCGCCAGCCGGAAAAACTTCTTGGGCGGATCCTCCATGAAATCGTCGCGCTCGATCCACAGCTCGCGCGTGAAGGGAACCTTGCGCGTCCCGGCGGAGGCGTCCTCTGGATTGTTGACCGCGTCCATCTCCTCGGTCTGGCCTTCGGGGAAGTTCTCGATCACCAGCTTGAGTGGGCGCAGCACTGCGAAGCGGCGGAGTGCGGTTCGGTTGAGGACGCCCCGCACCGCGTGCTCGAGCATCTCCACCTCCACGACGCTGTTTGCCTTTCCCACCCCGACCATGTCCACGAGGTCGCGAATACCCTCGGCGGGGAAGCCACGGCGGCGCAGGCCCGCGATCGTCGGCATGCGCGGGTCGTCCCAGCCACGCACGTGCCCCTCCTCGACCAGACGCAGCAAGAAGCGCTTGGAGAGGACGGTGTAAGTGAAGTTGAGCCGCGCGAATTCGATTTGACGCGGGCGCGAGGGCACGGGAAGGTTCTCGATCAGCCAGTCGTAGAGGGGCCGGTGATCCTCGAACTCGAGCGTGCAGATGGAGTGCGTGACGCCCTCGATCGCGTCGGACTGGCCGTGCGCGAAGTCGTACATCGGGTAGATGCACCACGCGTCGCCCGTACGCGGGTGCGCGACGTGCGCAATCCGGTATAGGACGGGATCGCGCAGGTTGATGTTCGGAGAGGCCATGTCGATGCGGGCGCGGAGCACGCGTGTGCCGTCGGGAAACTCGCCGCTGCGCATCCGCTCGAACAGGTCGAGGCTCTCCTCGGCGGGACGGTCGCGCCAGGGGCTGTCCCGGCCGGGCTCGGTAAAGGTGCCGCGGTGCTCGCGGATCTCGTCGGCCGAGAGATCGTCTACGTAGGCCTTGCCGGCGCGGATGAGGTCAAGCGCCCACTCATAGAGCTGGTCGAAATAGTCGGAGGCGAAGTAGAGGTACTCGCCCCAGTCGAAGCCCAGCCAGCGTATGTCCGCCTGGATCGAGTCGACGTACTCCTGCTCTTCCTTGATCGGATTCGTGTCGTCGAAGCGCAGATGGCAGCGGCCGCCGAACTCGTTCGCGATGCCGAAGTTGAGCGCGATCGACTTGGCGTGACCGATGTGCAGGTAGCCGTTCGGCTCGGGCGGGAAGCGGGTGACTACGCCCGAGTGCTTGCCGCTCTTCAAGTCGGCGGTCACGATCTCACGGATGAAATCGCCTCGCTCCGGCGGGGTTGAGTCGTTAACGCTCACGATGGGTATCGTAGTCGCGTGCTCATCGGCGCTCACGTATCGGCCTCCGGCGGCCTCGACAAGGCGCTGGAGCGAATGCAGGAGATCGGCGCCGAGGCTGCCCAGATCTTCGTCCAGAGCCCGCGCGCCTGGCGCCCCACGAACCACAAGCCCGAGACGATCGAGCGCTTCAAGGCCGAACGCTCGCGGCTCGGAGCGCCCGTCTTCGCACACGCGCTCTATCTGGTCAACCTGGCCAGCGAGAACGACGAGCTCTACCGCAAGTCGATCGAGACGATGTGCATCACGATGGACGTGGCCTGCCGAACAGAGCTCGGCGGCGTCATCTTCCACATCGGCTCGCATCACGGCAGCGGCTTCGAGAGCGCGCTCGAGCGGGTGGCTGGCGCGATGGAGCAGATCCTCGAGCACACGAGCGACACGACGTGGCTCTTGATGGAGAACTCCGCCGGCGGCGGCGGCTCGGTGGGGCGCTCGCTCGAGGAGCTGGCGGCTCTGTGCAAACGCCTCAACCGCCACGAGCGGCTCGGCGTCTGCCTCGACTCTTGCCATCTCTACGTCTCGGGCTGGGACGTGACCGAGCGAGCCGAGCTCGACTCTCTCGTGGATCAGCTCGAGCGCCTGATCGGCCTCGACCGCCTGCGCGCCCTGCACGTCAACGACGCGAAGGCGCCGCTCGGCTCCAATCGCGACCGGCACGAGAACATCGGCCAGGGCGTGATGGGCGAGAAGCTCGGCGTCTTCCTCTCCCATCCCGCCTTCGCGGATTTGCCGGCGCTGCTCGAGACCCCGGGCCCCGACGGCCACGGGCCGGACGCCGCCGAGGTCACGGCGCTGCGCGAGCTCTATCGCCGCTGGACAAGCTGAGCGGCCGACGAAGCGGTTCGCGGACCGCCCCATTTTCCATCGAGTACGCGCTCAGTCTGCCGATAACAGGAGTACAGGATGACCCCCGGCGACCACGACCGATCCCCCGACTTCAAAAGCCGAATGAGCGCGGCTCAGGTCTTTGCGAGCCTCGACAAGGAGCGTGGCAGCGACCCCTGGCTGCAAGTCGAAAACGCCGCCGAGCGCGGCCGAGGCAAGGAGCGCGTAGAAAGGCGCGGGCCACGGCTGATCGGCATCGTCAGCGCGGTGCCCGACCTTCCCCAGGCGATGCACCCGTTCTTCGGGCCGGTGCTCTCGGGCATCAAGGCCCGCATCGTCCAGGCCCGCTGCGATCTGTTCGTTCCCACCTACAACCCGTCCACGCCGATGGGGACAGATGCTCGCGCAATCGAGCGCTGCTACGCCTACGGCACGTCGGGACTGATCGTGATGGGAGTCGACGCCGCCGATCCCGATTTCGCCCCGTTTCTGGAATCGGGCCGGCCGATCGTGCTCGTCGACAACCAGGCGATCGGCGGAAGGGTCGGCTATGTGATGTCGGACAACGTGCAAGGGACGGCGAGCGCCGTCAGCCACCTGCACAAGCTCGGCCGGCGCCGGATCGCGACGATCACGGGGCAGATGCAAACGCGTCCCGCAATCGACCGTCTGTTCGGCTACCGCTCGGAGATCTCCAGGCTCGGGCTCGAGGAACGCCCCGAGTACGTGCGCGAGGGCGACTTCTACCACGGCTCGGGCTACGAGAGAGCCAAGGAGCTACTCGCGCTTTCCGAGCCGCCCGACGCGATTGTTGCGGCGAGCGACATGACGGCCGTAGGCGCGATCTTGGCAATCCAGGAAGCCGGGCTACGCGTCCCGGAGGACATCGCGGTCGTCGGCTACGACGACTCGCCGTTCGCCGCCGCGATGTGGCCCGCGTTGACGACCGTCCGCCAGGACGCGCTCGGGCTGGGCATGGCGGCCGCCGACAGCGTGCTGGCCATGCTCGACAACCCCGACGATCCCCCTCCGGCGGTCATCTTTCCGACCGAGCTGGTCATTCGAGAATCGTGCGGCATCGAGTTACTGAGGCGGAGTTCCGCCGCCGCGCGCAAGGCGAGCTGAGCTCGGTAGCTGTCGAATCGTTCGTCGCGGCGGCTCTTCTTGGGCACGTACGGCGAGGGGTAACCCGTAGAATCGCGCCAGCTATGGGCCGAAGCGCGATCCGGATCGAGCGAGGCGGTGCCCGTTAACGGCTCTGCAGTTCCCAGGCTCGTGCTGAGCAGGTGGCGATGGTGGCTTGGTGGCGGCGCCGTGGCTTACGCGACGGGTCTCGTGCTGCTGCGGGGAGCGCCCACTACTTCTTCCGATCCAGGGATCTTTCTCAGCGTCGCCGCCCGTCTGCTCCACGGCGATCGGCTGTACGTCGATGTCTATGACAACAAGGGGCCGCTCTTCTACTACAGCTACGCCGGCGCGCTCTGGGTCCTGGGTTGGCGCGGACCGTTTCTGCTCGACATCGTCTGGCTCGCGCTTGCCGCGGCGTTCTCTGCGCTGCTCGTACGGTCGATCGGCGGGTCGCGCCTACTGGCGGCGGTCGCCTTCGCCTTGTACCCGCTGATTCTCACGGGAACCTGGTACTACGCCGGCTATTCGCGGCTCGCGATCTTCAGCATCATCCCGCTGATCGGCTGGCTGTGGCTGCGTCGCAGCTTCGCCTGGGCCGGCGCTCTCGTCTGCGCCGGAATGCTGTTCGATCTCGGGCTGACACTCGTGCTCCTGAGCGTTCCGCTGGCGCTGCTAGCGCTCGGCGTCCCGGACGGGAAGCGGCGCTTCCAGGCCGGGCGCGCCGCGGCCGGGCTCGGCGCCGCCGCAGCTGTCGCGATCGCATTTATGGCTGCTGTCGGTGAGCTCGGGGGCTACGTACACACGATGATCGGGAACGTCGCTTATTCGAACAACGTACTCAGGGACACCGCTCGCGAGGGTGGAATCACCGGTCACATCCACGTCGCCGAGCGCCTCATTCCCCACTTCAACGAGGTAAGGATCGTCTTTCTTGTCGTCGGCGCGCTGACCGTCTATTCGCTCGCGCGGGCCTGGCGAGCGCGATCGCTCGGCGCAACCGAGACGATCCTCGCGGCCATCTTTCTGAGCACCAGCCTGACAGTCTCGATCACGCTCGCCCTGACCGCCGCCTGGGGACAGCACGACCAGATGCTCGCGCTCCCGGCGACCTGGCTGGTGCTGTTCGTGCTCGTCCGGCTCCAGCTGATTCGTTGGCTCGTGCCCAGAGCCGCCGGCATGGCCGCAGTGATCGCGCTGGGCCCCGTGCTGCTCGGAGGGACGATCGGTGGAACGCTGCAGCTGACCAAGGCTTCAGGCCTTTCCATCTCGAGCTGGCATTCCCCGCCGCTGAACAACACCGCCGCGGCGCTCAATCGGGTGAGGCGAGAGCAAATGCCCGGGCTGACCCGGGTGACATACACCCACCTGGGCCGGAACGACGAGGAGGCGCAGGCGGCATTCCTGGACGACGAGTTCAAGCTCGCCTGTCCCGTATTCCACCAGTACATGTTCACCGCCGACCTCGATGGCGTTTTGCGCTGCATCAGGGAGAAGCGACCCAGATTGATTCTCGTGACCTCTACGTTCGTGACGCTATGGTCCGCCCCCGATCGCTGGAACGTCTTTATCTCTCAGGGCGAGCGCTTGCTGCGAGACAGATATCTGCTGACGCTCACTCGACCGGATCCGATCGGCCCGGTCCAGGTCTGGAAACTGCGCTCCGGCGCGAAATGACCTGCTTCAGCGCTTGCTGGCGGCCAGCGCCTGCAGCTCGCGCCTGATGTCTTTGATCTCGTCGCGCAGCTTGGCGGCGTATTCGAAGCGGAGCTCCTCGGCGGCGGCGAACATCTCCTCCTCCAGCTCGATCGCCAGCTTCTCCAGCTCCTCGCGATCCAGGCCCTCGACCTTGGCGGCGCCGCGGCGCCGCTTCGTGGGCACGTGCGCCGACTCGAGCGAGAGGAACTCCGCAATGTCCGAGACGCCCTTGACGATCTGCACCGGCTTCGTGCCGTGCTCCTCGTTGTAGGCGATCTGAATAGCACGGCGGCGATCGGTTTCCTCGACTGCGAACTTGATCGCCTCGGTGATCTTGTCGCCATAGAGCAGCACCTTGCCGCCGATGTTGCGGGCGGCGCGCCCGATCGTTTGGACGAGCGCCGTCTTGCCGCGCAGAAAGCCCTCCTTGTCGGCGTCGAGCACGGCGACGAGCGAGACTTCGGGCAGGTCGAGGCCTTCGCGCAGCAGGTTGACACCAATTAGCGCGTCATATTCACCCAGGCGCAGATCGCGGATGATCTGGATCCGCTCCAGCGTCTTGATATCGGAGTGCAGGTAGCGGGCGCGGATGCCCGACTCGAGCAGGTAGTCCGTAAGATCCTCGGCCATCTTCTTGGTCAGCGTCGTCACCAGCACCCTCTCGCTTACGTCGGCGCGGCGGCGGATCTCGTTCATCAGGTCGTCGATCTGGTTCTTGGTGGCGCGGATCTCGACCTCGGGATCGATGATGTGGGTGGGACGGATCAGCTGCTCGGCGATGCGCGTGGAATGGCGCAGCTCGAAGGCTCCAGGCGTGGCCGATACGAAGACGAGCTGCGGAACCTTCTCCAGGAACTCGTCGAAGCGCAGCGGTCGGTTGTCGAGCGCCGAGGGGAGCCGGAAGCCGTAGTCGATCAGCGTCTGCTTGCGCGAGCGGTCGCCCTGGTACATGCCGTCGATCTGGGGCACCGTCTGGTGCGACTCGTCGAGGAAGCAGAGGAAGTCGGAGGGGAAGTAGTCGAGCAGCGTGAACGGATGGGTTCCGGGCGGGCGGCCCTCGAGCACGCGCGAATAGTTCTCGATCCCGTTGCAGAATCCGAGCTCGCGCAGCATCTCCATGTCGTACTCGGTGCGCTGCTTGATCCGGTGCGCCTCGAGTAGGCGATTCTCGGACTCGAACTTGGCCACCTGCGCCTCCATCTCGCGTTTAACCTCCTCGACGGCGCTCTCGATCGACGGTGTCGAGGTGACGTACTGAGTGGCCGGCCAGATCGCCAGGTTGTCGAGACGGGCGTAGATCTCACCGGTGAGCGGATCGAAGTGGGTGATCTGCTCGACCTCGTCGTCGAAAAACGAGATGCGATAGGCGGTCTCGGAGCTGGCCGGCTGCACCTCGATCACGTCGCCGCGGACGCGGAAGCGACCGCGCGCGAGCACACTGTCGTTACGGACGTACTGGCTGGCCACGAGCCGGCGCAGCGCCTCGTCGCGGTCGTAGTGGCCGCCCTGCTCGAGCACCAGTACGCGGTCGCGCCATTCCTCCGGCGAGCCGATGCCGTAGATGCAGGAGACCGACGCCACCACCACCACGTCGCGCCGGCTCAGAAGCGAGGTCGTGGCCGACAGGCGCAAACGCTCGATGTCCTCGTTTCTCGAGGAGTCCTTCTCGATGTAGAGATCAGCCTGCGGCATGTAGGCCTCGGGCTGGTAGTAGTCGTAGTAGGAGACGAAGTACTCGACCGCGTTGGAGGGAAAGAGCTCGCGGAACTCGTTACAGAGCTGGGCGGCGAGCGTCTTGTTGTGAGCGATCACCAGCGCCGGGCGCTGCAGCTTCTCCATGATCCAGGCCATGGTCGCCGTCTTACCCGTACCGGTGGCGCCGAGCAGGGTCTGGAAGCGCTCACCGGCCAGAACGCCCTGCGAGATCTCCTCGATTGCGCGCGGTTGGTCGCCGGTCGGCTTGTAGAGGTCGGCTGCGTGCAGCTCGGTCATCACGAACAAGCGTACCCGTCCGCACCGGACCTATCGACCCCTCCGCCTCTCGGGATTGCTACGGATTGGGCTCCATTGAGCTCCCCGAAAAGCCAGAGCTCGGATCGTCTCTGCCGGCGGACGGTCAGAATGGCAGCAACACTCCCGTTGGCCTCAAGTTCGAGTCGCTAGGAGAAAACGTGACACCTCTCGATCGCTACAAGCTCGTGCCCGTTTTGTTCTCCGTGGGCGTTCAGTTCTCGTGCCAAAACTGCGATCGGCCAATAACGATCAAACTCGATGATCTGGAGGGGCCGTTTACCTGTCGCGGATGCGAGGAGAGGATTGCCGTGCCCTCGATCTCTTGCGTCGATGAGTCCTGCGACGGGACATACGTGAAATGTAGAGGGGCTATCGAGAAGCTCTCTGGGCGGGAGTTGGAGGAAGAGAGATCCGCCGCTTGGGAGGGCGAATCGCGGGGCGGAAGGCCCACAGACTCCGATCACGACGACTATCGAGACGTCGAGGGCTCTGTTATCAGCTACAGGTGCGCGAGCTGTGGGGCGAAACACACCGCTCGATACGCAACCAGCCAGAGATTCGACGATCACGGACGCACACGCTGCGAGCGGGCGATTTGCAGTAAGTGCAAACGTGCGCCAACGCGAGACGACTTGCCCTAATCGACTACGTCGTTGTTGTCCCCTTGATCCGGCGCGGTCGGGCACGCCGGTAGAGCCAGAAGAAGAGCGGGAACTCGATTCCCTGCAAGAGCGCCCAGGTGAGTGCCTTGCGGCGCGGCAAACCGCGCGAGCGAGCGTCGGCGAGCACCCAACCGGCTGCGAAGAACACGAGTGCGACGACCGCGGCCAGGATGACGACACCGATCGTAGGGAGAGAAGCGAGAATCATTTTTTACCTTTCTTGGTCGGCTTGCCTTGCCGTCGTGCCTCCGACGCGACCGCCAACGGCGGCGAGCTCGGCCAGCTCGGTGACGATGGCCACCAGCACCGAGGTGGTCAGCTGATAGATGACCTGCTGCCCGTTTCGCTCGTGCTGCACGAGACCGGCGTTCGTGAGTACGCCGAGGTGCCGGGAAACCGACGGCCAGGAGATCTCGAACTCGGCGGCGATGGCGCCGGCCGGGAGCGGTCCGTCTTGCAGCAGCTTGAGGATCTTCCGGCGCTCTGGATCGGAGAGGGCACGGTACACGTCTTGGACAGCCATTTCGATATTTAGCTTATTTGCTAATCATCTCGGCGTCAAGCGGCGAACTTGCCGCCGCTGCTAGCGAGATTTCGGGTTCTCGCGCAAGACCGGGTAGATGCGCCGGTAGAGCTTCTTCAGGCTTTCGACGCGAGCGACGTAGGCGCGCGTCTCGGGGAAGGCGATGCCCTCACCGGAGGCCAGCCAGTTGTCTACGTTCTGCTGCCCGGCGTTGTAGGCGGCGAGCGCGAGCTTCTCCGATCCGTACTTCTTCATCAGGTGGCTCAGATACCAGGCGCCGTAGCGGACGTTTATCTCCGGGTTGCCGAGATCCGAGAGCTTGAAGCGAGAGCCGCCGGTGTGGTCGGCGATTCCCTGTGCGGTTGCCGGCATCAGCTGCATCAGGCCGATCGCGCCCGAAGACGAGCGGGCGTCGGCGCGAAAATGGCTCTCCTGGTAGATGACAGCGGCCAATAGAGCGGGATCGAGATCGTAATGCGCGGCGTGCCCGAGCACGATTTGCTCGTAGTTAAGCGGGTGCCAGAGGCGCGCCCACCAGGCCGGCTGGGCAAAGTGAACGTAGGCGAAGCCGCAAAGCAAGGCGGCCGCGGCCAACGCTAGCCCGGACAGGTATCTCAAGCGTCCACCTGCGCGAGAAGCTGCTGCCAGACATCACCTACAAACGCTTCGAGCTCGGCCAGCGAACCGTCGTTACGGAAGACGAAGTCGGCGCGGCGCACCTTCTCGGCGTCCGAGATGAGCCGCTCTTCACGCTCGTCGAGGCGGGAGCCGGCGCGGGCTTGGCGCAGGGCGACCGAGGCGGTGATGACCACCACCTTGTCGAAGCGACCTTCGCCACGCACTTCGTAGAGGAGAGGTACTTCGATGACGCAGATCGGAGGCGAATCGGGCGACGCGGCCAGCTGCTCGCGAAAAAGCCTCTGCTCGCGGATTACCCGCGGGTGGAGAACCGACTCGAGGAAACCGAGGCCCTCGGATTGCTTGAAGACGAGGCGGCCGAGCACCGCACGATCGATACCACCCTCGCTGCTCAGAACCCCGGAGCCGAAGCGATTCTCGAGTTTGGCGCGTACCTCTTCATCGCGTTCCAGAAGATCGTGCACGACCTCGTCGCTGGAGAGGATTGCGGCGCCGAGCGCCTTGAACATGCGCAGCGCTTCGCTCTTACCGGCGCCGACGCCCCCCGTCAGCGCGACCGCAAGCGGCCGAGCGGGCACTACTCGCCGGACTCGTCCTCGGCCGTGTCGCCAGCCTCGGCGAGCTCCGACTCGGTGTCCTCTTGTTCGCCCTCTGCCGGCTCATCGCCGGCGGCGGATTCGATGATTTCCTCTGCTTCCGCCTCGGCTTCTGCTGCGATCTCGGGCTCCGCTTCGAATTCCTCTTCACCCACCGGCTCGGGCGCGATCCCGATCTCGGCCGCGGCCTCGGCCTCTGCCTCGCTCGCAGCTTCGATCTCGTCCTCTTCCTCGCTCGCGGGCTCGGCCGTCCTGGGCGCCGCCTCGATCACTACGGGGCCGCCTTCGACGCGCTTCATGGAAAGGGAAAGCCTTCTGCGCTCGCCGTCGATCTCGAGCACGACCACGCGCACCAGATCGCCCTGCGAGACGACCTCGCGCGGGTTTTCGACATGGTGCTGCGCCAGCTCGGAGATGTGCACGAGCCCTTCGACGCCGGGGACGATCTCGACGAAGGCGCCGAAAGTGACGACCTTGGTCACCCGTCCTTCGACCTCGTCGCCGTCGCCGTAGGCGTCGATCACCTGCTGCCAGGGATCCGACTGGGTCTGCTTGAGCCCGAGCGAGATGCGCTGGCGGTCGCGGTCGATGTCCAGCACCTTGACCTTCACCGTCTGCCCCACTTCGAGAATCTCCGAGGGGTGGTTGACGTGGCTCCAGGAAAGCTCCGAGATGTGAATCAGCCCGTCCATTCCGTCGAGATCGACGAAGGCGCCGAAATCGACGATGTTCGAGATCTGGCCCTCGATCACGTCGCCGGGGTTGAGCCGGTCGAGGATCGCCTGGCGCATCTCCTTGCGCTCGTCTTCCAGCACGGCGCGGCGCGAGAGAACGACGTTGTTGCGCGAGCGGTTGAGCTCGATCACCTTGGCGCGAAGCATGGTGCCCATGAACTCGTCGAGATCCTGAACGCGGCGGATGTCGACCAGCGAGGCGGGCAGGAAACCGCGCACGCCGAGGTCGATGATCAGGCCGCCCTTGACGACCTCGATCACGCGGCCCTCGATCGGCTCGCCGGTTTGCGCCTTGTCCTCGATCGACTTCCAGGCCAGCTCGAAACGGGCGCGCTTCTTGGAGAGAATCAAGCGCCCGTCGGCATCTTCCTTGGTTAGAACGAGCGCATCGATCTCGTCGCCGAGCGTTACCTCCGTGGAGGGATCGATCGAGCGCCGGATCGAGAGCTCGGAGGCCGGGATGACGCCCTCGGACTTGTAGCCGATGTCGACCAGCACCTCGTCCTTGTCGACCCGGACGATCGTGCCGTGTACGACCTCGCCTTCCTTGATGGTCGGGAAGGTGGACTCGTAGTCGGGGATGAGCTTTCCGTCCGGGCCTTCTACCCAGACGCCGGGCTCAGCCTTGATCTTGTCGAGGGTTTCGGCCATGCGTCGGCGGAGTATAGCTGCGCGGCGCAGGTCCGATCCCACTAGTGGTGCCGCCTACCAGCTCCCTCACGACGGAAAGGCACGGGTGCGCCTATTTGGCCTCGGCCCAGCTCGTTCCGACTCCTGCCTCGGCCTCCAGCGGCGGATCGAAGGGATAGGCGACCTTCATCTCGTGCAGGACCAGCTCGCGGCAGCGCTCAAGCTCGCGCTCGGGCAGCTCGAGCAGGAGCTCGTCGTGGATCTGCAGCACCAGCCTGGCCTGGAAGCCCTCTTCGCCGAGGCGCCGCTGGATGGCGATCATCGCCACCTTGATCACGTCGGCTGCAGTTCCCTGCATGATCGTGTTCACCGCCAGCCGCTCGCCGAGCGAGCGCATCTGGCGGTTCGAGGAGGCGAGCTCGGGGATCGGGCGGCGGCGCCCGAGCAGCGTCGTCACGCAGCCGTTCTTCGTCGCCTCGGCGATCGTACGGGCGATGAACTCCTGCACGCGCGGGAAGCGGGCCAGATAGGTGTCGATGTAGGCGCCGGCCTCCTCGCGCGGGATGCCGAGCTGCTCGGAGAGGCCGAAGGCCGAGATGCCGTAGATGATCCCAAAGTTGACGGCCTTGGCACGGTTTCGCTCCTCTTTCGTGAGCGAGTCTGGATCCTTGCCCAGCACCTCGGCGGCCGTGCGGGTGTGGATGTCCTCGCCGCGCTTGAATGCTTCGATCAGTTTCTCCTCGCCGCTCGCGTGAGCGAGGATGCGCAGCTCGGCCTGCGAGTAGTCGGCAGAGAGGAGCAGGCAGCCGTCCTCGGCCACGAAAGCCGAGCGAATCTCGCGCCCCAGCTTGGAGCGCACGGGAATCGCCTGCAGGTTCGGGTTGGTGGTGGAGAGCCGTCCCGTGGGGGCGACAGTCTGGTTGAAGGTGGTGTGCAGCCGCCCGTCGGTCTCGGAGATGAGCAGCGGCAGCGGACCCAGATAGGTGTTGACGAGCTTGGTCAGCTCGCGCCACTCCTCGATCACCGCGACGATCTCGTGCTCGCTCCTGATCGCGCGCAAAACGCGGGTGTCGGTCGAGTAGCCGGTCTTGCCCTTGCGCCCCGGCGTCAGGCCCAGCTTCTCGAACAGGATGCGGCCGAGCTGCTGCGGCGAGCCGAGCGCGAACGTCTCGTCGGCCAGTTTCCAGGCCAGCGCCTCCAGCTCGCTGGTGCGCTCGCTCAAGCGGGCCGTGATCTCGCCCATGCGGTAGGCGTCGATCTTGACACCGGTTTGCTCCATCTTCGCCAGCACCAGCGTCAGCGGCAGCTCGATTTCGCGGTAGAGGGGCTCCAGCTGGAGCTTGCGCAGGCGCTCGGCGAAGAGGGGCGCCAGGCGGCGAATCGCTTCGGCGCGACAGACGAGCGTGGCCGTCTCTTCCTCGGCGGCCGGTACGGCCTCCAGCTCGATTCCCTGCTCGCGGGCCAGCTCATCGAGCTCGTAGCCGCTCCGGCCCGGGTCGAGCAGGTAGGCGGCGATCATCGTGTCCTCGGCGGCCGGGCCGGCGTTTTCGACCAGCCACGCGGGCAGCGTCTTGAAGTCGTGAGCGACGATCGCGCCCGGCTCGAATCGACTTACGAGCTCGTCGCGCCACTCGCCGACGAGCACCTCCCCCCCGCCGGCGAAGGCGTAGCGGCCGCCGGCAACTGTCAGTGCTCCCGCGGCTCGATCGGGGAGATCGCCTTCGCGCCAGCGCAGCTGGTCGGCCGCCCCGCGCTCCTCCTCGCTGGCCGGCAAGGCCGTATCGAGCGTGTCCAGCCGCCCCAGCAGCGAACGGAACTCGAAGCGGCGGAAGATCTCCTTGAGCCGCGAGCGATCGGGAGGCGCCGAGACGAGCGCGGCCGCGTCGAAATCGATCTCGAGGTCGCGGCGGACGGTTGCGAGCAGCTTCGAGTCGCGCGCCTGCTGGTCGTTCTCCTCGAGCTTCTTGCGCCGTCCCGGCGTCTGCTCCGAAGCGTGGGCCAGAACTTCCTCGAGCGACCCGTAGCGGATGATCAGCTCGGCGGCCGTCTTCTCGCCGATGCCCGGAACACCCGGGATGTTGTCGGAGGTGTCGCCCTTGAGGCCGATGAAGTCGGGGATCTGCGCCGGAGTGATGCCGTAGCGCGCCGTCACTCGCTCGGGCGTGTAGACCTGCACGTCGGAGATCCCGCGCGGGGTCATCATCAGACAGACCCGCTTGGAGACGAGCTGGAAGGCGTCGCGGTCGGTCGAGACGATGCAGGTCTGGACGCCGGCTTGCTCGGCGCGCGTGGCCAGGGTGGCGATCACGTCGTCGGCCTCCCAGCCCTCGAACTCGACGTTGGTGTAGCCGAAGGCCTCGACCAGCGGGCGAAAGTGCGGGAACTGCTCGCGCAGCAGATCGGGCGTCGGCTTGCGCTGCCCCTTGTAGGCCTCGAGGATCTTCTCGCGGTGCACCGGGCGCGTGTCCCAGGCGACGGCGACGCCGCGCGGCTTGTAGTCGCTGAGCAGCTTGAGCAGCATGCTGGTGAAGCCGTAGAGCGCGTTGGTATGAAACCCCTCGCTGGTGGCGATGTCCTCGGGCAGGGCGTAGAAGGCGCGATAGGCGAGGTTGTTGCCGTCGACCAGGTAGAGCTCACTCGCGCGCGCGGGAGCGTCGTCCAGCACCAGCTCGGCTCCGTTCACGTCCTTCGGCGACATCGCTTTCGAGTCTAGAAGTTCTGGCCGCCGCCGGAGGGACGGCCGCGAAGTAGAAGCCGCTACCTCGCGGGCGGTGGGTCTCCCGCGAATGCGAAGGGGGCTTGAGGTCGCGGCCGGGGTGAGGCGGGTTCCCCGCCTCCCATCCCCGATTCGAGCTTAACGCGGAAAAGCGCCCGCTTTTCTGCCGAGATCGACGCGAAAACGGGTCTCTTCCTCCCCAGTCGCCCCCGGCGACCTAGGGTTATCTCCATGGTTCGCATCGCTCTACTCGCCGGCTCGCGTGCGATCGCGCTCGAATTGCCGGAAAACGGCACCGCGCTTCCCCCGCCGCCGCCAACCAAGGAGCTGATCGTCGACATCACCGCCGCCGTTCGCGACGCGCTCCGCTTCCCCCTCGCCGGAGCTCCGCTGACGGATCTAGCCCGCGGTAAGCGAAGCGTGACGATCGTGGTCGAGCCGCCCGCGCTTCCCGTTCCAAGTGGCCAGCGCGATCCGCGCCTGGAGGCACTGGTGGCAACCTCCGACGAGCTCGAGACTGCCGGCATCCCGAGCCGGTGCCAGACGATTCTGGTCGCCGCCGGGCTGGCTCGAAAACCGGGGCGTCAGGAGCTGGCGGCGCTCGTGACACCGGAGTTCAGGCGGCGCTTCCGTGGCTTGGTCGTCGTTCACGACGTCGAAGCTCCCGATCTCGTAGCGCTGGATGAGACGGGAACGGCTCCGCTTCTTATTTCGCCTACGCTCGCCGAAACGGATCTGGTCGTCACCTTGAGCGCCGCCGAAAGCGTTCTGCACGGTGGGCCCAATCTTCTGCTCGCGGCGGGGGCGGCGGAATCGCTGCAGGCCGCTCAGGACTCGCCCTCCCTGCTCGAGACCGGCGGATCGCGTGGCTGGCGGCTGGCTCTGGCGGTCGAGCGAGCGCTCGAGCGCAAGGTACCCCTGATCGGCATCTCTCTGGCGCTCGCACCTCCCCGGCTCGGCGGCTGGGCCAGCGGCTATCCCTATGACGCACGGGCTCTCGGACGCATCGCGCACTCGAATCTACGCCGAGCGCTCGCGCTCGTGCCGCGCGCGGCGCGCTGGCGAATGCTGGTTGCGGCGCCGGTTGAGATCGCGGCCACCGCCGCGTTCGCGGGCCGGCCTTCGGTCGCCCATGCCGAAGCGCTGCTGGCCACCCTCGCGACGCGGACAACCGAGATCGACGGCGAGTTCGACGTGCTCTGCATCCCCGTCCCCGACACGACGCTGATGCTGCCGCGCGAGCGACCGAACCCGCTGGCGGCGGCCGCATTCGGGCTGGGCTACGCCTACCGGCGCTGGCGCGACAGCCCACCGCTCAGCCAGGATGGGGCGATCGTGCTGGTACATGGTTTCGAACGCCACTTCGCCCACCCGAGCCAGCAGCCCTATCGAACCTTTTTCTCAGCCGTCCGCTACGGACGCGACTCCGAGACTCTGTCCCAGGCCGCCCGCGACGCGGGAAGCGACGCGCGCGCGCTGGCTTTCTACCGGCAGGGACAGGGCTGCCATCCACTGCTTCCCTTCGCCGACTGGGATGCCTGCCGTCCCGCGATCGAGCGAGCCGGGACCGTCGTCGTCGCGGGCTGCCACGACTCCGTCGTAGCGCGACAGCTGGGCTTCATCCCGTCGCACGGCATCGGACATGCTCTGGAACTCGTGGTCGGCTCGATGGGCGAGAACGCTCGCGTCGGCTTCATGCTCGGACCGCCCTATGCGGCGCTTCGGCCGGCGACGGCGCCAGACACCTCGGCCTAGAACCGTTTCTGGAAGCCGTGCGCGGTGCTTTCGTACTGACGCGAGCGGTAGAACTCGTGCGCCTCATCACGCCAGACAGCCGAATCGAGCACGACTCGATCGCAGCCCGAACGCCGCGCTTCCTCTTCCACCGCTAGCGTGAGCGCCCGCCCGACTCCGCGCCGGCGCATCCGCTCCGCCACCACTAGCACGGCCAGCCGGCAGATCGGCGCATCCTGGACCAGCACCGGGTAGATCTGCATCACAGCGATGCCGGCAAGCTCGCCGTCGAACTCCGCAATTAACAGGCTTTGGCCATCCTGGTCGAGTCGCTCCATGCGGCCGCGTGTTTCGGCGACCGCGGCGGGGTATCCGAGTTGGGAGACGAGCTCCGCGATGAACGCTGAATCGGCCGGGCCTGCTTTCCTTGTTGTCGCCGCCACGCGTGAATCCTAGGCGAGCGCCAACTATCATGGCCTGCTGCAGTAGTCACACGCCGAAGTGGCGGAATTGGTAGACGCGCTGGACTCAAAATCCAGTGGGCTTCGGCCCGTGTGGGTTCGATTCCCACCTTCGGCACCTTCTCCGTGAAAAGTCCGCCGGCCAGGGCCGGCGAGGACTTTTCACGGTATGGGCTTGGTGTCGAGTCTGCGCGCCTGTGGCGCTTGTGACTCGTCTGCTCCTACCAGCGTGGTGGGCTGACCGTGGGTGGGGTCGGAGTCCGGAGCGAGGCTGGAGGAGGGCGTTTCGTGAGCCGCGCCCGCGCAGGTCGGTCGCGGCGGCCTGGGCACTGGGTGTTACGAGCGCCGCCCCAGCGCGCCGAGAAGCTTCTCCAGAAGACCAGCTTCAGTTAGCCGGAGCAGCCGCGAGGCGCTGCCCGGCAAGCGCCTCGAGCGAAGCCAAGTTCCCGCAGACATCGCAGTTGTAGACGTACGCGGCGCCGTCCAGACTGCCGGTGAGTATCGTGCGCCCGTCGGCGCTGAAGGAGACGCCGGTGAGGGTGGCGCTCGGCCCTCTCAGATAGTTGAGCAGCTGACCGCTCGTGCTTCGCCAGAGACCGACGGCGATCCGCCCGGCCGTTACCACCCAACTCCCGTCGGGGCTCGTGCTCAGGCCGTAGACCGGCGAGAAGTGCCCGCGCAGGACGCTGACCAGCCGGCCGTCCGCCACCGACCAGACACGCGCGTCGTGGTCGAGGCTGCCGGTCACGAGCAGGTCGCCGCGGGGACTGAAGGCGTAGCTGGTGATGGCCCCCTTGTGACCGGCCAGAACATGGAGCCGTCGGCCGCTGCCGACTTCCCAGAGGAAGGCGCGATCGCGGAAGATCGTGACCAGCCGCTTGCCGTCGGGGCTGAAACCGACCGCGCTCGCTTGGCCGGCGAGGCGGTCGAACAACTGACCGGTCTTCAGATTCCAAAGGCCGACCTTGCCATGACTCAGGACCGCAGCGGTGCTCCCGTCGCTGGCGGCGGCTAGCGCGGCGATCCGGTCCCCCACCTGCAGCGCCCGCAGACGCCTGGCGCCGGGAATTGCCCACACATCGACCTGCTGCCGCCCGATCGTGAGCAGGACGCTGTTACCCGCCCAGGCGATACCGAGTCCGGGTTTGGCCGAGAATTGCTCCACGACCGAGCCGCCCTTAAGTACGCGCACCAGCCCGTCCGCGGTTTCGACGGCGAGAAGTCTCGAGTCGGGGCTAAAGGCCGCGGCCGCGACCTTCGACTTACCCGAGCCCAGGCTGCCGACGAGCGCGCCGCTTGATTCGCGCAAGCGGACACCACTGTCGCGGACGATCAGCATCGTCTTTCCGTCGGGGCTGAAGGCCGCCTGGCGAACCGGGTCCGCGCCTCGATCGACAGCGCTGAGCTGATCGGCGACGCCCGGATCCCAGATCCGCGCCGTCCCGTCGGGGCTCCCGGTAAGCACCAGCCTTTCGTCGCGGCTCATCGCCACCGAGGTCACCGCGTCCCGATCGCCCGCGAGCACCGCCAGCTCCTTCCCGTTGTCGACCTCGTAGACCCGCGCCGTGCGGTCACGTGAGCCCGCGATCAGAAAGCGACCGCTCGGGGAGAAAGCCACGCTGTCGATCGATCCGATCGGCCCGACCAGGATGAGCAGGCGTACTCCCGTCGCGGTATCCCAAACGCGGGTCGCCCCGTCGGCGCTGCCGGTGGCGAGCGTGTGCCCGTCCGGGCTGAAGGCGAGCGACTGCACGCGCCCCTCGTGAGGCAGCGTGTGCAGCAGCTTGCCGCTCCGCGCATCCCAGAGTTGTGCAACGCGGAAGCTGCTGCCGGTGGCAAGCAGGCGCCCGTCCGGGCTGAAGGCGAGCGCCTGCAGCCCGCGGCCCGGAAGAAGATGAAGCATGCGTCCCGTGCCCAGGTCGAAGATGCCCGCACGCGCCTGGCCGGCCTTGTCGAGGATGATCGCCGCGAGCAGACGTCCGTCGGGGCTCACTTGCAGAGAGACGGGCTTGCCCGGCGTTGCCGGCCATCGAGACATCGAGACGAGCCTCTTGCCGAGAAGCGGGACTAGGCTCACGCCAGAGCGTTGACCCACTACTAAAACGCCGCGCGAGTACGCCGGGATTGGCGCTAAGCCGAGACTGGTGACGTCTCCGGCAAAGTGCATTTCTTCAATGAGGTTGCCGGTGCCGACGCTCCAGATCTTCACCGCCCTACCGGCTGCGGCGACGACCGACTTGCCGTCAGGCGTGAAGAAAGCGCCTACGGGTGTGCCTCCAACACCCCGCGCCCAGAGCAGCTTGCCACGCCGATCGAGCAGGCGAACACGACCGTTGTCGGAGGCGACGAGGAGACGGCTTCCAGAGGGACCGAAGGCCGTCACGCGCGCGGCGCCGCCGAGCTTCACGATCGCCCGCTCGTGCGAGCCGACGATCGCCTGTCGCAAAACGCCCTGAGTCTGCTCGCCGGGAGCGAGCCGAGCCGCACGAAGCGCGAGGGTCAGCGCCGCCTGACCGTCGGTCGGCAGCTCGGCCAGCGCATTTGCCGCCAGCTCGCGCGCCTGTGCCCGGCGCGCATCCGCATTCGCACGGCTGCGCTGGACGAAGGCGAAGACGGCAATCCCGATCACAACGGCGAGAGCCGCGAGCGTTCCTCCGCTTAACAGCAGGAGGCGGCGGCGCTGTCTCGCCGCGGCCCGCCGCTCGCGCTCGACCGCCCAGCTCGAGCGCCAGGCGCCGATCGGCTCGGCCAGAACATCGTGGAAGATCTCGCAGCGCTCGGGCTCCGAGCCGCTCGCCTCGATCCTGCGCAGGATGCGCTCGTCCACGAGCGTGCCGAGCACCGGCTCGAGCTCGCCCGCCGAGAGGTGCGCGTACTCCGCCAGATCCGCCGGACGGTGAGCGATCTTCGTGCCCGACGGAGTCACCAGCTGATTGAGAACCGAGGCGGCGGCGTCGAGCTGCCGATCGTTCAGGCTCGCGAGCGCGCCTTCGAGGTGGTCGCGAACGATCGCCTCGGCGCCACCGAGACGGCTCAGGGTCGAGAGCCTCAGCGTGGTCGAGCCTCTCTCTGTCTCTTCCCGCCAGAGTCGCTCGAGTACGAGCTGAAGGAACGGCGTCTCGATCCAGCCGCCGCGACCGGGGTCCGGCTCCGCAACGGCACCCTCCGAGCCTTCGAACCCCTCGACGGCGACCTGGTCGAGTACCTTCTCGACGAGCTCGGGTTCGACCTCCACGGGCCTGCCGGTCATCTCGCCGAACGGCTCGAGCGGCGCGACGATCGCGCTGCGTCCTCCCGCCCGGTCGAGGCGATCGAGACGGAGCACGTTCGCGAACAGATCCGGGATGGCCGCCTTGAAGACGTCGAGTCGCGAGAGAGCGTCGTCGCGGATGGAGATCAGTACGTTGACCTCGAGACCGGGACGGTCGACCAGCTCCGGCAACTCGAGAACGAGCGAGCCGGCGTCGTGATAGAGGAAGTACTCCTCGAACTGGTCGAGGACGAGATAGAGCGGCGCGCCGATGCGCCGGGTCGCGGACGCGACCGCGTCCGGTAAGCCCGCGGCCGGACCGAGCGGGCCACACTCTTGCTCGATCGCCGCGACGAGCCCGGCGCGCGGATCGCCGGCCCAGCGGTCGTACACGACGACGCGACCGTTTCCGCCGTCCCGAGCGAGCTGGGCCCGAAGCTCGTGCACGACACCGGCGCGAACGAGCGAGCTCTTGCCGACGCCGCTCGGCCCATAGAGCACCGTGAGCCGCGACACGAGCAGGTTCGCGACGAGAACCGCACGCTCTTGCTCGCGCCCGAAGAACAGAACCGCGTCGAGATCGGAGTCGCCGAACGGTCGCAAGCCCCGGTAAGGACCGGCCTCGAAAAGGGCGTTCTCGCTCATCCGCGCGCCTTCCCAAGCTCGATGCCCGCTCTTTCGGCGAGCCGCGCGACGTATTCATCGGGCGGGATCTCGAGCACTTCCACGTCGCGGCGGCGCCAGAGCTCGCGCTCAAGCGGAACCGGGCGCCCGAGCACCGCCCACGACCGGTAGCGCAGCGCGTTGTTCTCCCAGAGCCGGTTGAGCACGATGCGAAGGTGCCAGTTGCGCATCTCGTAGCCCAGGAAGAGGAAGTGGCTGCGCCGTAACCTGGCAGCGAGTGCCACCGGCACCGCGGCGGCGAGGTCGCGCAGCTGGAGGTAGCCGATGTAGTCGTCCTCGCTGACCACGAAACTCTCCCACTGCCGGCCGGGATTTGGATCGACGCACCCGTACAGCTTCAGGACGACCGGTCGTCGATCGAGCGCCAACTCCGCCACGTAAGTGTTGGGGCTCTCGATCGGGGTCGTGATTCCGTCCGGCGTAAGGTGGCAGAAGCGGCCCCGATACCGGCCGGCGGCGACGTAGGTGACGACGTCGAACGTCTCGCCGGTATCGAGAAGCGCCTGCTCGAGCGCGAGATCGTAGCCCGCCGTCACGAGCAGCGGCTGATCGCCGCCGCGCTCGCGGGCAAGACGCGGAAGCCCGGCTAGAAATCGGTGTACGGGGCCGGGCGGGCTCGTCGCCGCAAGCAGCGAGTGGAGCTCGTCGTAGAGCGGGCCCGACCCCTTCGTGACCTCGACGAACTGCGAGATGCGCGCCAGGTCGCCGTCGCTCTCCAGTCCGAAGCGATCGGCAAGCGCCTGCGCGAGTTGGGAGTGATCCGCGCCGATAACCGGAACGACGCGACCGTCGAGGAGCGCAGCGACCACCTCGCTGAAGTGGTCCTCGCCGGGCCCAGCCGCCGTGCGCGGATCGAGCGGAAGCTCCTGCCGCAAGATCGCCCCGTGCAAGCTCTGCAGCGCCGGGCTGGGCTCGAGCCCGAGCTCTTCGACCAGCGCCTGGCGACCCTCCTGGTAGTAGCGCAGCGCGTCGGCCTGGCGGCTGGCGCGATAGAGCGACAACATCAGCTGGGCGCGGAATTGCTCACGCAACGGATGCTCGGCCACGAGAGCTTCGAGCTCGCCCACGACCTCCGGATGGCGACCGGCGGCCAGGTCCGCCTCAATTCGCTGCTCGAGCACCGTCAGCCGAAGCTCCTCGAGCCTGGCCACCTCGGCCTGTGCGAACGGCTCGTGAGCGAACTCGTCCAGCGCGGTACCTCGCCAGAGCGCAAGCGCTGCGCGCAGAAGCTCGCCGCGACGCACCGCGTCCGCGCCGCGGGCCTCGTCGAGCCAGCGACGGCAGCGGGCCAGATCGAGCTGCCCGGGCTGGACGTTCAACTGGTAGCCGGGCGGCCTGGTGACGAGGGTGTCGGGGCCGAGCTGCTTGCGCAGCTGCGAGATCGTGTTCTGAAGCGAGGTCGTCGCAGTACGAGGCGGTTCTTCGCCCCAGATGGCATCGATCAGCCGCTCGCTCGAAACAACTCGACCCGCCTCGAGCAGGAGCATCGCCAGCACCATCCGCTGTTTCCGGCCGCCGATCGTGACCGGCTCGCCCTCGTCGAGGATCTCCAGCGGCCCGAGCACGCGAAAGTCGATCACTGCCGCCCCTCGACGGGCACCCGAGCGGAGGCACCGATCACGGGCGAGGCGTTTGGGTCGCTGGCGCGAGCAGTCCGGCGCACGAGCCTAGCTTGGCACAACCGCGACGAGATTGTTTGCGCCGCGACGGCTTCGTTAGCCCGCCGTGAGGCGACGGTGAGTGGCTCATTAGCGCCCGGATCGACGGTTCGGCTATGTCCAAAAGCCGAACAATCCAGATCACACTTGCGGTCACCCTAGCCTCGATAGTTTCGCCCAACATCTTGACGCTCTCGGCCCGTGACACGCCATCCTCGGTCGGGATTCGCCCCACCGAAACAGCAGCGGCCGCAACCACTGCGACCGCGACTGAAAAGGTCACGCGGCATTCCCATCTCGCTCGGCACTCGCGCTGCAGCGCTTCGGTGCACAGCGCGCTCAGTTACAACTATCCGATCAAGCCGTTTCGCCGCCAGCATCCGATCCGGGGCTACCTCGGCGACCCGCGCACGCCGGTCGGGAGGCGCGCGGTGTTCGCTCCGGGAGCGCGCGGCCAGTTCAACTTCCACAACGGCGTCGACATCGTCGCCGCCGCCAACGCGCCGGTCTACCCGGTCGTCTCCGGAGTAGCACGGGTCAACCCCGACAACGTGATCGTCTCCAGCAACGATGGCAGGTGGTTCCAGTACTACCACCTCTGGCCCTCCGTTCGATCGGGCCAGTATGTCGTCGCCTACACGACGGTCCTGGGACGCGTCCGCGCAACTCACGAACACGTACACCTGACAGAGGTGGTCGGAGGCAGCGTCCAAAACCCGCTCGCGCCGGGGCACCTCGAGCCGTACCGGGACAAGACCGTTCCGATAGTGGACGGCGTGCATTTCGCCGACGTCCGAGGCCGAAAGGTTGACCCGCTCCGCCTCAAGGGCCTCGTCCACATCGCCAGCGAGGCGCACGACATGCCGGCGCTGCCGATCCTGCGCAACTGGCCGGGGCTCGGCGTCACGGCGGCGACGGTCGCTTGGAATCTGCGCAGGCCGAGCGGCAAGGTCGTCATCCGCAGCCAGACAGTCGCCGACTTCCGGCGAACCGTGCCCGACAACCAGGACTTCTGGAGGATCTACGCGGCCGGAACGCGCCAGAACAAGTTCGGATACAGGAGTCTCCAGCGGGTCAGGCTCGTCGGCCGCTTCTACTACGACCTGACGCCGACCGGCTTTGACACTCGCGCGATTCCCAACGGCGTCTACAGGCTCACCGTGGCGGCGACGGACACGTGCGGCAACAGCGGCTCACTCAGCGCGCAGATCACGATCGCGAACTAGAAGGCCACTGTCTCTTTTGCCCGTTGACTCAGTTGCACTAGACCCGTAGCTAGCTCACCGTAATTGTGAGCAGTGTCCGGATTGGCCGGTCTGGAGCGGCGTCTGGTGAGCCCCGCCCGCGAGCGCGCGGAGAGGGCACCTCGAGCTCAAACCCTCTTCAGGACAGGCTCGAACCTGACCTTACGCCGTTGGAACGGCCGCTCAACGAAAACCCACGAAGCCGCCGTCAAGAGGAAGGTGAGCGGGAGGCCGGCCGCGGCGAGTGCCCACGAAGATGTGAGGTGTTCGCCGAGAACGGCGAGTACCGGGTAGTGCCAGAGGTAGAAGGCGTACGAACGGCGGCCGAGCCACACAGCTGGAAAAACCGAGAAGGCACGCGCCGCGGAGCTTTCGGGGGCGAGTACGAGGTGCCCGACCAGGATGGTCGCGAGCACGCCGAACAGAAGAAAGCCTCCCCAGTAGAGCCACAGCCGGTCACCGTGAACGGCGAAAAGAGCCGCGATCAGAACCAACGCCGCGAGCCAACCCACGGCGCTTCGGCGAAGCCAGCGGGTGATCCGGCGCACGCCCCGATGATCCGGATTGTCCAGCCCGAGCGCGAGTAGAACGCCCGCGCCGAGCACCGGAATGTGGGGGAACGGCGTCCGGTAAGCCGCCGGCATGCCGAGCCGGTCGGCAAACACGAGCGCGCTCGCGAAGCCAAGAACGACGATCCCGGAAATGAGCAGATCCAGCCGGATGCGCCGCCTCAACGCGACGATGAGCAGCGCGGGCCAGACGAGATAGAACTGCTCCTCGACCGCCAGCGACCAGGTGTGAGCCAGCGCGCCGCCGTGATCGAAGCTCCGCACCCCGAAGACGTCCATCAGGTAGAGGAGCGTCGCGAGTCCGTCGTGGAGAGGCCGGCCGATGTTCGCGAGCTTCGCCACGGGAACGATAACGACGACCAGCGCAACCACAGCGGGCATCAAGCGCAGAAAACGCCGCATGTAAAAGCCCCCGAGCCATACCCGATCGGTCGCGCGGAACTCGCGCAGAAGGAGCATCGTGATCAGGTAGCCCGAAAGCGCAAAGAAGATGTCGACGCCGAGAAAGCCGCCGCGAAAACGCGCCATGTCTACGTGAAAGCCAAATACGAAGAGAACCGCAAGGGCGCGAACGCCGTCCAGGGCGTCGAACCGCCGGCTGGCTTCGGGAGTGTCGCTTGACCGCGTCACGATCTCGGCAAGCGATACTATCCGGCCTCCGCGACCGGTCTCACAGTGTCGATAGCGATTCGCGCCTGAGTCTCCCCGGGCGTCGTTGAGCAGTGCTGTTCGCTCGTTGCTCCTGGCACTCGCGCACCTCAATCGACCCAGTCGAGCTGCGGCTCGGGAACACCATGCTCGCGGCCATAGGCCTGCGCCTCGGCGCGCGCAGCCTCATCGCCGGGCGAATAACGAAAGACTCGCCCCGCAAAGACGACGATCCTCTCGCCGCCGTGCGAGAAGTCCGAATACCAGCCGCCGCGCTCCTCCAGAGCCTCCGACAACGCCGCGATCATGCGTTCCGCGTCGCTCTCGGCAAACTCGAACTCGATCATTGTCCACACGCTCGGCTGCCCGGCCGTGGCGCTCGCGACCGCGTAGCGCTCGATCTTCGTCAACTCGAGCGGAATGCCCGACAATCGAGAGCCCACCCGCATGCTCTCGGCGATGACATAACCGGAGACCATCCCTTCCTCCTCTCACTCGGTTGCCTGAACGCTCGAGAATAGAGAGGAGACCTGCTGTTTCCATCCCGAATGGCGCCTGACCGGTTTGTGCCTACTGGCTCACTCCTTGGTTCGCTAGCGTTCAGCAAGGATTTGACCGCTTAGAAGAGAGAGCAGAGGAGGAAGGGTGTCCAAGAAGATCGCAATACTCACGGGCGGCGGCGACTGCCCCGGGCTGAACGCGGTGATCCGCGCGGTGTCGCGGAAATCGTTCGCGCGCGGCTATGAGATGGTGGCGGCGCTGGAAGGCTGGCGCGGCATGATCGAAGGCAACTTCAAGCCGCTCGGGCCGGCGGCGGTCTCGGGCATCCTGCACCGCGGCGGCACGATCATCGGCACCTCGCGCACCAACCCCTACAACGTCGAGGGCGGCGTGGATGCTCTGCGCGAGAAGTTCGCGGCCGCCAAGCTCGACGCGCTGGTTGCGATCGGCGGCGAGGACACGCTCGGCGTCGCGGCCAAGCTCTACGACGAGTTCCAGTTCCCGGTCGTGGGCGTGCCCAAGACGATCGACAACGACCTCTCGGGCACCGACTACACGTTCGGCTTCGACACGGCCGTCTCCATCGCCACCGAGGCGATCGACCGCCTGCACACCACCGCCGAGTCGCACAACCGCGTGCTGGTGGTCGAGATCATGGGTCGCCACGCCGGCTGGCTGACCGTTCATTCCGGCATCGCCGGCGGCGCCGACGCGATTCTCATCCCCGAGCAGAAGACGACGGTGGAAGAGGTCTGCGAGCACCTGAAGAAGCGCTGGGACTCGGGCAAGCATTTCGCAATCGTGGCCGTCAGCGAGGGCTACGAGCTGACCTTCGCCAGCGGCGAGTCGGAGATGGTGGCCAAGGATGCGCCCGCTACCGACCAGTTCGGCCACGTCCTTCTGGGCGGCGTCGGCGACGCGCTCTCCAAAGAGATCGAGAAGCGCACCGGCTACGAGACCCGCTCGGTGGTGCTCGGGCACACGCAGCGCGGCGGAACGCCGACCTCGCGCGACCGCGTGCTGGCCACCCGCTACGGGCTCAAGGCCGCCGACCT
>JADGPD010000077.1 GCA_017882615.1 Thermoleophilia bacterium
GAGGAGGTCATGGCTCTGATCGCGCGCAAGGTCGCCGAGGCGCTCGAGGCCGACGCCTGCTTCGTCTACCTCTACGACGAGGACGGCGACGCCCTCATCCTGCGCGCGACCTTCGGTGCCCAGCTGGGTGAAGAGGAGCGCAAGCCACGCATGCGCATCGGCGAGGGCCTCACCGGTTCGTCCGCCGCCATTCGCCAGCCGGTGATGATCGCCGAGGGCGCAAATCTCGATCCGCGCTTCAAGGCCTTCAAGAACCTGCCCGAGGGCGAGTACGAGTCGATCCTGGCCGTCCCGATCCTGGCGCGCGAGAAGCTCGAAGGCGCGCTCAACGTTCGCACCAAGCACCCGCGCGAGTTCAGCCAGGGCGAGATCGACCTCCTGGTCGCCATCGCGGGGCAGGTCGCCCAATCGATCCAGCACGCCCGCCTGTATGAGGAAGCCCGGCGGCGCGTGCGCGAGCTCGAGGCGCTGGCCAAGATCTCGGAGGCAGTCTCGGAGTCGCTCTACGTCGAGGAGTCGCTGGAGGCGATCGTCAAGACCACGATGCAGGCTGTCGCGGCCACCGGTGCGGCCGTTGTGCTCGAGGACGGGCGCGTCGCCTGGCCCGAGGGACGAAGCGGAGCCTACGCCGTCAGAATCCCGCTGCGCTGGCGCCGGCGCCAGGTGGGTGAGCTGGTCTGCGACAAGGACACGCCCTTCTCGGACGAAGAGGAAGCGCTGCTCGGCTCAATCGCTCATCACGCCGCGGTTGCCATCGAGCACGGGCGCGCGGTCATGCGCGGAGTGCTCGCACAAGAGATCCACCACCGCGTCAAGAACAACCTGCAGACTGTGGCCTCGCTGCTGAGGCTGCACGCCCGCGCAGAAAACGTCGATGCCCAGCAGGTGCTGGCCGACTCGGTCAACCGCATCCTGGCCATCGCCGCGGTGCACGAGGTGCTGACCAAACGCCAGGACGACGACGTCGAGCTGGCCGAGCTGATCGAGCACCTCCGTGTCACCATCGTCCAGGGGCTTGGCTCGAGCAAGAAGGTGAACACGCGGCTCGAGCAGATCTCGCTCGCAGGCAACCAAGCGACCGCGCTTGCGCTCGTTTTCACCGAGCTGCTCCAGAACGCGATCGAGCACGGAGGCGACAACATCGCGATCGAGCTGTCGCAGAGCGACGACGCGGTCGAGTTGACGATCGCCGACGACGGTCCGGGGATCTCGGGCGAGGGCAAGGGAATCGGGCTCGAGATAGTGCGGGCGCTCGTTCGCGACGAGCTACACGGGCAGCTCGAACTGCGAAACGAGAGCGGCCTCCGCGCAGAGCTCTCCTTTCCCCTTTAGGGTTAACGGTCGATGCGCATTCTCATCGCCGAGGACGAGACGATCATCCGGCTCGATTTACGCGAGCTGCTCGAACGAGCCGGCTTCGAGATCTGCGCCGAAGCGCGCGATGGGCTCGAGGCGGTCGAGCTGGCACGCACGGAACAGCCCGATCTGGCCATCCTCGACGTCAAGATGCCCGAGATCGACGGCATCGAGGCCGCGAAGCGCATCCTCGAAGAGCGGCCGATTCCGATCGTCATCCTCACCGCCTACAGCCAGCAGGAGCTGATCGCGCGCGCGGTCGAGGCCGGAGTCTACGGCTACCTGGTCAAGCCCTTCCGTGAGGCGGATCTACTCCCTGCGATCGAGACTGCGCGGGCTCGGCACGTCGAGTTGATGGCTCTGCGCGAGGAAGCCGACTCGCTGGCAGAGGCGCTCGCCGCGCGCAAGCTCGTCGAGCGGGCCAAGGGGCTTTTGATGGAGAAGGAGAAACTGAGCGAGCAGGATGCCTACGCGCGGCTGCGTAAGGCGAGCCAGCTCTCCGGCAAGCCGATCAGAGTCGTGGCCGAGGCGCTGATCGCGACCTTCGAAGTGAGTTGAGCATGCAACACCAGTTGCGGATCTATCAGGTGAAGACGGGCCGCATGGACGATTGGGTTGAGATGTGGCGCTCGGATGTCCTCCCGATCAGGCGCCGTTTCGGCTTCTCGGTGCTCGGTCCCTGGATCATCCACGACGAGAGCCGCTTCGTCTGGATCGTCGGGCACGACAACTTCTCCGAGGCCAACGCCGCCTTCTACAACTCGCCCGAGCGCGCGGTGCTGGAGCCGCAGATCCCGAACTATCTCGACAAGGTCGAGGCCTGGATGCTCGACTCGGTCAGCGTCTAGCAACTCAAGGCGCGAGCCCGTCAACGCCGAGTGCCAGAGGCGACGAACGGCGCGCCGCAAGCTCTCGCGAAGCGCATCTACCGAAAGCTCTTGCTTTGTTCCGAAGGGCAGCGAAAACTATGGTTGCTGCCGCATTCGGTAGCAACCGTTCCGCGCCTCCGTCCTGATGCATATCGTTTAGCAACCGGGTAATAGAGCAACCTAGGAGCAAAGTGGCAAAAACGGACATACGCGCGCAATCGATCCTCGCCTTCCGCACGCTGGCGATGGATGCTGTTCAGAAGGCCAATTCGGGTCATCCGGGTACCGCCATGGCGCTGGCGCCGCTTGCCTATTTGCTCTACACGAAGCACCTGCGGCACAACCCCGCCAACCCCGCCTGGCCAAACCGCGACCGCTTCGTTCTCTCGGCCGGGCACGCCTGCATCCTGCAGTACGCGGCGCTGCATCTGAGCGGCTACGACCTCAGCCTCGACGACCTGAAGCAGTTCCGTCAGTGGGAGTCGCGCACGCCGGGCCATCCCGAGCACTTCATGACCCCGGGCGTCGAGACGACCACCGGCCCGCTCGGGGCGGGATTCTCCAACGCCGTCGGCTTCGCCATCGCCGAGCGCTTCCTCGCCGACCGCTTCAACCGCCCCGGGCACGAGATCGTCGATCACAACGTCTACGTCATCTGCTCCGACGGCGACTTGATGGAGGGAATCTCCAGCGAAGCCGCGTCCATCGCCGGCCAGCTCGGCCTGGGGAAGCTGATCTTCTTCTACGACGCCAACCGCATCACGATCGACGGCGCCACCTCGATCTCGTTCAGCGCCGACAACCCCGGCCGCCGGCTCGAGGCGCAAGGCTGGCACGTGCAGTGGGCCGACGATGCCAACAACCTCGCCGAGCTCGATCAGGCGATCGAGACAGCCAAGGCCGAGCACGAGCGGCCCTCTCTCGTGGTCGTGCGATCGCACATCGGTTACGGCGCCCCTCACCTCGTCGACACCGCCAAAGCGCATGGAGCGCCACTCGGAGCCGAAGAGGTGCGCGCGGCCAAGATCGCGCTCGGCGCCGATCCCGACAAAGATTTCTTCGTGCCCGACGAGGTGTACCCGCACATGAGCCAGCTCGAGCGTGGCGGCGCACTCGAGGCCGCCTGGCGCGAGCACTTCAAGCGCTGGAGCATCGCGTTCCCGGATGTCCGCGAGGACTGGGATCAGGCCTGGAGCGGAGAGGCGAAGCCCGGCTGGCAACAGGCATTGCCCGAGTTCGAGGGCGGCGAAGGGAACGCGATGGCGACGCGCGACGCCAACCACAAGGTGATGCAGGCGCTCGAGCCCTACACGCCGACGATGATCGGCGGCTCGGCCGACCTGTCCGAGTCGGTCAAGACGGAGTTCCCGGGCGCGGGCATCTTCGCTGCGACGCATTCCGGTCGCAACATCGCCTTCGGCGTGCGCGAGCACAGCATGGGCGGAATCGTCAACGGCATCGCCCTGCACGGCGGGATGGTCAAGCCCTACGGCTCGACTTTCCTCGTCTTCTCCGACTACATGCGACCGGCGATCCGGCTGTCGGCGCTCGGCCGCGTGCCGGCGCTCTGGATCTACTCACACGACTCGATCGGAGTCGGTGAGGACGGCCCAACCCACCAACCGATCGAGCACTACATGGCGCTGCGCGCCATACCGAATCTCTGGTTCGTCAGGCCGGCCGACGCCAACGAGGTTTCGTGGGCCTGGAGGGTCGCCATGGAGCGCAAGGACGGCCCGGTCGTGCTCGCGCTTTCGAGGCAGAAGCTCCCCGTGCTCGATCGGGCGGAGCTTGGGGCCGCATCGGGCGTCGAGCGCGGCGCCTACATTCTCTGGCAGGCCGACGAGGCCAAACAGCCCGAACTGATCTTCATCGCCACCGGGTCGGAGGTGGCCGCAGTTCTCGAAGCCGCAAAGGTTCTGCTCGAGCAGGGCGTTCGGTCGCGAGTCGTCTCGATGCCCTGCTGGGAGCTGTTCGAGCTACAGAGCGAGGAGTACCGCGAAAGCGTTCTTCCCTCCGAGGTATCGGCCCGACTCTCGGTCGAAGCGGGGATCTCGCTCGGCTGGCAGCGCTGGGTCGGCGATCGCGGCGCTTCCGTGGCGATCGACCACTTCGGCGCTTCGGCCCCCGGCGACGAGTTGATGAAGCGATTCGGCTTCACCGCCGAGAACGTCGCGGCCCAGGCTCAGGCACTACTGGCGCGAGTTTCGTGAGCAACCTCCCGAAGGAGAAGAAGATGAAGGTCGCCGTCGCGTTCGATCACCGAGGCGTCAAGCTGCGCGAAGCCGTCCTCGGAGCCGTCGCGCAGGCCGGCTGCGAGGCGATCGATTTAGGAGTCGAAGACGCGAGCGTTCGCGTCGACTACCCCGACCAGGCCTGGGATGTTGCCGAGCAGATTCGCTCGGCCAAGGCGCAGCGCGGAATACTCGTCTGTGGCTCGGGAGTGGGCGCCTGCGTGGCCGCCTCGAAGCTGCCGGGCATCCGCGCCGCGATCTGCCACGACGCCTACTCGGCACACCAGGGCGTGGAGCACGACGACATGAACGTCCTCTGCCTGGGCTCGGAAATCGTCGGGGACGCGCTCGCGAGCGAGTTGGTGACGGCCTTCTTGGGCGCGCGCTTCAACGAGAGCGATCCGCGCTACGCGGCGCGGCTGGAAAAGGTCGAGCAGATGGCACGCGACGCCGCACGAGATATCGCGTAAACAGGCAGAAGCTCAGTTTGAGAAACAAACGAATCTGAGGGAGAAACCGATGGCGAAGAGCAGGCTGCAGCAATTAGCGGAGCTGGGCCAGAGCATCTGGATCGACTCGCTCTCGCGCGAGATGCTCGAGACCGGCGAGCTCGAGCGGCTGATTCGCGAGGATTCCGTGAGCGGGGTCACGAGCAACCCGACCATCTTCCAGAAGGCGCTCGCCGGGGGCGACTGGTACGACACCGAGCTGCGCGAGCTGGCCTCGCTCGATGGCGACACGCGCGAGATCTTCTTCCGCTTGGCGGAGAACGACGTCAGACAGGCCTGCGACCTCCTCCGCCCCGTCCACGAGAAGACGGCGGGCCTCGACGGCTACGTCTCGATCGAGGTCGATCCCACGCTCGCCTACGACAGCGAGCGCACGTACGAGCAGACTCTCCGTTTCCATGGCGACATCGATCGCCCCAACTTGTACGTCAAGATCCCGGCGACCCGCCCCGGCCTACCGGCGATCGAAGATGCGATCGCCGCCGGCCACTCGGTCAACATCACGCTCATCTTCTCGCTCCAGCGCTACACAGAGGTCGTGGACGCATACTTGCGCGGGCTCGAGCGGCGTGTCGCTGCGGCCGGCGATGTCAGCAAGATCAACTCGGTGGCCAGTTTCTTCGTCTCGCGCGTCGACAGCGAAGCCGACAAGCGCCTCGAGCAAGTTGGCACTCCCGCCGCGCTGGCCCTGCGCGGAAAGCTGGCCGTGGCCAACGCGAAGCTGGCCTACCGCCACTTCCAGGAAGTGTTCTCCAGTGAGCGCTGGCAATACCTGGCTTCGAAGGGCGCCCGCGCCCAGCGCTGCCTCTGGGCCTCGACCTCGACCAAGAATCCAGCCTACTCCGACACTCTCTACGTGTCGGAGCTGATCGGCCCCGAGACCGTGAACACGATGCCGATCGAGACCGTTCGCGCCTTCCGGGATCACGGCACCGTCGCAGAGACGCTGACGCAGGGTGTCGACGACGCGCAGCTCCTGCTCGAGCAGGTCGAGGAGGCGGGAGTTTCCTACGCCGAAGTGGTGGACACATTGGAGACTGAGGGAGTACAGAAGTTCGCAGATTCCTTCGCCGAGCTGCTGACTGGGATCGAGACGAAGCTAAAGAAGCTGGAGGTAGGTCGGTGAGAACTTTCACGGCGAACGAGTTGGTCGAGAAGATCTGGGCGCGCGACGCCTCCCTCTGGACATCGAGCGGTGAGGAGAAGTGGCTCGGTTGGCTGGATGCGCCGGCCCGATCGCTTGCTCAGGCGAGCGAGATACTGGCCTTCGCCGAACAGGCTCTGGATGGGGTCGAGAACGTCGTGCTCCTGGGTATGGGCGGTTCGAGCCTGGCGCCCGAGGTGATGCGGCTCGCCTTCGGCTCGACGGGATTCCACGTGCTCGATTCGACTCACCCCTCGGCCGTGCGGCGGCTCGCCTCCGATCTCGATCCTTCCTCGACCTTCTACTTGGTCTCCTCGAAATCGGGCTCGACGATCGAGACCCGATCGCACCTCGACTACTTCTGGGCGCTGGCAGGCGAGCAGGGCAAGCGCTTTGCCGCCGTCACCGATCCCGGTAGCGATCTGGAGAAACTGGCTCGCGAGCG
>JADGPD010000078.1 GCA_017882615.1 Thermoleophilia bacterium
GTCCTCAACCCGTAGACGCTTGGCCTTGTAGAGGCGCCGGTCGGCTTCGTTCAGGAGATCGTCCAGGCTCGTGTCCGGCGCGAGCGAGGCGACTCCGACGCTGGCGCTGACGCCAAGTTCGGCTACTCGTGTTCGTGCCGTCCCTTTTCGCCTAGTCCGAAAGAGCGTCTAGCCGAGCGGCCTTCGGCTCGGCTAGAGCAACTCGACGAGGGCTAGCGGGCCAGGTATCGACTGGCGAGCAACTGGCGCGCAGCGGCAACCGATCAGCGCCGAGCGAATCGGCGTGGGGCTGGCCAGAGGGGAGCACCACGCGAGCACGTCTGACCCCGTGGGCGCTTCGGAGACCCACCCAGAGCTTGAGAAGATACGACTATTGGAGGAGGATTGATGCGCTGAACAATCCTCTACGGAAATTAGTGTGGTTGAGGACAGTCAACCGTCGGCTCACCCGAGCAGAGAGAGGAGTCCCCTCGAATGAGAACACCAGAGTTCGTCCCACTTGGGATGCCGCTTCCACCACCCGAGCCTAAGCCCGAGCCCAAGCCGCCCTCGGCGTTGCGCGGAAGCCGCTAGCGGCGGCTCGCCGCAAACTAGCCCCATTGCCCCTTACCCTTACTAACACGGTACGCGCGGCGCCTTACGCGTTACCTCGCTAGACAACGGAAGGCTCCGGTTAGCGGCACTTTCTGAGTGGGCCGTGCAGGGATCGAACCTGCGACCTTGGGATTAAAAGGAGGCCGCTGGGACCTCGGTCGGTCTCGGTCTAGCTGGAAAACGAGCGATTTCAGGCCGATTTCGGCTGTTCGATCTCGGTGGATCTCGGTGGAGCTGGTTGCCCCATTGTTGCCCCCGAAGAGTCTCGGGGCGCGGACCCGAACGAGTCGACGAAAAGTGCTGAGCAGTGAGAGCGGCGGGATGTCGCCACCTGCGCGAGCATGGCGGCGTCCGGTGCGTCACGAAGACGCTGATGCGGATCAAACTCGCGCCGGCGCTCGAACGTCAGAACCTACCCAGCGTCGCAGGCGCCACCCTTCTTAGGCAACGTGCTGCCGGCGCACGACGGCAGCTTCGCGTGCTTGCGCACAGCATTCACGACGATCCGCATCGCCTCGACCGACAGCGCCGGCGCGGTCGAAACGACGTCGTGTTGGCTCTTCGTGGCTACGACGAAGATCGAGTTGCTCGAAATACGAGCTAGTGAGCGCTGAGACGAGTCCCAGTACGACTGGAACTCGGCTTCGGTTTTGTCGCTCGCGTAGCCAGCCCTCACTTCCGAGTCGTTGCCCGCCTCGACCACGACGAGCGGCTTCGCGCCGATCGAGTCGTGGGCTCGTAGCGCGGTCTCGGCAGCGGCGAAATTCAGAACCTCGAAAGGAGACGAAAACGTTTCCGCCCCCGTGAAGGTGTCCCAGTCGTCGGCGGCCGCGTCGAAGAGCACCATGCCGGCGACGTTCTTCGGGTAGCGCCGTGCATACTCGCGCCCGATCAAGCCTCCCGTCGCCCAGCCGGCAAAAACGTACGGACCCTTGAGCTTTGCGGTTAGCACGAGCGCATGTAAGTCGTTGACGGCCTGGTCGATCGTTCTCGTCTTCACCGCGCGGCCGCTGCCCGCGCGGCCGCTGCCGTCGCTGCGGCCGATACCGTAGCGGTCGTAGGCGCAGACCCGGGTGTGCAGAACGCGCGCTTTTAGGACGGAGCTGGGCCAAGTGAAGGGGTCCTCGCCGAGTCCCGTATCGAGGATGACCACCGGCTTTCCCGTGCCCACACAGCTCATGTAGAGCCGATGCCCGTTGACCTTGAATAGACCTTTCGGTCCGACTCCCGACGCCGATCCCGCCGCGCCAACGATCGAGAACGCAATGACCAGCGCCAGTAGCGCGCATCTGCCCTTTCGCACTTCGAGATCCTTTCGGTAGTTTCGTACGAGACCCGGCATCTTCCTCATAAAAAAAAACTCCTAGCGCCCGGCACTTTCGTTGAGTCTCCCGTCAGTTCTTCGCCTTAGGGGTGGCGAATGACGACGCCGCCATGAATGACGTACGCAGTTTTCGTCAGGGCGCTCAGATTCTTCAGTGGATCGCCCTTCACCACCAGCACGTCGGCGATCTTGCCCTGCTCGAGCGTGCCGAGGTCCTTGTCGAGGTTGCAGACGTGGGCGGCGTTCTTGGTGGCGGCGATGATGATTTGCATCCGCGTCATGCCGGCCCGGCGCATGAGCCGGATTTCAGTCATCGGCATGCCCACTGGGATTTGTGTGTAGAGAGTCCCGTAGTCGTTAGCGAGCGCCACCTTGCCCCCAGCGCGAAGTAAGCGACGGAGGTTGTACGCAACACGGTTGAAGCCCGCCCCGCCACCATTGGTATCGACATCGACCTCCGACATCGTCGATGTCCGGCTCGCGACCATCCTGCGAATCAAGCTGTCCGGCAATTTGTCCATGAGCGAGTCGACGTCGTCGACTCCCGCATCCAGAGCCAGTTTGAGATCGGCTGAGACGCTCAGACGCGCCGAGGCTGTCTTCCCGCGCTCGTGCGCTACGTCGACGATCGCCTTCGCTTCTTCCGGCGTGAGCTCCGGCAGCGACCGGCCGTATACCGCTCCAGACTCGAGCGCGATGACGACCGTGTCGGCCCCGGCGTCAAGCAGCCGCCCTACCTGCTGCCGGGCATCGTCCACCGAGGTGACCGCCAGAGAGGGCCAGTTAAAAACGGGAGTTGGATACCCGCCCGGTATCGTGACGATCGGCCCGGAGACGACGACGCGCGCATAGTCGGGATGAGTGAGCGCCTCGTCTCGGAACGCCAAGTCCTGTTCGTACGACGTGCCGGACTCGAGTTCGCGCACAGTCGTGACGCCCGCCCGCGCCCACTTCTGCAGTTTCTTCGCAGCGAATGAGTGGTGGACGAGCGTATCGATGAAGCCGGGCAAGATCGTGGCGCCGTGTACGTCGATGACGCGGGTGCCATTGGGGATCGTCACCGCGCTGCGTTTCCCGACGGCCGTGATCCGGCCGTTCTCGATGACGATCGCGGCTTTCGCTATCGCCTTCGCGCCGGTACCGTCGATGAGCGTCCCGTTAACCAATGCAACGGATGAGCTACCGGCCTTCGCACCTTGTGCCTTCGCCGAGGCTTTCGTCGAAGCGATCGAGGCGAGAGCGACGCCGCACAGGGCCAAGAGAGCAAGACTCTTGAGTACCGGCCTTTTCATCTTGTTCCTTTCGAAGCGTTGGTAGCAGGTGCCCCGACTCGGCATTCGGCAGGGCGCTGTGATTGCAGACGTGTGAACGCTTGGTGGTGAGTGCGATGACTCATCAGTGTCACGCAAGTCCAGCAAAGGACCCTAAAGAACTGTTAAAGCCGATCGTGCTCGGGCCTTCGCGGCTTCAAGAATTCGGGCGATCGCGCGCGCGTATTAACCTCCAACCAGCTTCCGATTGCCCCCTTCTCTACGCGGAGTCCTCTCGCGCAGTGAAGCAGTCGGCTCACTCTCTGCACTGTGCAGGTACTTTCGAAGGTGGGCCGTGCAGGGATCGAACCTGCGACCTTGGGATTAAAAGTCCCCTGCTCTACCAACTGAGCTAACGGCCCGTGCCCGGGCTACCCGGACGATTTCGAGTATACGGGTGAAAAGAGCGCTTCTCGGCGGGCGGCGCTCAGCGAACGACCGGGCTGGCGGCCCGGTCGTTCGCCCTCTCAAGCGTGCGCGGATTGCGCGCTCGGCGCCTAGTGTCTGGGCGAGGAGCAGGTGCCGGTTTCTTTACGCGCCTGATTCTTCTTGCACTACGGCACGCAGCGTCCGTTCAAGCGCTCCTCGTCCTTCCGGCAGGCCGGGACACAGCGACCGTCCACGCGCTCCTCGCCCTTTCCACATGGAGGCGGCGGCGGATGGTACTGGTGATGAGCCGGGCTGTCATCGCCGTGCTCCGTATGGTGACTGGGCTCGGCGATGCGCTTGACGACGTTGATCGTGTCTTGCCCGGCGTTGCAGGCGTAGCCGATGCCGCCGAAGCTTGCCGGCGTTACGCGGGTCGCGCGGAAACGGGGAGAGACGCAGCCCCCGCTCTAGGGATTGGCGCACCGGGGCGCATACCGATTCCTCGGATGTCCCCCCGATCCAGCCGCGCGTGCGATCTTGTCGCTTCGTCTCTCATCCGTTTTTTCCGCTCTTCTTGCCGCCTGCGCTCTTCTGGGCGGCGCGGGGCGAGCCGCGGCGTCTTCTCCCGACCCGCAGACGCCGGCGTGCAACTCCAGCGGCTACGCCTACGCCGGCTACGAGGGCAGCCGCAGCGCCGGCGGTGTCGCCGCGACCATCACCGAGATCGAGCCGACCTCGGTCAGCCAAGGGCAGGTGCTGGCCTGGGTCGGCGCCGGTAGTGAAGACGGTGGTCCCGGTGGCAAGCCGGAGTGGATCCAGGCGGGCCTGATCGCCTTCCCGGGCCAGGCGGCGCAGCTCTACTACGAGATCATGAAGCCCGGACAGGGTTGGAAGAGGACACTATTCGGCAATCCGCTCGCACCGGGTGAGTCTCACCGTGTCGCCGTCGTAGAGGTCTCCCGAAACCACTGGCGAGTGCTGGTGGACAGTAGGCCCGCCTCGCCGGTCGTCTTATTGCCGCGCAGCCACGGGGCCTGGGTACCGGATGCGGTGGTCGAGAGCTACAAGAGCGACCCGCAGGCCTGCAACTCCTTTAACTTCCGCTTCCAGAACATCGGCTTCCGCTCAGGCGGCTCGCGCTGGACGTCGGCACGTCCTGTTTCAGTGTTGGCCGACGACGGCGCCTCGATAACCCGACTGGTGAGCGGCTTCGACGCCGTCGCGCGCTTCTGAGTGCTCCCTCTTCGGAGACGCTGCGAGATTGACAACCCGAGCGATCAGTCGGGTGGTTGCGTCACTGACGGCGGACAGAGAAGCGGCGGAGTGCACCGCCCGCTAGCAGGAGCAGAAGCCCGCCCCCGATTACGAGCGTCAGATCGAGGCCGGTAAACGGGAGGTCCGATCCGCTCGACACGCTGGGGTCCGAGTTGCTGGTCGCGCTCGCGCCCTTGACGCCGCTCGAGATGATGGTCTTGCTCGCGCCCCTGACGCCGCCGCGCCGCACGCACCTTCCGTTGAAGCGCCTCTGATGCGACTTGCACTTAGGCACGCACTTTCCGTTCACCCGGACCTGATTCTTCTTACAAGCCGGCGGCCTGCCCGGCGTGCCGTACTGCCGCTGGGCCGGGGTTTGGGCCGCGTTCACAATCGGGTTCGGCGCGGTGACGCGCTTGACGGCGCTCACCGCCTGCTGCGCGGCCGAGGCCGCGTAACTGATTCCACCGAAGCTTGCCAGCGCCCCGAACATCGCCAATGTGAGCACGAGCGCAAAGATCCTCGCGGGCGCGAACAGCATCGGTCGGCGGCGAGCCGTCGCCTCGACCCTCGCGGCGATCGATTCGACGAGCGCCTCCGGAGCCTCGGGACGCGAGCGCTGCAGCATCCTCTCCAACTCGTCACGGTCTCTGCGATGCGAAGCCACTTGATCTCTCCTTTTGCGCCGGGTCGTTACTACTTACTACCGCTCTGCCGCGCGATTCCTTACACGCGCTCTGCTTCGCCCAGTGCCGCGCGCAGCCGCGACCGCGCCCGGTGGAGCGAAACGTCCACCGCTCCCGGCTCGAGCCCAAGCAGCTCGCCGATCTGCTTCGAGCTGAGGTCGGCCCCGTAGCGGAGTGAAATCAGCTCCCGATCGCGTTCGTCGAGCCGCTCGAGCGCCGCCTGGAGATCGAGTCGCGCGGCGACCTGCTCCTCGATGTCGTCCGCTCCGGCTGCCGCTTCGGCGTCGAGCTCGGCGTGGACACGCAGGCGACGACCGGCGACCGTGCTGCGCGCGATCCCGAGCAGCCAGGCCAGCGGCGACCCCTTGCGCGGATCGAAGCTGTCGCGATAGCGCAGCGCGCGCTCGAAGGTCTCGCTCGTCAAGTCCTCGGCCTCGCTTCCCGCGCCGATGCGGTAGGCGACATAGGCATAGACCTTCCGGATCAGCCGCTCGGGGTGCGCGAGCGGGTCGCTGCTCATCCCAGATCCTTGAGGGAAAGCTTGCGCGGGTTCGGGGCAAACGGATTTAGCGTCCGCAGGCGGGCGAGAGCGTGCTGTTGCTCGCTTCCCTGCGTGACGCGCGCGAGCAGCGCCCAGAGCTGCCACTCGTTTGGACTGTGCGAGAGCGCCTTGCGGGCACTCGCCGCCGCTTCGGCGTTGCGCCCGAGCGCGGCGAACGCCAGCGCCCGCTGGAAGGGAGGCTGCGACGACCAGGGCGCAAGGCGGGCGGCCCGGCGAGCGTAGTTCGCGGCCGCGGCGTGGTGCCCTCGCTGGTTCGCGTTCTGGGCCTTCGCGATCTCGAGGTTTCCGGGCAGAAACGCCAGGGCGAGCAGCGCGAGCAGGAGCGCCAGGCCGAGC
>JADGPD010000005.1 GCA_017882615.1 Thermoleophilia bacterium
GGCGCCGAGTACGAGGAGGCCCTCGCGGAGGCCAAGCGCCAGGGCTATGCGGAGATGGATCCGACCGAGGACGTCTCGGGTGCCGACGCCGCCGCCAAGATGGCGATTCTGGCGACCGTCGCCTTCGGCTCGCGTGTGACTCTGGGCGACGTCAGTTACGAGGGAGTCGAGCGGATCACCTCGGCGCACGTGGGCGCGGCCAAGCAGATGGACATGGCCGTTCGCCTCGTCGGGCGGGCGACCCTGGTCGAAGGCGGCTACGACGTACGCGTCTCACCGGCGCTCGTCGATCTCGCCCACCCGCTGGCCTCGGTTGAGGGAGCGTTCAATGCGGTCATGCTCCAAGGCGACGCGATCCGTGAGATCACGCTTGAAGGACCCGGCGCCGGCGGCATCGAGACCGCCTCGGCGGTGATCGCCGACATGGTCTCGATCATTGGCACCAAGGGCACCGGCTTTCTCCATAACGACGCCTGCTGGCGCAAGATCGACCGGCTTCCGGCCGGCGAGCTCCGCTCGCCCTTCTACCTCCAGATCTCGGTGGACGATCGTCCGGGCGTGCTCGCTCGCGTCGCGGAGCGTTTGGCGGCGCACGGCATCTCGGTTGCGCGTCTCGTCCAGTCTCAGATCGACGGGGGCGCCACTCTCCACGTCATCTCGCACGAGGCGACCTACGGAGCGGTCGAGACCGCCCTTGCGGAGATCAGCGCGCTGCCCGAGAGTCGTGAGATCGCGGCGGCCTTCCCGGTGATCTCGCAACGCGGAATCTCGGAGCTGGGGTGGGCCTGATGGAGCGCGGCCGCCAGCCAGGCGCAGGCGCCCGCTCGAGCGAAGGCGCCGCGAAGTGACGCTCAATGTCCGAGCCCCGGCGACCAGCGCCAACCTCGGCCCCGGCTTCGACTGCGCCGGGGTGGCTCTCGAGCTTTGGAACGAGCTCGAAGTGAGCGAGGCAGACGGCGCCGTTGTCGAGGTCGAGGGCGAGGGCGTTTCCGAGACTCCGAGAGACGCTAATCACCTCGGCCTGCGCGCCTTTTCGTTGATCACCGACACCGAAGGCAAGCGTTTTCGTTTCATCAATCGGATCCCGTTCGCACGAGGGCTCGGTTCCAGCTCGGCCACGATCGCGCTTGGTCTTGTCGCCGCTTGCCTCTGGGAGGGAGTGGAGCCGGACCCGGCCGAGTTGCTTCCTCTGGCGGTCCGGCTCGAGCCGCATGCCGACAATATCGCCGCCTGCCTCTACGGAGGCGTCACGCTCGCGTGGGAAGAGGAAGGGCTCTGGCGCTGCCGCCGGATTGCCGACTCGCTTCCGCTCGATCTGATCGCGGTCGTTCCGAAGCAAAGCGTGGAGACGATCACGGCACGGGCTGGCCTGCCGGCCGAAGTGCTCCATGCCGACGCCGCTTTCTCCAGCGGCCGCGCCGCCCTGCTCGGCGCCTCGCTCGCAACCAGCGACGCCCAACTTCTCGCCGCCGCATTCCACGACCGCCTGCACGAGCCGTATCGCTCGGCCGCCGCGCCTTTGCTCGGCCAGCTTCAGGAAGAGCCCGCCCGTGGCTCGGTCGGCGTGACGCTTTCGGGCTCGGGCCCGACGATCATCGTCTGGGCTCGGCACGAAGAGTCCGCGGCCTGCGCAGAGGAGCTGACCGCTCGCTTCCCCGACTGCAAAGTGCTTGCGCTCTCCGTCGCCACCGGCGGAGCGGGCGCTTTTTGACCGATCCGGATAGGACATGAGCCCGAGCCCATACGAACTTCCTTCTGATCCGGCCAAGCGGCGCAGCCACCTTCTCACTGACGGCCCCGACCGAGCGCCGGCGCGCGCCTACTTCAAGGCCATCGGGTTCACCGACGACGACCTTGCCAAGCCGCTGGTGGGCATCGCCTCGACCTGGATCGAGACGATGCCCTGCAACTACAACCAGCGTGAGCTGGCCGAGCACGTTCGGCGGGGGATTCGAGCTGCCGGCGGCATGCCCGTGGAGTTCAACACCATCGCCGTCTCGGACGGGGTCACGATGGGCACTCCGGGCATGCGCGGCTCGCTCGTCTCGCGCGAGGTGATCGCCGACTCGATCGAGCTCACCGCCTACAGCCATATGTTCGACGGGCTGGTCTGCCTGGTCGGCTGCGACAAGACCATTCCGGCGGCCGTGATGGCCCTGCTCCGGCTCGACATTCCGGGGCTAGTGCTCTACAACGGCTCGATTGCGCCCGGCCGCTGGCACGGCAGGGACGTGACCATTCAAGACGTGTTCGAGGCGGTCGGAACGCATGCCGTCGGGAAGATGACCGACAGCGATTTGCACGAATTGGAGACACTCGCCTGCCCGGGCGCCGGCGCCTGCGGCGGTCAGTTCACGGCCAACACGATGTCGATGGCGCTCGACTTCCTCGGCATCAGCCCGGGCGGGCTGAACGAGGTGCCGGCGACGGCCCGGGGAAAGAACGCCGCCGCCTACAGCGCCGGCGAGCTGGTGATGAGGCTCGTGCGCGAGAACATCACTCCCAGGCAAATCGTGACGCGCGAGGCGCTCGAAAACGCGATCACCTCGGTGGCCGCGAGCGGCGGCTCCACCAACGGCGTCCTGCACCTGCTCGCAATCGCGCGCGAGGCCGGGGTGCCGCTCGAGATCGACGACTTCGACTCGATCGCAGCACGCACACCGATCATCGCCAACTTGAAACCCGGCGGCGACTTCGTCGCCACGGATCTCTGGGACGCGGGCGGCTGCGCCCTCGTTGCCCGCGAGCTGGCCAAGCGCGATCTCCTGCACTTGAGCGCACGCAACGTGGACGGGCGAACGATGGGCGAGATCGCTCTCTCCGGGCAGGAGTCAGAGGGCCAGCACGTTGTCGCCCCGGTCGACGCGCCCTTCAAGAGCAGGGGCGGCTTCGCCATCCTGCGCGGGAACCTGGCCCCCGAGGGCTGCGTGGTCAAGCTGGCGGGGCACGAGCGCACTCTCCATCGCGGCCCGGCGCGTGTATTCGACTCCGAGGAGGATTGCTTCGCGGCCGTCAAGGCCGGCAAGGTGGGCGCCGGCGACGTGGTAGTGATCCGTTACGAAGGCCCGGCCGGTGGCCCCGGAATGCGCGAGATGCTCGCAGTCACCGCAGCCATCGCCGGGGAAGGGCTGGACGATTCGGTCGCGCTCATTACTGACGGGCGCTTCTCGGGCGCCACGCACGGATTCATGGCTGCGCACGTCTCTCCCGAGGCCGCTCGCCGCGGCCCGATCGCGGCCTTGCGCGAAAACGACGTGATCATTCTCGATGTCGAGGCGCGTGAGCTGAGAGTCGAGCTTTCAGACGACGAGATCGAGGCTCGCATGGCTACCTGGAAGGCGCCGGAACCGCGCTATTCGAGCGGCGTCTTCGCCAAGTACGCGGCGCTCGTAAGCTCGGCCTCCGAGGGAGCTGTCACCCGCCCGACCATCTAGGCCGTAGCGCCGCGAAAAATCCTTCAAGCTTCGGAGCCCGCGAGCCGAAAAGAAAGTGACGGCCTATGCAGTCAATCGGCTCTGCACGCTTTTCCTGGCGGTCGGAGAAGGGACAAGACCTTTCCGGCGATCTGCACGATGCCGTTAAAACGGCATCCGGCGCGACACAGGAAGAGGGAAAAGATGAGCCCGAACAGGAAGAGGATTCTCCGGCGCCGCCCGAGGCCGCAGCCGAAGTAACACCGCCGATGAACAGCCCAAGTCCGAACGGCTCTCTTTCCCCGGCGCTGATCGATCAGATGCCCGCGATGCTCTGGGCGATCGACGGCAATCTGCGCTTCACGAGCTGTCGCGGCGGAGCGCTGGCCGATCTGGGGCTCGCCCCCGACGGCCTCGTAGGCCTGACCCTGTTCGAGTTCTTCCAGACCGAGGACACGGCCTTCACGCCGATCGCCGCGACCTTGAACGCGCTGCGCGGCGAAACCGTCAATTACGAGCTTGACTGGGGCACCCGCGTGTATCGGGTGCGGGTCGGACCGAACAAAGACGGCGCAGGCCAGATCGCGGGCACCGTCTCCGTGGTCTTCGACATCAGCGATGTCCGCCGCGAAGAGGCGATGATGTTGAGCGAGGGCGAGTTCCTGCGCAAGATCGCCGAGAACATGCCCGACGCGGTCGTGCTCGTGGACGGGGAAGGACGCTTCCTTTACGCGTCACCGTCCTGCGCCGAAGAATTGGGATACGACTTTCAGGCGCTGGCCGGAGTCAACTTCCTCTCGCTGATCGAGCCCGAGGATCTGGCTATCGCCCAGGACGCTATCGGCGACGTCTACCGCGGCGACTCCTACCCCTTTGCCGTGCGCATGAGGCGGGCCGACGGCAGCTGGGCCCTGATGGAGACGATGGCGACCGCCGTCACCACCACCGAGGGTATTCGCCTGCTGCTGGTGAGCATGCGCGATGTCAGCGAAGAAAAACGCTCCGGTGAGTACGTGCACCTCAACCGGCGCATGGCCGAGTTCAAGCACAAGGCCCAGGAGACGGCCGAGAACCTGCGCCAACTCCTGGTCACGATCGAGCGCGGTGACTCTGTCAGTACCACCGAGGCCCAGCTCGCGCAGGTGCTCACAAACGTCGAGCAGCCTCCTCACCCCGCGCAGGTGCCTACGAACTTCGCACAGCCTCCCGAGCCTCCCGGGATCGCCGGCTAGCGCCCCGCGCTTCGCACGCTGCGGATCTGAACGAGGCGATTACCGCGCCGGCGCCGGCGGATTGAACTCGGACAGGTAGGCGGCCCATGGTCGGAACCCGATCACCGAAGCCTCGCGAAGCAGCGACGAATCGGATAGGTAGAGAACCGGATCTCCCTTTGTATCCACTACCTCGAGCTTGGTGCCGACGAGAGCGCCGGAGAATCCGTCACTCAGAATCTTAGACAGGCGCGGGTAAGTGAAGAAGAACGCATCCGGCTTGTCTGTCACTACGCGAACCTCCGCCGCCGCACTGTGCCCGAAGCGCGGCAGCGATACGCTCAGCGATTTCACGTAGGGCAGGGCTTTGCTCTTCGTCAGCACGCGCTCGCGCGCGCCTGACAGATCAGCGGGAGCGATGATCGCCCGGCCGGTGTCGGAGATGTTGGCCGGGTGAGATTCGCGGCTCAGCGCGACGGTGCCGTCCGGATTCTTGCTCTCGACCTCGGAGACGATCATGCTCAATCCTCTTCGACCGGCCTGGAGAGACTCGTTCTCGTATATCGCCGCCGCCGTGAGCGCCAGCCAGTTGGCTCGTTGCGTAGCGAGGGCGCGTGGGTCGTCGAACGCGCGGGCGCCCGTTGCCGCTCGAATGCCCACGGTCACCTTTAGCGCGCCGTAGGGGTCGCCGTCCACCTCGGAGAACTGGCCTCGGATGCCGAAGATCTCCGGATTGGCGGCGAAGGGCTGGCTCGCCGCGATCGCCTTCCAGATCTCCGGCGGAGATGGCGAGCTGACGGTAGATGAGCGGCCGGGAGCGAACGCCACGAGCAGCGATAGCCACAAGGCGATGACCGCCGCCGGTACGGCTCCGACGAGAACTCTGCGGCGCCAGCCGAGTGTCGCAACGTGGTTATACGCTCGAGCGCGAGTCTCTCCGCTTCGCACCAGCACGTCGTTCCAGTCGCGGGGCGTGTTGTCGAACGGCGGAACCGCTTCGTCCAACTTCTTCGCAATGGACGGTGACCAGACTACGGTGAAACCCCCTCGAGTAGCTCCTGCAACAGGGGGTGCGCCTGGTTGAGCGTGGCGCTTACCGTACGCTCGCTGATCGCCAGCACGTGCGCGATCGTCGGGTTGTCAAAATCGGCGTAGTAGCGTAGGAAGACGACGAGTCGCTGTCGTTCGGAAAGCTCCGCCAGCGCGTTCAGGATCTCGCTTCGAGCTCCATCTCCGTGAGTTGCGAGACCGCCGTTTTGAGTCTCGCCCTCGGGCCCGGCGCCGTCGTAAGCGAGCAGGCGGGCGCGCACGTCGCGCGCTTCGTTGACGACGATGCGCCAGGCCCAGGCATCGAGCGACCCGTCGCCGAGGTAATCGGCCCGGCGCCGGACGGCTGTCGAGAATCCCGCTTGAACGGCATTCAGCGCCGCCTCGCGATCGCCGACGATCGCTGCTGCAACCCGGCGGAGCCTGGTGACGCTCCTGCGATAGACGGCCTCGATCTGCTCGAGATCGGCCCCCTCGGGGCTTCGCCGGCCGAGACGCGTCCTCGCGCGATTCCTCATACGTATATGACACGTGACGCGGCGATTTCCTTTAGTCGGAAGGTAAACTTTTGTCGCGGGCTGTGAGCCGCGCAGGATCTGAGCGCTGCTTTCCTCGCCGTCGCTAGGCTTACGGCTCAATGGGCTATACGGTCGCCGAGAAGATCCTGCTCAGCCACTCCGACGCCGATCGCGTCGAGCCGGGGCAGGTCGTCATGGTCCGTTGCGACGTCGTGCTGGCCAACGACGTGACCGGGCCGGTCGCCTTCCGGCAGATGGAGAAGATGGGCACCAGTGCCGTCTTCGATCCTTCGAAGGTCGTGATGGTCGCCGATCACTTCGCGCCGGCCAAGGACGAGCGCTCGGCGATCCTGATCAAGCGCCTGAAGGACTGGTCGCTCGAGCACGGCGTCGTCTTCTACGATCAGGGACGCGGCGGCATCGAGCACACGCTGCTCGTGCAGGAGGGCTGGGTCGTACCGGGGTCGGTGATCGTGGGCGGCGACTCGCACACCTGCACCCACGGTGCAATGGGCGCCTTCTCGTCCGGGCTCGGCTCAACCGACATCGCCTATTGCCTCGTCTTCGGCGAGTTCTGGCAGGCGGTGCCGGGAACTATTCAGGTGACTGTTAGCGGCGAGAAGGGACACTTTGTCACGGGCAAGGACGTGATTCTTGCCGTGATCGGCCAGATCGGCGCCGGCGGCGGTACAGGCAACGTGCTCGAGTTTGTAGGCCCCGGCGTGCAGTCGCTCTCGATCGACGAGCGCCTGGCCGTTTCCAATCTCGCCGTCGAGGCCGGCTCGGAGACGGGCATCTTTCCGGCCGACGATCAGACGGCGGCCTACTTGGACGGGCGCACCGAAAAGGCCTGGCAGCCGGTTCACTCTGATCCGGACGCGAGCTACTCGCGCCGGATAGCGGTGGACTTCGACCGGCTGGGGCCGCTGGTCGCCAAGCCGCACAACCCCGAGAACGTGGTCCCTGTGAGCGAGATCGTCGGGACGCCGATTCATCAGGTCGTGGTCGGCAACTGCTCCAACGGGACGATGACCGACCTGCGCCAGGCGGCCGAGATGGTCAAGGGCAAGCGGGTGCACGAGCGAACGCGCATGATCGTCGTGCCCGCGACGCAGGAGATCTACCGCCAGGCCGTTGCCGAAGGGCTCGTGGACATCCTCGTCGAGGCCGGCGCTTCGATCTCGACGCCGACCTGCGGGCCTTGCTTCGGCGGCCACACCGGCGCGCTCGCGCCCGGCGAGAACGCGCTCGCGACCATCAACAGAAACTTCAAGGGCCGCTCCGGCTCTCCGGAAGCCAGCGTCTATCTCGGCAATGCGTACGTAGCAGCCGCCGCGGCGATTGCGGGCGAGATCGTCAACCCGGCAGAGGTGGCATCGTGATCGCCGCCGGCAAAGCGGTCTTGGTTCCAGGGACAAACATCGACACCGATGTTCTGTACCCCGGCATCTACCTGAATATCGACGACCCGGAGCAGATGAAGCCCTACCTGTTCGAAGGTCTCGATCCGGCGCTGCGCGACCAGCTCGACGGCGATACCGTTCTCGTCGTGGGCGAGAACTTCGGCATGGGCTCCTCGCGTGAGCACGTACCGCTGGCGATGAAGGCCTGGGGCGTGCGTTGCGTCGTCGGGTCGAGTTTCGCGCGCATCTTCTATCGCAACTGCATCAACCTGGCTCTGCCGGCGATCACCTGCCCCGATGCCGTCAAGGCGGCCAAGCCGGGCTCGCAGATCTCGGTCGATGCGGCCGCCGGCAAGGTGACCGTGGACGGCCGGGAGTTCACAGCTGCGCCGGTACCGCCGTTCATGCTCGAGATGCTCGAGCGCGGCGGTCTCATTCCCTGGGCTCAACACAAGCTGGCGCAGTCGTGAAAGTCGTTTGCCTGCCGGGTGACGGAATCGGCCCCGAGGTAATGGAGGCCGCTATGCGCGTGCTCGAGCCGCTGCCGCTCGAGCTGGAGACGCAACCGTTCGGCGGCGAGGCGATCGCCAAGTTCGGCACGCCGCTCCCGGTCGCGACGCTCGAGGCCTGCAAGCAGGCCGACGCGGTCTTGCTCGGCGCGATCGGGCTGCCGAAGTACGACGGCGCCGCGTTGAGGCCCGAGCAGGGCCTGATCGAGCTGCGCGGCGAGCTCGACGTCTACGCGAATCTTCGACCCTCGAGCGACGGCGAAAAAGTCGACCTGCTGATCGTGCGCGAGCTCGTCGGCGGCATCTACTACGGCCGCCGCGGCCGCACCGAAGACGGAGTGGTCTTCGACACCTGCGAATACACCGAGCCCCAGATCGAGCGCATCGCCCGGCGCGGCTTCGAGCTGGCGCGGAAGCGGAGCAAGCGGCTGACCTGCGTCGACAAGGCGAACGTGCTTGCCACCTCGCGGCTCTGGCGCCACGTCGTCGAGCGAGTCAAGAGCGACTACTCGGACGTCGAAGTGCAGTACATGCTGGTGGACAACGCGGCCATGCAAATTGCCCGCGCCGCCGAGCAGTTCGACGTGATCGTGACCGAGAACATGTTCGGCGACATCCTCTCCGACCTGGCCGCCGCGGTCACGGGCGGGCTTGGGCTCGCGGCCTCGGCCTCGCTCGCGGACGGAGGCCCCGGCCTGTTCGAGCCGGTGCACGGCTCGGCGCCGGATATTGCCGGAAAGGGAATCGCCAATCCCACCGCAATGCTGCGCTCGGTGGCGATGATGCTCGAGCACGCCTTCGGCGAGGAGACGGCTGCGCGTGAACTCGAGCAGGCGGTCGAGGCGGCCATCCGCGAGACGCCCACGATCGACCTCGGCGGAACGGCTGGAACGCGCGAGTTCACCGACAAGGTCGTAGAGGCGCTCGGCCGCGAAGACTGAGCGCCTCAGAAACCCCAGCCCTTACTTACAGGCCGCCCCGAGCTTCGGCAGCTTGCTCTTGGCACAGGTCGAGAGCGGCTTGCCGCTCCGCACCGATCTGACGACCAGCCGGATGGCCTCGGCCGAGAGCCTGGGCGCGGACTGCTGGATCCAGTGCGGCTGGCCGGTGGCGAGCGCAAGCAGCGAGTTCTTGGAAAGGCGCGCCAGCTTTTGCTGGGCGGGATTCCAGTAACTGAGGAAGTCGGGCTTCTCGGTGAGTCCCTCGAGGTAGCTCTCGTCGCCTGCCTGAAGCACAACGAGCGGCTTCCTTCCGAGCTTGTCGGAGGCTCGGAGGCGAGCCGCCGCTGCCGCTATGTCGATCTTCTCGCTGTCCCCACTCATAACCGACATTCCGAGGTACTGGTCCCAGTCGTCGGGAACCGAGTCGAACAGCACCATCCCCGCAACCCGTTTCGGGTACGAGAGGGCGTACGAGCGAACGATCAACCCGCCGAGCGAGGCCCCCGAGAAGACGTACGGCCCGCGCAGCTTCGCCTTGCTCACGAGCGCGTGCAGGTCGGAGACGACGCTGGCGATCGTCCGGGTGCCCGCGAACGTATCGCTTTGCCCGAGCCCGAAGCGATCGTAGGCGCAGACGGTGCTGCCGATCGTCTTCGAGCGTGCAAGGACGGCCTTCCAGCCGCGACTCCAGTCGCCAAACCCGGCCTCGAGCATCACAATCGGAGAGCCCGCGCCTGCGCAGCGGAGGTAGAGGCTGTGCCCGTTCGTCTTGACCAGGCGACCCTTCGCCGAGGAACTCGCCGAGGCCGGCCCGGCGAAGCCAAGCCCGACGGCGACGATCAAGCATGCGGCCAGCCAGCGAGTCCGTGCGCGCTTCCCCTTCAGTCCTGTATTCATCTGCGGTGACCTCCCGTGAGCCAATACTGCGATACCGCAGTAGTCTGGCTCGAACGCATAAAGATTCGCTCAACGACCCAGCCGGCGCACGTATATCAGCGGTGCGTCTAGGCTTTCTGCCAGACAAATGGCTACTCGAGTCGCATATCCCGGGCGCGAAGGCGCACACAGCGCCGCGGCCTGCGATCGTCTCTTCCCCAACGATCCGGAGCTGGTGCCGCTTCCCAACTTCTCGGCTGTCGCCGACGCGGTGGCCGGCGGCGAGGTTGACTTCGGGGTCCTGCCGATCGAGAGCTCGCTCGCGGGCCCGGTGGCCGAGACGCACGATCTCCTCTACGACTCGCCGCTCTCGATCGTGGCCCAGACGGTGATCCCCATTCACCACTGCCTGGTTGGAGTCGCGAAGGTCCCGCTCGAGCAGATTCGCGTCGTCCACTCGCGCCCGATCGCATTCGACCAGTGTCGGCTGTTCCTGGCCTCTATTCCCTGGGCTACCGCGGTGGCCAACGCAACCACGGTCGGCGCTGCGCAGGAGATCGCCGCGAAGGGCGACCCAAGCGAGGTTGCGATTGCCAGTGAACGAGCCGCCCATTCGCTCGGTCTCGAAGTTCTCGCGCACGACGTCGGCGATCATCCCGAGGCCTTCACCCGCTTTGTCTCGCTGGCCACCTACACGCGCCTGGATTGCAACGGCGAGGACTGGCGCCTGGCCTTCTCGTTCGTCACCGATCACCGGCCGGGCGCCCTCTTCCGCGCGCTCGAGCCGTTCTATCGCCACGCGATCGATCTGGTCGAGCTCGTTTCCCGACCGATTCCGCACAAGCCCTGGCGCTACCGCTTCGACGCGGTGCTGGCCGGCTTCCCGCTCGATCCATTGGTAAGCGAGACGCTCGACGAGATGTGCACGCTTACGCGCGAGCTGCGAGTGTTCGGCTCGTATCCGGCACACGACGGCGCGGTCGAGTGACCGCCTAGCCGACCAGGCGCGTGCGCTCGGCGCCTACGTCGAGGGCCGGCGGGAGGCGATCTCGCCCCAGAAGTCGATGAAGGCGCGCTCGAAGGCGAGGCCCGCCTGCAACGTAGCGCGCGCGGAAACCGCCTCTTCCGGAACTCGGCGATCCAGCTCCTCGTAGGTAGAGAGCTTGTCGCGGTGCGACCGCTCCTGCGCTCGCGCGAGGGCGATGACGCTCTCGCTGTCGAGCCTGTCGCTGAAGAACAGCTTCAAGAGCCCGATGTCTCGTATCTGCGGCTCGTCGGAAGTTGGTTCGCGTAACCAAGCTTCGAGCGCTTCCCGGCCAGCCATGGTTATCGAGTAGACGCGGCGGCGGCGGCCCCGCTGCTCCTGTTCCTCGTCGAGCAGTCCCAGCCCGGCGAGCCGCGCGGGCTCCGCGTAGAGCTGCGAGTGCGGGAACTCCCAGAAATGGCCGACGGACTCGGCGACCCTAAGTTTCAGGTCGTAGGGCGTCGCCGGACTGTGCGCGATCCAGCCGAGCACGAGGTAGGAAACCGGAGTGAGGGTCGCTCTTGACATCGTGGGGATTTTATCGTATCTTCCGCACCATCGTTAACCGATGATCCGTATCGGATGATAAGCGAAAGGCCGACCGATTTCAATACAGCCCGTACTCCGTTGCGAGGGTTTGCGTAAGCGCTTCGGCGAGATCGAGGCCGTTCGCGGCGTCAACTTCGAGATCGCGCCGGGCGAGAGCTACGGACTGCTCGGCCCGAACGGCGCCGGAAAGACGACGACCATCTCAATCGTCGCGGGGCTGCTCGAGGCGGACGCGGGCGAGGCGCTGGTAGAGGGGAAGCTCTTGACTACTAAGAGCGTCGCCGCAAAGAGCGCGATCGGCTTCGTCCCACAGGATCTGGCTATCTACCCCGATCTGACGGCGCGCGAGAACCTTTCCTTCTTCGCGCGGCTCTACGGGATAAGCGGCAAGCAAAACCGCAGCCGCGTTGGCGAGGTGCTGAAGATCATCGGGCTCGAGGAGCGCGCCGGCGACCAGGCCAAGACCTACTCCGGCGGGATGAAGCGCCGTCTGAACATCGGCATCGGCCTCTTGCACTCGCCCAGCCTGCTGATTCTCGACGAGCCCACCGTGGGCGTCGATCCGCAGAGCAGGAACGCCATTCTCGAGTCGGTCGAGCAGCTCGGCGAGCAGGGCATGGCCGTGCTCTACACGACCCACTACATGGAAGAGGCCGAGCGGCTCTGCGACCGGGTCGGGATCATCGACCGCGGCGAGCTGAAGGCCGAAGGGACGCGCGCCGAGCTGGTCGCGCTCTTGGGCGAATACGACAAGGTGCATCTCACAGGCAGCGGCGCGCTCGAGGCGGCCGCGGTGGCTTGCGCGCGCATCGGCGCGGTTCACGCCGCCTCGTCCGGGGACGGCTCGCTCGAGCTTCTGGTCGAGGGTGCAAGCGCCGTACTGCCCGAGATCCTCACTACGGCGGGCGGCGCGGGCGTATCCGTGCACGGCGTCGAAGTCGAGGAGCCCAACCTCGAAGCCGTCTTCTTGCACCTGACCGGCCGGGCGCTGCGCGACTGATGCGTGAATCGGACCCGTGCGCACCGCATTCCTGATAACCGCCAAGGACTTGCGCCAGCGGCTGCGCGATCGCTCGGCCTTCCTGGTGGCGGTCATCGCCCCGCTTGCTCTCGCCGCGGCCCTCAGCGTCACGATCTCGGGCTTCTCGGCCGGAAGCAAGACCTACCAGATCGGTCTCGTGAGTCTCGATCAAGGGCCCGCCGCGAGTGGCTTTTCCAATGCCGCCAGGGGCGCACCCGTGGATCTGCGCCCCGCGGGAACCGAGGCCGCGGCGCGCGGGCAGGTGAAAAGCGGCAAGCTCGATGCGGCCATCGTTCTGCCACGGGGGTTGTCGGCCGTCTCGATGGGCGGCCCGCCCGTTCGTATTGACGTTATCGGCGACACCAGAAACTCGATCGGTGCGCTCGTGGCCCGCTCCATCGCCGACTCCTATGCCACCTATGTGCGCACGATCGCCGTTGCTTCTCGCGCGCTTCACGCCAATGGCGCCGCGACCGTCCGGATCGCCGGCGATGTTGCCTCGGCGAAGCCGCCGATCGCCGTCGGCGACACCTCGACCACTCGCAAAAACCTCGATCCAAAGACGTACTACGCCGCGGCCATGGCGGTCTTCTTCCTCTTCTTCGCCGTTCAGTTCGGGATCTCGAGCCTGCTCGACGAGCGCCGCGACGGCACGCTGGCTCGACTGTTGGCGGCACCGATCTCGCGCCGCTCGATTCTCGGCGGCAAGGTTCTGACCAGCCTCGCACTCGGGCTGACGAGCATGACCGTGCTCGCAATCACGACTCGTCTCGCGCTGGGAGCTCACTGGGGCAACCCGATCGGGGTCGCCGTGCTCATCGTCTGCGCCGTTCTGGCCGCGATCGCGGTGACTGCGTTTGTGACCACGCTTGCCAAGACTCACGAGCAGGCCAATGCATGGCTCTCGATCGTCAGCGTCGTGCTCGGCATGTTGGGCGGGTCATTCTTCCCGGTGGCTCAGGCGGGCGGATTGTTGGCGACACTCAGCAAGGGAACGCCGCACGCCTGGTTCCTGAGCGGGCTTCAGGATCTCTCCAGCGGTGGAGGGCTGAGCGTGATCGTCGAGCCTTCGCTCGTCCTGCTTGGGATTGCCGTCGTCTGCGGCGCCGCGGCGCTGGTGCGCGTGAGGAAGTTGATCGAGCCGTGAAGGTGCTGGCGATAGTTCGAACCGAGCTGACGCGGACCTTCCGCTGGCGCGCCAACATCTTCTTCCTGCTGATCATGCCGATGGGCCTGATCCTGCTGCTGGGCGCCGCCTTCGGGAACTCGAGCGCACTGGTCGGCGTCGTCAAGCAGGAGAACGGGCCGCTCGCCGGACAGCTCGTCAAGACCCTCGGCGCTCAGCCAGGTCTCGACACCAGGAGCTACGGCAGCGAGGGCAGTCTCGCGAAGGCGGTCGAGCGCGGCTACGTCTCGGGCGGGCTGGTGATCGCGCCCAACTACGACCAGCGCTTGCGGAGCGGCAAGACGGCCGGGTTGCGCTTCTTCGCGCGTCCCGATTCGCTCGCGCCTCAGATTCGAGTTGCGGTCGAATCCGCCGTCTCCGCGCAGGGAAGCACGCTCCTCGCCGCACGGATCGTCCGCGCCGAGAGCGGCACGACACTGGGAAGCGCTCTCGGGCGGGTGAGGGCGGTCAAAGGCGCTTCTCCGGTCGACGTCCGGCTACTCGCCGCCGGAGGAGGAAAGTATCCGCAGTCGGGCGGTCAGTTTCAGCAGAGCGCGAGCACGCAGTTGCTCCTGTTCGTGTTCTTGTCGGCGCTGACGGGCTCGGTCTGGCTGATCGAGACGCGCCGGCTCGGAGTCGCGCGAAGGATGCTTTCCACACCGAGCTCCGCACGCGAGATCCTGCTCGGGATCGTGCTCGGTCGCTGGATCATCACGCTCCTCCAGTCGCTGGTGATCGTGCTCTTCTCCTGGTTGATCTTCTCGGTCAATTGGGGCAATCCGCTCGGAACGAGCGCGGTCATCCTCGCTTTTAGCCTGGTTGCGGTGGGGGCGGGAGTGCTGATCGGAACACTGTTCGGAAGCGAGCAGCAAGCCGCCCCGACCGGGATGATCGTCGGGCTCGTCTTCGCCGCCATCGGCGGCTCGATGGCCCCGCTCGAGACCTTCCCCGCGACGATGCGCAAGATCGCGCACATCACTCCGCACGCCTGGGCAAACGACGCTTTCAATCACCTGCTCGTGAACGGCAGCGGTCTCTCGAGCGTATGGCTCGACGTGGGCGTGCTCTGCGCCTACGCGGCCGTCTTGCTGACACTCGCCACCTGGCGGCTCCGGCGCGTCCTCACGACCTGACCGACCGCTCTGCTCGCGCCTGTCGCTAGCCTGGTGCGGCGCACTCACTTCCCTGAGGAGTTCTTCTTGAGGCAGTCGATCGAAAACGAAGCCGTTCAGCGCCGTTTGCGCGCGGCGCGGATCGCGGTCGCCTACATCTTCTTCGCCAACGGGGCGCTCGCCGGCAACTGGGTGACGCGCATACCGGCGCTGATGGACAAGCTCGACCTGTCGGTCTTCTCCCTCTCGTTCGCATTTTTCGGTGCGCCTCTGGGGGCGATCGTGGCGATGCCATTCGCCGGGCGAATCGTGACTCGTGTTGGAAGCCGCCGCACGACGCGCATCGCATTCCTGTTTTTCTGCGCCTCTATAGCGCCGATCGCCTTTGCGCCCAACGTCGTCGTTCTGGGCTTGATCATCTTCGTCCTCGGCGTGGTCAGCGCCTTCGTGGATGTCGCCATGAACGCGCACGGCTTGTTGATCGAGCGCCACTACGGACGCCCGATTCTCTCCTCCTTCCACGCCTGGTTCAGCTTCGGCGGGCTCGCTGGTGCGGGAACCGGTGCGCTGGCGGCCTGGGCAGCGCTCGATCTGCGTATTCACATTCCGCTCGCGACGGGTATCGCGCTGGCCGGCGGTCTGATCGCGGGCCGCTTCCTGCTTCGAGGCGGCGACGACGCCGCGCAGGAAGAGCGCCGTTTCTTCGTCAAGCCGCCGCGGCAACTGGTTGCGCTGGGCATTGTCGCCTTTATCAGCCTGCTCTCGGAGGGGGCGGCGGGCGACTGGAGCGCCGTCTACATCAACAAGCCGCTTCATTCCAGCCAAGCCATCGCCGCGCTTGGCTATTTCGCCTTCTCGCTGATGATGGTCGCCGGCCGTCTGAGCGGCGATCGCCTGACGATGCGCTTCGGGCCCGTCGCCTTGACACGCGGTGGCGGATTGCTCGCGGCAGGAAGCCTTACGATTGCTCTTCTGATCGGGCATCCGATCGCGGCCATCATCGGTTTCGCAGGTATGGGCGCCGGCCTCGCTGCGGTGGTTCCGACCGTCTTCCGGGCCGCCGGCTCGCGTAGTGACGTGCCGTCCGGAATGGGGCTGGCCTCGGTTTCGCTGATCGGGTATTTCGGCTTCTTGGTCGGGCCGCCGCTGATCGGCTCAACTGCGAAAGTGCTCGGGCTTCCGACTGCGCTGGGGATAGTCGCGCTGGTGATGGCGCTGATCGGCGTGCTCGCCTCGAGCGCCGCTCCAGCCGGGGCGGCGGTTGGAGCGTCCGCTCCGGAGCCCCTTGTCGCAGAGGAGTAGAAAGCACTTCCGGTTCCGCTCGGCGCCGGCATCAAGGTACGCAGCCCGCCACCGAGCCACCCGCCCGCGGGGTCGTCCGAATTTAGCGTGATGGGCACGCAGAATAAGCACCCAGGTATGCTGATTTCGCGCCGAATCAGGAACGGCGCGCCACCCGTTCTTCGCGCCTAGCCGCCTAGAAGCGATAGCTGTGTGCGCGACTGAGGAAGAAGCCGTGCCGGCTCAGGTTCGAGCACCTGAGCCCTGCCATCGATGACTTGCAGGTGAAACCACCGCGACGCCAGGTCTTTCCGTAGTTGAGCTGCGACGCGCTCTTGTTATAGACGGTGTCGCTGGAGCACGGGAACGTCGCCCTTCCCGTTACGTCGATGTCGGCGCTAATGCCGCGGACGCCTTCGACGCAGCGCCCGCCGGTTGGCTTCGGCTTGATGCCGCTCATGATGTCGCAGCGGACGTATTTCGCGTACGGCGAGCTCGAGACGACGTAGGCGCAGAAGACGTTGTTCGAGGGCATGCGGAACTGGATGATGGTGTCCTCGCCCGTCCGCGACTTGCTCGAGCTTGCCGTTGCCAGGGAGCCGAGCGCGAGCAGCGCGACAGCTCCGACTGCGATTGCTAGAAGAAAACGCCGCGACACAGTTGACACCTTCTCAGGTCGCGCCGCCGATTTCAAGGGTCGGAAGCTGCGAGAAGGAAACGCCTCGAAGGTTCCGCTGCCGCATCTCCTCGAGGATCAACTCGAGCGCCTCGACCGTCGCGGCCCGTTCCGGGGCGCTACTCGAGTGAGAAGGTCGCCCGTCGTGCAGGTCGAGGATGGCTCCGGGCTGTAAGCGCTCGATCACGAATGCCGCTGTGCGCGCGGCAGGCCAGTGGTAGTCCTCGGGCGCTATCGAGCAACCGGCCTCGACCATGCCGCTGCCGACGAGCGCCTGGCGCACCCGGTCGTCGGCTTCGAAATAGGGCGGCCGCCAGACACGCGCGACAGCGCCTGTTGCACGTTCGATTGCCACCTGCGTCTCGCGCATCTCTCTTCTGATCTCGTCGTCGGAGAGTTGAGTGAGATGCGGGTGCGACCAGCTGTGGAGCCCAAGCTCGTGTCCCTCGGCGAGCGCGCGCTCGAGAGTGCTCTCGGCGCCGGCGATAGCGCCCCCGAGAATGAAGAAGGTCGCGCTGGCGCCGTGCTTGGCGAGCAGATCGAGGATCGGCGGCGTCGACTCGGATGGACCGTCGTCGAAGGTAAGCGCGAGAACGCCCCCGCCGGTACTCGGGTTGGAGCTCATCTCGCCAGCATAGGCGGGCGCGTCGGAAAGATGGACGGGACCGCTAGCGAACGACGTCGTAGCGAAGCCAGACGGCATCGTCGCGCGGTACCTCGACCCCGCGCAGGGCGAGTGAGACGACGTCACCGCTCGGCGCAGCCTCCGGGAGGTTGTAGATCGAGAGCGAGCTGGCCTCGCCGACAACAGGCGGATCGGCGTCCATATGATGAACTGCATCCGGGCCGAGGGCCACGAGAAAGGAGAGCAGTCGACCGTGAACGTCCTTTTTGTATGTGTCGGCAATGCCGGTCGCTCGCCGATGGCCGAGGCCTTCTTCCGGCGCGGCGGCGAAGGAAGGTACGAGCTGCGCTCGGCCGGCACAAGGCCCGCGATCCGGACCGGCCCGAACGTAATCGCCGTGATGCACGAGCTGGGCATCGACCTCTCGCGGCACGAGCCCCGTCAGCTCGAGCGCGCCGACCTCGAGTGGGCCGATCTCGTAGTGAGAGTGGGCTGCGGCGACAGCTGCCCGGTCATTCCCGGCAGGCGCTACCTCGACTGGAACGTGCAGGACCCGAACGAGACCGATCCGGAGACGACTCGGCGCATTCGCGACGAGATTGCGCGCCGTGTCGCGGCGCTTCTGCACGAGCTCCAGGGAGGCAGCGCGGTCTGAGCTCGTCCCAGTCGGCCGCGGATTGAGCGGCCGGCAGGTTGAAGAGCTGTTCGTGCGCTACGCGGCGCTCGAGAGATCGACGTGGCAATAACCGCCGGGGTTCTTCGCCAGATAGTCCTGGTGGTACTCCTCGGCGGGCCAGAACTCCTTCGCCGGCTCGATCGCGGTCGCGACCGGCTTGCGGAAGCGGCCCGAGCGCTCCAACTCCGCCTTCGAGCGCTCGGCTTCCTCGCGCTGCTCTTCCGAATGCGTGAAGATCGCCGAACGGTACTGGCTGCCAACATCGTTTCCTTGGCGGTCGAGCTGGGTCGGGTCGTGGATCTTCCAGAAGTGGTAGAGGAGCCGGTCGAAGGAGACGACCTGCGCGTCGTACTCGACGAGCACCGACTCGGCGTGCCCGGTACGACCGGTGCAGACCTGCTCGTAGCTCGGATGTTCTGTCAGGCCTCCGCTGTAGCCGGAGGTCGCCCGAATGACGCCTTTCACGCGCTTGAAATAGGCCTCGACGCCCCAGAAGCAGCCGGCGGCGAAGGTCACCTGCTCAGTTTTCTGATCCACCTGTGCCTCCCCGATATCCGAAGCGTCGTACGACAAAACCGTACGATTTCCATTCAATAGGGATAACGGCTCGGGGTCGAGCTCTGTTCCACACGCCACGACCACCGAGGTTGCGAGGTATTTACATGTTCGCTCTCCGTGCCGATTGTCAGAGTGCTCTCGATTGCCGTTCCCCCAGGCTGCTCGGAAGGAGACCAGGATGAAGGTGCCGCGTTCTCGGTTCTTGCAACGCGTGATAACGCTAGCGGGCCTTGTTCTGCTCGGAGCGATTGGGCTTGGCCTTCCGGCAGGTGCCGGAGCTATCGCTTCGCCCGGCGCGCCCGGCGCGCACACCTATCTATCGAGAATCGCCCTCGCGAAGAGCGGCAAGCTGTCGTCGCGGCTGCGCCAGCTTTCGCAGCCATCGGTTTTGAAGGCCTCGGCGGAGACGCAGGCAGCGACCGTGGGCCTTCCGGAATCCGGACCGGGGAGCCTCCTCCGCACTGCCGGGGGGAAGCAGCTGATCGTGTACGTGCGCGTTTCGGGATCCGTCGCGAACGCGAGCGAGGCGATCGAGAACGCCGGCGCGACGGTCGTCAACGCCTCGAAGCGGTACGGAGTGGTGACCGTCGCCGTGAGCCCGAGCCGGCTTCCGGCACTTGGGAAGCTTTCGAACGTTGCCTCTGCTCGAGAGGCGCTGGCTCCGATGTTCTCGGCGTCTACGTGTCCGTCCGGCGCCGCCGTTTCCGAGGGTGATTCCCAGCTGGGCGCGGCCTCGGCGCGATTGGCGAATGGCGTCGACGGGTCGGGAGTCACCATCGGCGTCCTCTCCGATTCGTACGACGCTTTCGGCTTCCCGACTGATGCCGCGACCGGCGTGTTGGCCGGTGAGCTGCCGGGCGCGGGCAACACGTGTCTCGGACAGTCCACGCCGGTGAACGTTCTGGAAGAGGACTTCACGAGCACGGGCTTGGACGAGGGCCGTGCGATGCTCGAGGTCGCCCACGACCTCGCGCCCGGAGCTGCGCTCGCGTTCGCCACCGCTAACGGAACGGACGCCAACCCCGGAATGTTCGGCATGGCCGACAACATCCGTGCGCTCCGGAACGCGGGCGCCAGGGTCATCGCGGACGACATCACCTACTTCGACGAGCCGATGTTCCAGAAAGGCCCGATCGACGTGGCGGTCGACGACGTCACCTCGTCCGGAGCCTCGTACTTCTCGTCCGCGGGAAACGAGAACGTGGTCGTCGGCGGCCACAACGTCGGCTCCTATGAGGCGCCCTCATATCGCCCGACTTTCTGTCCTGCGGAGCTCGACGCTCTTACACAACCGGGGTTCACGTATTCGGATTGCCACGACTTCGCTCCAGGTTCAGGAGACGACAGCCGCGCCGACTACACGCTCGCCAACAATGGATACCTCGCGCTCGATCTCCAGTGGGCCCAGCCCTGGGGCGGGGTTGGCACGGATCTCGACATCGTCCTCATCGACGCCGATACCGGGGAGCTCCTCGGCGCCTCCACTGACGCCAACTCGGGCCCTCGGGGCACCCAGGAACCGTTCGAGATAGTGGGCTACCAGAACACGACTGGAGCCCCCGAGAACGTGGAGGTCGTCATTGCTCGCTGGTCGGGCGCGGCGAATCCGCGGCTCAAGTACGTGGTAGTTCAAAGCAGTGACGTAACAAGCGCCGAGTACAACAGCTCGAGCGGCGGCGACGTCGTCGGGCCCACCATCTTCGGCCATAACGGCGGTCAAAACACGATCAGCGTTGGGGCTGTCCGCTACAACGATTCGACGACCCCGGAGTCGTATTCGTCTCATGGCCCGGTCACCTACTACTACGGTCCTGTTAGCGGCACGACGCCCGCCGCCGCGCTCCCCTCGCCGCTCGTGCTCCCGAAGCCCGACCTCGCGGCAACAGACTGTGCGCAGACCTCGTTCTTCTATTGGGACGGCACCGGCCCGCCTCCCACGCCCTTCCGCTTCTGCGGCACATCCGAGGCGGCGCCTCACGCGGCGGCCGTGGCCGCGCTGATGCTCGAGAAAGACCCCGCTCTCGCGTCGTCCCAGGTCCTCGCCAGACTGCGGACGACTGCCGTTCCGGTGACGAACGGTGGCACAAGCGATGTTGTCGGCGCCGGGCTGATCCAAGCTCCGGGCGCGGTCGGTATCTCGACCTCGACTCTCGCCTTCTCGCAGCCGACCTACTCGGTCAGCGAATCAGGGCCGTCCGCCACCATCACGATCAATCGAACCGGTGACAGTTCGGGTGCGGCCTTCGTGCACATCGCGACGGCGGACGGATCGGCCACCGCGGGCTCGGACTATACGGCCGTCTCAGACAATGTCTCCTTCGGCGCCGGCGAAACGGAGAAGACCGTCTCCGTTCCGATCACGGACGATCTATTGAGTGAGGGAAGCGAGACGATCTCCCTCTCCCTCTCCAGTCCCAGCGGCGGGGAGCTTGGTTGGCCGAGTACGGCCACGCTGACCATCATCGATAACGAGCGAGCCTTCGCTTTCAGTGCGGCAAGCTATTCGGTCGGCGAGGGCGCCGGCTCGGCGCCGATCACGATCACGCGCTCGGGCTCGACGACTGTGCCCGACTCCGTTCACTTCGCAACCGCAAACGGATCGGCCACGGCAGGCTCGGACTACACGCCCGTCTCGCAAGATGTCTCTTTCGCCGCCGGCGAGACTGTAAAAACGGTCTCCATTCCAGTCACGAATGATGGCCTCCTGGAGAGCAGCGAGACCGTCTCGCTCGAGCTCTCGAGCCCTTCTGCCGGCGCCACGATCGGCAGTCCGAGCACGGCCACCCTCACGATCCAGGACAACGATGCTGCGCTCGCCTTCTCCGCCGGGAGCTATTCGGTAAAGGAAAGCGGAGGTTCGGCGCTGATCACGGTCAACCGTACCGGCTATAGCTCGAGTGCAGTCTCCGTTCACTTTGCGACCGCGAACGGGACGGCCAGCGCCGGCGCCGATTACACGACCGTCTCGGAGGCAGTTTCCTTCGCCGTGGGCGAGATGTCGAAGACGGTCACCGTCCCGATCGCCAACGACAAGTTGCTGGAGGGCAACGAGACGGTCAAGCTCCAGCTATCCGGCCCGTCTACGGGCGCCCTCCTTGGTAGTCCCAGTAGTGCCACCCTCACAGTCGTCAACTCACCCGGGATAATCGTCTCGGCCAAGCTGACCAAGACGAGCTTCGCGCGAGCGCAGGCGCGCAAGACCAAGCTCGCGGTCACCTTCTCACCGGCGAGCAAGAGGTTCGACTACCTGCTCAGCTACAAGAAGGGCGCGAAGTGGGTGACCGTGAGAAACGTCAAGAAGAGCGGGAACTTCGCGGGTAGGCGAAGCATGACGGTCAAGGCGCTCTTCGGAACGAAGGCGATCAAGAGCGGTCGCTATAGGGTGAAACTGACCGCCGACGCGAACAGCAAGACGTCCAGCTTCAGAGTGATCTGAGCGCCGAGCGCCCGCTCGACAAGCCCCGACGTTTCACTGCGACGGGCTCGGGCTAGCGCTAGCGCCCGCTTACGTCGGTGCCCTCCTGCGCGAAGAGCGCGCGAAACTCGCCGTACCCCTCTTCTTCCAGCTGCTCGAGCGGGATGAAGCGAAGCGACGCCGAGTTGATGCAGTAGCGCAGCCCGGTCGGCTCCGGCCCGTCCGGGAACACGTGACCGAGGTGCGAATCGGCCTCCGCGCTCCGAACTTCGGTGCGTCTCATCCCGTACGATCGGTCAGCGTGCTCGACGATCTCACTGTCATCGATGGGTCGCGTGAAGCTCGGCCAGCCGGTGCCCGAGTCGAACTTGTCCGTGGAGCTGAAAAGCGGCTTGCCCGAGACGATGTCCACGTAGATTCCCGGCTCGTGGTTGTTCCAGTACGCGTTTCGGAACGCCGGCTCGGTGCCTCCCTCACAGGCGACCGCGTACTGCAGCGGGGTCAGCTCCTCTTTCAATTTCTGCTCCCGCGCGTCGGTCTCACTGGTCGATCCCGATTGCGTTCCCCTCTTGCGAAACACCTCTCCACCTCGTCTCTGGCTCGAGTTCGTTCTGCGGCGGCGAAGGCCGCGATCTTCGTACTGTTCTGATCTTCACAGACTCAAACGAAGAAACCGGCGCACTGTTCCCGCGCGACGTAGGGCAGCCGTCGCCTTACTCGCCTGCCGGCTGGTATCGACCGGCTCCCGCCGGGTGTTGGAGGCTTTAGTCCACCTTTATCTAAGCGTGAAAATCTGCGATTGCGATTACCGGGTTAGTCGCGTTGGCGGTCCCTGCGGACCTTTCGATGCGAAACCAAGGAGCTGTACAGAGATGACTCCGAGACCCCCGGTCATGATTGGAGCCGGTGTTGCGGCGCTTGCTCTCCTCGTCGTCGTGACTCCGCTTCAAGGAGCAAGCCGCGAGCGCGTTAGCTACGCCAAGCCTGATTCCCTCAGGCAGGTATTTCGGGTCTCGTCCTCTGTCACGCGTTTTGAGCGGCAACCATACGAAGCGGGTGAGGCCTCGAAACCGGTCGAGAGCTCGTACTACTACGACGGCAAGCTCGTTCGGCTCGAGCGATCCGGGAGCGAGCTGAGCGTTCGCTTCGCGGCAGTAGCGTCGAAGTCGAGCAGGAGCGAATTGGTCGACGGGCTCTCCGCCTCGGCGCGGATAAGCCCGGCGGCGAGTCTTCGCGGCCGGGCTCTCTCGGCGGTCGCAATAAGAAGCAAGTCGAACGCCGGTTTCGGCCGTTTGCTCACCGGTCTGGGGACGAAGCGTGAAGTGGAATTCGCCTACCCGGCCTGGATCGATCCGAAGACCGGAAGCCGATTGCTCTTGACCGACGAGCTGATCGTGCGCCTGAGGGGCGGGCCCGCGTCGGCACAGATCAAGGACGAGCTCGCCGCGCGCGGGCTCGTTGTCGCGCGCAGGCTCGCCTACAGCTCCGAGGAATACGTGTTGCGGCTGCGTAACCCCAAGAAGTCCGATCCGTTGGCCGTTTCGAGGGCGCTCTACGAAAGCGGGCTGGTGGAGTGGGCCGAGCCGAATTTCGTACAGGAGCTCAAGAAGGATTTCATTCCCAACGACCCGCTTTTCTCGCAGCAGTGGCATCTGCTCAACACGGGCCAGGATGGCGGGACGGCGAACGCAGATGCTCGTCTCACGGGCGCCTGGGACATGGAGAGAGGCAACCCCGACATCACGATCGCCGTGATTGACGACGGCGTTCAGCTCTCTCATCCCGACCTGGCTCCGAACATCTATACGAATCCCGGCGAAATCCCGGGTAATCGCATCGACGACGATCACAACGGCTACGTAGACGACATACACGGCTGGAACTTCGTGTGGGGTACGAACGAAGTCCGGCCCGTTGGGAGCGATGAAGAAGCCGACGACCACGGGACAGCGGTCGCGGGAGTGGCGGCGGCGCGCGGAAACAACGGCAAAGGAATCTCCGGAGCTTGCCCGCGGTGCACCATCCTGCCGGTCAAGATCGCTTCCGACGGTATCTGGGCGGAGGACTCGGAAATCGCCGACGCGATCCGCTACGCCGGCCGAATGGCGGACGTGGTCAACATCAGCTGGGGCTCAGATGAGCCGGTGGCAGTGCTCAAATCGGCTCTTAGGTACGCGACTACGAAAGGGCGCGGGGGCAAGGGCGCGGTAGTGCTCGCGGCGTCCGGAAACAGCGCGTCCGGGATCGTGCGATTCACCCTCGCGGAAATCCCTGCCGGCACCTATCGGTTCCGATGGATGTACTCGAAGGACGAGGATGACTCCTTCCCGGTTGGCGCCGATAGCGCATGGCTGAGTTGGGTGCTCTTACCCGACGGCGAGTTTCAGACCTTTCAGCCGAGCGCCGATCTTCCGCTCGGCTGGTCTACCGGCGGAGACGGTTCCTGGTTGATCGTCAACGACCCGGCGCACGCGGACGAAGGTCGCTGCTGGTCGCAGGCTGCAAAAGCCGGGAAGATCTCCAACGAGCAAGAAACGCACCTCGATGTCGTGAAGACGCTTACCAAGCCGGGAGATCTCGATTTTCTTGGCTTCGTCTCGAGCGAAGCGGGAAAGTTTTACTTCATCAACGGGAGCAGCGCCGTCTCGGCTCGCGATGGGCTGTCGCTGTGGGTCGACCAGGGCGACGACGGCACCTTCGAGTTCGTCAGCGATCTATTCTCAGGCGTTCCGCCTGCCGGCCTCTCGTACCCGGCGGCCTATTCGCAGGCGATCGCGGTCGGCGCGAGCACCAGTTTCGATTGCCAGGCTCCCTACAGCCAGTTCGGTGCGAAGCTGGCTCTCGTCGCCCCGAGCAGCGGCGGTGATCTGACGGACGCGATCGTGACCACCGACCGAACCGGACCGGCCGGGTACAACCGTACCGGCGACTACTACTCCGGATTCGGCGGCACGTCGTCGGCGGCACCGCTGGCGGCGGGCATTGCCGGCCTCGTCCTGTCCCGGAACCCGGGCCTCACCGAAACCCAGGTGCGCCAGATCCTGGAAGGCTCCGCGGACAAGATCAGACCCAATGTCAGCGCTTACGATTCGCGCGGGCACAGCGGGCGTTTCGGTTACGGGCGGATAAACGCCGAGCGGGCGATCCGCTTGACACCTTTCCCTTCGAAGATCGCTTTCTCCAGATCTCGATACGAAGCCGGAGAGGGTCGGATCGCTCGGATCAGGATCAAACGCGAGGGCACGCTGGCCGAGCGTGTTTCCTTCAAGCTCACGACTACCGGAGGCAGCGCAACAGCCGGTCGCGACTTCGCGCGTGTCTCGCGAACGATCTCCTTCTCCCCGGGAGAGCGCGCCAAGACGATCTCGATCCGGATCAGGGCGGACGAGGCCCGCGAATCTCGCGAGACCGTTTCGCTCGAGCTTACGGAGCCTTCGGCGGGCGCGATCCTTGCTGATCCGAGCACGTCGACGCTGACGATCGTGGACGCCGCCGACACTCTCTCTCGAGACGCGGTGTCAGCGGGTCGACGACGCTAGTGCTCTGGCTTCGGCGACTCGAATAGCTTCCCGGCGCGGATACGCTCGGCCATGCGCTGGGACTGATCGCGATAGACGCTCTCGTCCTCGAACTCGATTACCGGGTAGAGCTTCTGGCCACTCAGAGCGACCACCTGGTCGCGCTTCGACCTGGCAACCGGGCCCTTCACTACTTCGTATTCGATATCCGCCGCATCGAGTGCTTTCTGGACGCGCCAGCACGGATGGGCGCCGATCTTCACCCACATCATCGAACAGCGGTGCAGCTTTAAGGCCATTACCTCTCCCTCCTCAGGGGCTTTCCTCCGAGCGACAGGTGAATCCTGCCGGCTCGATCGGAGTGATTATCCACCCTGTTGTCATAATCCTGTATGTAAGCGGCCGGGAGGAGGGCTGATGGATACCGTACTCGTTGCCTACGCGACCAAGCGCGGATCGACACGCGAGGTCGCCGCCGACGTGGCGCGCGTCATCCGCCAGAGTGGAGCTGATGTCGAGATCTGTCCCGCTCGCGATGTGAAGAGCCTCGATCGCTACCGCGCGGTCGTGCTCGGAGGCGCGCTCTACATGGGACGCTGGCACAAGGACGCGCGCAGGCTGCTCAAGCGCCATCGATCGGAACTGGCTTCGCTACCGCTGGCAGTCTTCGCTTTGGGGCCGAAGAGCAATGAGCCGGAGGCCCTCGAGGCGGCGGGCGGCGAATTGGCACGGGCACTCGCCAACGTGCCCGAGATTCATCCCTTTTCGACCGCGATCTTCGGCGGCGTGATCGATCCGAGCAAGCTCAGCTTTCCCTTCAAACGTATGCCCGCAGTGGACGCGCGCGACTGGAAGGCGATCGAAAGCTGGGCCTATGAGGTGGTTCGCGGCCTTTCTACCCGGTCCGGAGCCTGACCCTTTCGAGCTAGGCAGATAGACGCAGAGCGGGTATGCGGCACTTGCTTGCGCCGGCCGATTACCTGCCTATGCGAGTCATCACTCTCCATAAGCACGAGGTAGCCACACCGCAACGGCTTCCCGATACCGCCACCGTTTATAAGGCGGCACTCGAACGGTTGAGCGGCGCTCATGAGAACGACGCGGCCACTTGTCTCGCTTGCTGCACGCTCGAGATCGTGCCGGCGAGTGGGACTTTTCCGCAGCGCGAGCAGCTTCTTCCGATCAGGCTCATTCTGAGCGGGCCCTGCGACACGATGGCGACGCTCGAGCGAAATCCCGAGATTCGGGGCAGAGTTCGGCAGGCCCTCGACAACGCTCTGGGCCCGACGGTATACCTCACGCAGATGGCGCTTTCGACCTGCGCGAACGCGCTGGCCGCGTGACCGAGCGGAAGTCGCTTCAGGCGAGGCGGTGGAAGCGCTTCGCCTCTTCCTCCATCGCCTCGAGACGGGTGTAGTAGTCGGGGAACTCGTTCAGGTGCGCGAGCGCGATCTTGGCGGTGAGCACCGGGTCGCTACCGGTGACGTCGGTTGCCGGATCGCGCACTCCGTGCTCGAGCTCGATATCCATCCCGGCGCGGAACTGTTCGACGTCGAACGGCGCGTGCTCCCAGTCGATACCGATCTGTGCGCCCACGTTCTTGGCCTGCTCGGCGCTGAAAACTCTCTCCTCCGACATCGACCGTCTCCTCTCGCTCGTTGAGCTCTCCATCGAAAGAGAAAGGGCGAGCGCCTGCGTGCTCGCCCTTTCGTAAGAACCGAATCAGGCCGGCTTGGGCAGTGACTCGATCGCCTTCAGCGCTCGTTCCATCTGGGCCTCGTCGAAGGCCACGTCGACGAGCTTGCCGGCAAGGTAGTTGTCGTAAGCGGCCATGTCGAAGTGCCCGTGACCGGAAAGGTTGAAGAGGATTGTCTTCTCCACGCCCTCTTCGTCGGCCTGTTTTGCACTTCGGATTGCGCCGTGGATCGCGTGCGACGACTCGGGCGCCGGGATGATCCCTTCGCTGCGTGCGAAGGTGATCGCTGAGGCGAAGACGTCGTTCTGCAGGTAGGCCTCGGCACGGATGAGGCCGAGCTGTAGCGCGTGCGACACGAGCGGCGCCATGCCGTGGTAGCGCAAGCCGCCGGCGTGGATCGACTCGGGCACGAAGTCGTGACCGAGCGTGTGCATCGCGGCCACAGGCGCCAACTTGGCCGTGTCGCCGAAGTCGTAGGTGTAGATCCCGTGCGTCAGCGTCGGGCAGGCTGCCGGCTCACAGGCCAGGAAGTCGATCTCCTTGCCGGCGATCTTGTCGCGCATGAAGGGGAAGGCGATTCCCGCGAAGTTCGAGCCGCCGCCGACGCAGCCGACAACGACGTCGGGATAGGCGCCCGCCATTTTCATCTGCTCGATGGCCTCTTCGCCGATCACCGTCTGATGCATCAGCACGTGATTGAGCACGCTGCCCAGCGAGTAGGCGGTGTCTTCGCGAAGGGCCGCATCCTCGACCGCTTCGGAGATGGCGATACCAAGGCTGCCCGACTTCATCTCGGGGTGGTTCTTGAGGATCGAGCGGCCGGCGTTGGTCTGATCGGATGGGCTGGGAACAACCTCGGCGCCCCAGGTGTGGATGAGCGAGCGCCGGAAAGGCTTCTGCTCGTAGGAGACACGCACCATGTAGACCATGCACTCGAGCCCCATCAGCTGACAGGCGAACGCGAGCGCACTGCCCCACTGCCCGGCTCCGGTCTCGGTAGCGATGCGTGTGCGGCCTTCTTTCTTGTTGTAGAAGGCCTGAGCGACGGAGGTGTTCGGCTTGTGCGAGCCGGCCGGACTGACGCCCTCGTGCTTGAAGAAGATGCGCGAGCGCGTACCGATTGCCTGCTCGAGGCCCTGCGCTCGGTAGAGAGGTGTCGGTCGCCAGAGGCGATAGATCTCGAGGACTTCTTGCGGGATGTCGATGTAGCGGTCCTGACTGACCTCCTGCTTGATCAGTTCCATCGGGAAAAGCGGCGCGAGGTCTTCGGGCCCGATCGGCTCCATCGTGCCGGGATGGAGATAGGGAGGCGCAGGACTCGGTAGATCGGCCTGGATGTTGTACCAGCGCTTCGGGAGCGCGGACTCGTTGAGGAAGTACTTGGTGGTCTCCATGATGCGAACGAGCATATCCGCTGCAGGCAGGCTCGGCGGGACGTTCGGTGCCGAGCGCGGCTTCGCTCGCGGCGAGCGAGCCAGACAGATCTCGGCCGGTGCTCCGCCGACCGCTTGCTAGACGCCTGGCGCCGGCGTGTGGGTGGCGACCACTGCGTTCCAGTAGCCCCGCATGACGTTTCCAAACGAACGAACAAGGAACAATCTTTGTCGCTCGTTACGAGACTAGGAGGCGAAAGATGCAGTCCTATTCGGTTAGTTGCCGTGACTCGGGCATGGATTGTCCCGGCTCGTTCACGACCGAGTCCAAGGAAGAGTTGATCGAGCACGTTCAGATCCACGCCAGGAAAGCGCACGGAGAGCCCAATCTCCCTGCGGAGGAGATCGAAAAGATGATGAAGGTCGCCTCGCCGGCGTAGGCGGCAAGATTTCACTCCCGCGCTCGGGACGGCTTCGGCTACGTCGTTCCGCGCGCGGGACTCACCGCTCAGCGGGGACGGCTACTGGGAGCGGAGGACGGGCTTCGGGGCGCCGAAGCCGCGGCGGTGGCGACGTCGCCGGGGTAGGTATGCCGCGCCTTGAAAAGCAAGTACGCGGCGACGGCCAGCGGCGCGAGCATCACGGCGAACGTCCATTGCAACCCCGAGCGCCCACCGCCGAAAACGTAGTCGGACACGGCGCCGAAAAGCAGCGGCGCAAGAGCCACCGCGACGCCGCGAACGAGCGTGCGCACCGACTCGGCGCGTCCCCACAGGCGCGGCGGCATGATGTCCAGGCGCGCCGCATCGATCGCCGGGTTCTGGGCCGAGAGCGCGAGCGCGGCGAAGAGCAGGTAGGGGAGGGCGGAGCCGGCGCTGCGCGTGATCAGCGCAGGAATGAAGAGCACGATCGTGGCCGTCGCCGCGAGCGCACTCACGGTGAGGCGGGCGTTGAGGTGGCGCCGGCGCAGCAGGGAGTCGCTGAGCGTTCCGCCGAGCAGCACGCCCACGATCGCGCCGACTCCCACGACGAGCAATAGTCCGTTCGCCTTCACCTGCCCGATGTCGTACTGGCCCTTGACGAACTCGACGCCGAAGATCTCCACCCCGGCCAGGAAGAAGTAGCCGAGAGAGCTGGATGCGATCAGCACGACGTTCGTCCGCACCTGGAGCACGTGCCGTATCGCCGCCCTCAGGCTCATGCGGCTGATGTCGCCGTGCAGGACGAGCGCCGGATCGGGGCCGATGTTGTGCTCGCGCACGAGCAGCTGGGCGTCGGTCGCGTGCGGCTCATCGCTGGCCGGTTGCGCGTCAGCCGCGCGCTGCGCGGCTCGAGCCGCCGCCGTGCCCGCCTCGGGAGCGAGCGCACCGCGTCCGCCCCGCGCCGGCTCGGGAAGCCGCAACACCGCCCAGGCCAGCACGAATGCGGGAACGGCGAGAACGAAGAATGCGAGCCGCCAGGACAGAGCGGCGATGTCGCCGGTGACCGCGAAGCCGAAGCCGGCGCCGAGCAGCTCGCCGCTCAAGATGAAGCCGTAGATGCGCCCTCGCTCCGAGCCGGCGAAATAATCGCCGACGAGCGATGCCACAAGCGGGCCGGCCGCGGCGGTCACCGACCCTAGGAACAGGCGCGTGAGCAGGAGCTCGCCGAAGCTAGAGGCCATGGCGCTCCAGACCATCGCCACTCCCCAGAGCACGATCGCCGCTCCGAGTATGAACGTACGCCGGACTCTGTCTGCCAGCACGCCGAAAGGCACGCTGGCCAGCGCGCCGACGAGCGAGGAGACGGCGACCAGGAGGCCGATATCGGTGTTGTTGATCGACAGGTCGCTGCGCAGCTGCGTGGCCGAGGCGCCGACGGTGACGACATCGGCGCTGCTGAGCGCGAGAATCGCCGCGAGCACGACGATGACTCTCATCCTGACCGAGCCTCCGAGCGTGTCCGAGAGCTGCTCCGAGCCCGCCTTGGCCGCCTTGCGGGCGAGCTTCAGAGAGGCTTCGAGTTTCGGTTTTGGCTTGTCTCGGCTCGTTCCGATCGTCTCCCGTTGCTTGCGCCGAGGCGGGCCCGATCCGAACGGACGCGCGTGGCTCCGTCGATTATGAGGCAGGCGATTACGTGCAGCGCCGGGTGATCGCGCGAATCGAGTCGCCGGTCGCCGACGGTGAGCGTCGGCGCCCAATCGCCCGTTGCACACTCACCGGATCGCTCGCCGCGGTCTGGCCGCAGCCGCTCGCCCGCTCCGACTGATCGACGAAGGGCCTATCCCAATAGGCCTGCACGCCCGACGCGGCCGATCCGCGGCGTCAGCAACCGGAGGGCTGCTCTCCGCACTACCAGTGCGCCTTCACAGCCCTACGGCCACTGGCATCCACGGCTTGACCACCTCGGGCGCACATCCCTACCGGGATAGGCCCTAAAGCGCGTGTGCGCGGGTTGGATCGGGCTCGCCGCTGAGCTCCAGGCTGAGCTCCCAGAGGCGCCGGCGAGCGTCTCGGTCGTAGGCTTGATCGTCTGCGCGTGCCTCGGTTTGACGATCGAAGAATCGCCCGCTCACGTTCTCGAGCTCGGGTGCGACCGCCAGCCGGACGACGGCCTCGATGCCCGTCTCGAGACTGTCCACGGATCGGCCGATCTGCTCGAGAACGATCTTGGTGGGCATCAGCGTGCCCGGATGGAGGCTGTTGACGGTGACCTCCTCGGCGCGCAAGCGGTCGGCGAGCTCGAAGCCGGAGGTGATTTGGGCGAGCTTGCTCTGCCCGTAGGCGCGACTACCGCCGTAGGAACGCTCGAGCATCGGGTCGTCGAAGTCGGTCGGGCTCTGTCCGATCGAGGCGACGTTGACGACGCGCGCAGGTGCGGATCGCCTCAGTAAAGGCAGCAGGCGCAGGGTGAGTACGAACCCGGCCAGGTAGTTGACCGCGAAGCGCAGCTCGTATCCGTCGCGGCTTTGCTGGCGCGTGGTCAGGTCGGGCTTGCCGCTACCGATGCCGGCGTTGTTGACGAGGACGTGGAGCTGCTCGGTCGAGTGCGTGATCTCCTCCGCGAGGGCGCGCACCTGGTCGAGCGAGGCGAGATCCGCGATGTGAGTACGGACTCGGTCGTTGTTCGAGTTGTGCCGAATCTGCTTCGCCACCAGCTCGAGCTTGTCCGGATCGCGGCCGTGCAGGTGCACGGTGGCTCCGTAGTCAGCAAGGCGCTCGGCTACGCCGCGCCCGAGCCCGTCGCTGGCGCCGGTGACGAGGACTGTGGTCTGGTCGATCGGCCGCATTCACGTCGGTGTTCCCGATCTCGCGAGCCCGAACCCGAGCGTAGGATGGCCTCAGAGCAGGAGGGTAGACGCGCGAACCTCGGCTCTCGCCTTCACGCCGAGCAAGAGCTTGCGCATCATCGGGAAGTCGCCGAGCTCGAACAGGATCAGCGTGAGGAGCGTGCTTCCCGGCGAGCTGCACCAGCTGTGGAAGTCCTTGAGCCGGGTGACGAGCCGGGTGCGATTGCCCGGAAGCGGCTTGAGCGTCCAGCCCCAAGTGCTGTCCGGCTTGACCCAGAGAAGCCAGCGGTTCGGCTCGAAGCCTGCGATCTTGAAGGCGGTCGTCTCGCTGACCTTCTTCGCCATCGGCACCCAGTCGCCGACCTGCGGGCTCTGGAACTCGGGCAGGATCCGCTCGGCGCTAGGTCGCATCGCGTTGTCGAAGAAGTCGTAGCTGTAGAAGCCGGCCTTGCCGAAGCCGATCTGGACAAGCCAGGGCCAGACGTCCTGCGGCGGTGCTCCGATCGTGATCGCACGCGTGGCGGAGAACGTAGCCAGCGGCACGATCTCGTCGCCGGGCATCGATGCGGCGACCTCCTCGTCGGTCGCGCCCCAGCGCAGGTGCCAGCGGCGAACCAGTGGCGCCGCCAGGAACAGAGGCGATCCGGCGATCGCCTCGCCGGCGCACCGCACCGCGCTACGTGCGCTCATCCTTGACTCCCATCCCGGAAATGTAGGCATCACGAGGAAGGTCGCGCCACCCAGCCTGCGCCGACGAAAAGCGTCGCGCCTCCCCGATTCGAACGAAAATCTCTCGCTTTCTCGGGGCGCCGCTGGCCGTGCGACACCGGAAGGGACAGTGTTGACCCACACGGCCCTGGAGAGTGACGTGCGGCCAGCGGCGTCAGGGCTTTCGCACGAGCGAAAGCCCGGTCGAGAGAGTGAGACGGGAGCGACGGGACTCGAACCCGCGACCTCCGGCGTGACAGGCCGGCGTTCTAACCAGCTGAACTACGCCCCCGAGCCGGAGCATTGTACTAACAACGAAAGTCCGCTCCTTGCCAACGAAAGCCTGGCGACTTTCGTTGGGGGAAAGCGGCTTGCTCTTGGTCGCCGCGATCGACATGGCGGGCGCGGCTCACAAAACGCCATCCTCCGGCTCGTCCACTTCGGACACTGACCACAACTACGGTCAGCCGAGCACGCACCTAGGAGCAGACGAGGCACCCGCGCCGAAGGTGCGGTGTCTCGTACACGTTGGTTATCCCGCGAAAAGTCTTAGCCGGCTTTGCCGGCCGACTTTCCGCGGGAGGGGTAGCCTTCCTTCGTGGCTCTCGTCGACTGGCTCGCCGTGGCGTTCATCGCGTTGCTCGCTTTCGGCGGGGCCCGCAAGGGACTCATCGTCGGCGGTCTGTCGCTGGTAGGCGTGCTGGGTGGTCTGTACCTGGGCGCGCGTCTGGCCCCCGTTTTGTTCTCGGGCTCGAGTTCGCCCTACACGCCGCTGGTGGCGCTTGCGGGGGCGATGGTGCTCGCAATTGCACTGGAGACCGCGGGCGCGCTCACGGGGAGCGTGCTCAGGGATGCGCTCAAACTTACGCCGCTAAGGCTATTCGACGCCCTGGGCGGGCTGGTGCTTGGAGCTGCCACGGCCATCGCCGTGCTCTGGATAGTGGCTGCGGTCGCCTTCCATTTGCCGCAAACGTCGGTTGTGCGTGAGCGAGCGCGGCAATCGGCTCTGCTTTCGTCGCTGATCTCGACGCTGCCGCCTCAGGATGTGATGAGCGCCCTGGCGGGCATCGATCCCTTCCCGCTGATCGTCGGACCGGCGGCTCCGTCGCAGGCGCCCGATTCGGGCGTGCTCGCTCGCGCAAGCCTGCAGCGCAGCGAGCAGGGTGTGGTCAGGGTGAGGTCGGAAGCCTGCGGTATCGGCTACGCCGGCTCGGGTTGGGTGGCGAAGAAGGAGTACGTGGTCACCGCGGCGCACGTGATCGCCGGGGGAAGCAAGATCGAGATTCAGGCGCAAGGTCACTCATCCCGCCCCGCCCGCGTCGTCGCCTTCGACGCGACCAACGATCTCGCCTTGCTCTTCGTGCCGGGGCTGGGCGTGAGACCGCTCACGCTGGCCAGCCCGGACTACGGCGATGCCGGAGCGGTGCTGGGCTACCCCGGCGACGGACCTTTCATCGCGGAGCCGGCGCGAGTCGGCTCGACGGCGATCCTCTTCTCCCCGAACTACGCCGGTGCGGTCGTCAGCCGTTCGATCACCAGCCTGCGCGGCAAGGTGCGCCCCGGCGACTCAGGCGGCCCGCTAGTGAACGAGCTCGGTGCCGTTGAGCTGACGGTGTTCGGGGCGAAGAAGGGCACCGACGTCGGCTACGGCACCTCTAGCGAGCTCGCTCATGCTCTGCTCGAGCGTCGCGGTCACGTCAGCGTCTCTACCGGCGCCTGCCTGGACTGACGAAAAGTCCCCTCATCGACGGGTTCTGTCAAGCGCGCGAGTGCTCGGCAACGGTGTGTACGCGCCGAATTTGCCTTTTCTCAACGCGGATAATTGGCTTGCTGAGCGGTGAAGCGAGTCAACCAACGCGGTCAAGCACCAAGCGGTGATAGATGAAGCGCTATCTAAAGACCATAGTGCAACTAACGAGACAGGCCCCGATGCGGCGGGGGCCACTCGAAAATAGAGCCCGGGCCCCGATGCGGCGGGGGCCCAGAGGCCAAAAACATACACGGATCTCCCCCAGATCGGATTGAAGCGGGCATGCGGCGCCCGCTTCGGTCTGTTCGGGGGTTGTTTTGGGTTAATACGAGCGAGCGCAGGCGCCGGAATTGCTCGCTCGAGACCAGGCCGGATGGGTTCAGCGCGAGACGCGCAGGTTGCGCAGGTACTCACGCTCGCGCCGGCGCCGCTCTTGTTCCGCAGCGAAGCGCACTTCGCTTTCTCCGTCTGCGCTCTCGTCCTCCTGCACCAGCGTCGCGACGTCCTTGTCGGCGCCGGCTCCGAGCGGCCAGCGGCGCCTGCGTAAGCCGGGCTCGCGCTGCCCGAGATCCTCGAGCGTGTGCTCGATTTCGGCGACCGCGATCTCCGGGGGGAGATCTATCTCGACGGTCATTTCCACGGTCTCGGCTACGCGCTCGGGCTGATCGAGCGGGCTTTGCCGGGCTGCGGCGGGCGATGTGTCAGGGCTTGTCTCGGCATCGAGCTCGGTCTCACTCTCGCCCGCCTCGCGGTGTCGCAAGTGGAAGCGCCGCGACCGTTCGTGCTCGCGTTCCTCGGCCACGGATTCGCTGCGATCTTCCAGCTCGATCGCGGGCTCGGGCTCGGGCTCGACTTCCCGTTCAGCCTCGGCGTCGAGCACCTTCTCTTCGTGCCGGAATAGATGGAAGCGCCGCGGCTGCTCAGGCTCGGCCTCGATTGCGAAGACCTCGGGAATGCTCTCGAGCTCGACTCCGAGCTCGATCTCGGGCTCTGCGGAGGATTCCGCTTCGCGCTCGAATAGATGAAACAGACCGTGGCGCTCGGGCTCGGCCTCGGAAACCGGAATCTCGACGGTGCTTTCCAGCCGGGCTTCGCTCTCGGGTTCGGCGTCGGGCTCCGCCTTGGCCTCTTCGTCGCTCTCCTCCTGCCGGTGCAGGTGGAAGCGCCGCGGCTGCTCGGACTCGCTTTCTTCGGCCAACGGCTCGGAGGGGCCTTCCCGCTCGGGCTCAGCCTCGTCTTCTGTTCCGGTAGCGGTCTCCGACGTTGCTTCGAGCGGCTTCTCATGCTTGAAGGGATGGAAGAAGTGACGCGGCGGTGCCGGCTCGTGTTCCTCAGCCACGGGCTCTTCGGCGATCTCAGGCTCCGGCTCGCCTTCGGGCTCGTCGGCGGAGGATTTCTCGGCCCGCTCGAAGAGGTGAGAAAGACCGTGACGCTCGGTCTCGGCCTCCGAGGCCGGTATCCCGGCGCCGCTTTCGGGCGTGACCTCGGGCTCGATCGCCGGCTCGTCCGTCCTGTGCCGAAGCAGATGGAAGCGCTGCGGCCGCTCGGGCTGGCTTTCTTCGGCGACGGGCTCGGGATTGTTCGCCTCGATCTCGGGCTCCGCTGCGGCGACGGTCTCGAGCTCGGCGCTCGGCTCGTCGGCGGCTCCGGGCTCTGACGTGTATTCGAACTCCTTCTCATGGCGCCTGAAGAGGTGGACGCGCCGGCGAGGCTCCTCCGGCGCTACGTCAGTTGCGGAAACCTCGAGGATGTTCTCGAGCTCTGCTTCGGGCTCGGCCTTGCTCGCTTCGGCGGCGGCCTCGAAGCTTCTCGTCTCAATCTCGAGCTCCAGCGCGGCTGCGATCTCGGGCTCGGCTTCGATCTCGGTCTCCGGCTCAACCGCTGGCTCCTCGGTGACTTCGAGCTCGGACTCGGCTTCGGGCGCTTTCTGCTCATGCCGGAAGGGGTGGAAGAAATGCCGCGGCAGCTCGGGCCCGGCGTCTTCGGCCGCAACATCGGGGATGTCTTCGGGCTCGACTTTGGGCGCGACCTCGGCCGCGACCTCAGGGAGATCATCGACTTCGACGTCGGGGACGAGCTCGGTCACGATCTCGGTCGCGATTTCGGGCGCCGTCTCGGCTTCGAGCGCCTTCTCCTCGTGGCGGAACAAGTGGAAGGGTCGCGACCGCTCGGGCTCGCGTTCCTCGGCCACGGCTTCGATCGGACTTTCCGGCTCGCTCTCGGGCTCGACTTCCGGCTCCGCGGCGGCTTCGGGCCCTTCCTCGCTCAGGGACTCCGGCTCGCCGCCCAGCACCGGCACGGCATTCTCGCGATCCGCTTCCAGCTCGGCTTCCGCAGCCGGCTTCTGCTCGACCTCTGCCTCGGGCTGTTTTGCGACCGAGATCTCGGTGGCGCCTTCCGGCGCCTCCTCCGCATTTTCGGACTCGCTCGGCAGCTGGTAGGCCGCCAGCGGCCAATCGGCCTCGGCGGCGCCTTCCTCTCTGTCTGTCCGCCAGACCAGAGGCTCGACCTGGTCGAGCGTGAGGGAGGTGATGCTCGGAGCGATCCTGGCCTCGCGCTCTTCGGGAGCCGTGTACGCGGGGGCGCCGGCGGGGAGTCGCTGGACGCGGCGGTTCTCGCGCGCGATCGCTAGCTCGATCGAGAAGACGATCAAAAAGGCCACCGTTTCGGCGATTGCGGTCGTTAAAAATGGGTGGGAGCTCATTTGAGCCGAAATCGCGGCGACAGCGATAAGGAAGACGGCCTCCAGCAGGAGCCTCGGCGCCGTGCGGTTTGTGCCGCCCGGGCTCTCTACCGGCGGCAGCGCGTAGGGATCGATTCTGGTTGAGATCGGGCTCGAGTCGAAATGGATGCTCGAAGGACGGTAAGCGCGCTCGGGAGCGGGCAGAGTCACGTCGGCCGGGGATGCACTGCCCTTGGCACGCTCCAGCGATTGCAGGATCTCTTCGAGCTCGCCGCTGAAGCGCTCGAGCAGTTCGAAAGCCCGACGTGCGCCCTCGGGGGCGTCCTCCCGCTCGAAGTGCTCGCCGTTAGGGCGATGCTCGCCCGCGGACTCGGACGCGCCGCTTTCCTCCGCCGGCTGTTTGCTCTCTTCGCTGCCTGTCTGATCCACGCGTCGCTCCGTCGGGCCGCATAACGATTATGACCGTCGCGGCGCGTGTTCGCGCATCGAGAGCGCAGTGCTGTGTCAGTCAGGCCGCGATCGGCTCGTCGACATCGTAGGCGGCCACGCGAGTACGCAGCTTCTGCCGGGCGCCCGCGAGAATCTGCGACACGCGCGATTCGCTGACACCGAGGCGCGCTCCGATCTCGGCGCCTTGAAGCTCGTCGACGTGGACGAGCTTGAGCACCATGCGCTCACGCTCCGAGAGGGACGCGATCGCGTCGCGCACGATCGCTGCCCGCTCGCTCGCCAGCGTCGCCTGTTCCGGCTCGCTGCCCAGCTCGCGATTCTCGACCGTGTCGCCGATCTCGAGCATCTCGCTGTCTTCGCCGGCTCGGGTCGGAGCGTTGAGCGAGCAAACATCGGCGCGCTCCAGCTCTCCGAGCTGCCTTCGGATCTCGTCCGCGGAAACGCAGAGCACATCGGCCAGCTCGGACTCGGAGGGCGAGCGGCCGTTCTTGACGAAGAAGTCGTCGCGTGCGGAATCGATCTGGCGCGCGAAATGGCGCACCGAGCGCGACGCCCAATCCTGGCGCCGCAATTCATCCATGATGGCGCCTGAGACACGCGTCCAGGCGTACTGCTCGAAGGTTGCGCCTTTCTCGGGGTCGAAGCGCTCGACGGCTTCGATCAGGGCAACCAGGCCGCAGGAAGCGAGGTCGTCGAGTTCGCAGTGAGCGGGAAGCTCGCGAACCTTCTTCGACGCCAGGTAGGTGACCATCGGCGCATAGGAGAGAACGAGTCGATCACGCGCCGAGCTGTCTCGATTTGTAGTCCAGGCACACCACAAGGCCTCGGCCTCTGATGCGCTGAGCCGCTGACCGCAAGTATCCGTATTCATTTGGGGGACCTCCGCAGGGTGGGGAACTGCTCTAACTCTGGGTCCAGTGCGGCCATCCGGCTATTCCCGGAATGCGCCCGCTGCTTTCCCCGATTTCGCGTAACCGGGGCGCGCATTTCGGCCGCTCAAGGACGCGGCGCTGTGCATTCATTCGCAACTCGACTTGCCGATCAGGGGAGCGTGTTCAAGGAAGAAGCAGGCAAAAACGGCCTGAGCACGATTCGGTCGGCGCTCGATCAGGACAGCGGTGTGGCGTATCCTTTACCGCCTCAGGTCACGTTGGCGCCAAACGGAGGGAGAAGTCAAACGCTGGCCGACGGTGGATATGTGCTCGTCGTTGATGATGAGCCGCAGGTGCAGCGGCTGATTGCTCGCATCCTCGAGCGTCACGGTTTTCGTTGCGAGCTCGCGGCCAGCGCCGAAGAGGCGCGCAAGCTGCTGGAATCGAAGGAGAACAACTTCCAGCTCATGCTCTGCGACGTCAACATGCCGGGCGAGAGCGGGCTGGAACTTTTGAGCAGCACGCTGGTTTCTCATCCCGAGGTCGCGGCGCTCATGGTCACCGGCGCCGACGATCCGAAAATGGCCGAGAGCGCGATCGAGCTTGGCGCCTTCGGTTACCTGACCAAGCCGTTTCGCCCCAACGAGCTGATGATCAACATCGTCAACGCTCTGCACCGCCGCCGCCTCGAGCTTGAGAACCGCGCTCATCGGGCGATGCTGGAGAACGCCGTCGAAACGCGCACCGCGGCGCTAAGCGAGGCTGTCTCCCGATTGCAGCACTCCGAGCAGCAGCTGCGCGAGCATCAGGAAGAGACGGTCAAACGCCTGTCGAGCATGGCCGAGCTGCGCGATCTCGAGACGGGACGCCATCTGGAGCGGATGAGCAGTTACTGCGCTCTGATCGCCGAGCGTTTCGACTTCAATCGCGAGCGGGTCGAGCTGATGCGCATCGCGAGCCCGATGCACGACGTGGGCAAGATCGGAATCCCCGACAACATCCTGCTCAAGCCGTCGACGCTCACTCCCGAGGAGCGCGAGATCATGCAGCAACACACGGCGATTGGTTACCGGATTCTCTCGGACTCGGGCGCCGAGCTTTTGACTCTGGCTGCGGTGCTGGCTTGGACGCACCACGAGCGCTTTGACGGAAGCGGATACCCGCGCGGGCTGAGTAGCGAAAAGATCCCGATCGAGGGCCGGATCGCGGCTGTCGCCGACGTGTTCGATGCTCTCACCAGCGACCGCATCTATCGCCCCGCCTTCAACGTCGAGGAGGCTGTGTTGATGATGCGCGAGCAGCGCGGAGCCCATTTCGACCCCGACGTGCTCGACCTTTTCCTCGATGCGATGGAGAAGGTCGAAGAGATCCGCATCGGGTACAAGAACCGGGCGGACTCGCCCGTCGGCCTGCGCTAGTCGGAAAGTACGCGAGAATCGCGAGCTCTTCGCACGCGCCGCGTGGCGGCGAGAGAGTGAGCTTCCCGGCCTTCTCGTATTAATCCGTGCCGCATCCCTAAAGAGCTGCGCTCTCAGCCGATAAACAGATCAAGAGAGACGAATCAGCAGCATGAGCGAAAAGAGAAAAAGCAGCCGCAGCCAGGTCATAGAGCCGGATCCATGGCCGCACGAGCCGCCCGCAGATCTTCTCGAAGCGCTTGACCAGGCGGCGGCGCGCCTCTCCGAGCTCGACGCTCACGGCGTCCGCATCTCGCTAGGTATCGGAGCCGACGGCGGCGCGCTCGCGCGTGTCTCCCAGGAAGGGCTCGCATGCGAGATTGACTCCTCGCTCCTCCTTCAGCTTGTCTGTGGAAGTAAGCTGAGGGTTCCGCGGATATCCGCGGTCTGAGCGAGAGGTACAAGCAGCCGGAGGCCGAGCACCGATGCAGAAGTTGACTCCTTTTCGCGTTGCGGTTGCCGACCATGCGCCCTTCATGCGCCGGCTGTTGGGCGAGGCGCTGCTCGTCCGCGGTATCGAGGTGACCGGAGCGGTCGATTCGGCCGAGGCGGCGATCGAACTGTGCGGACGAACCAACCCCGACGCTCTGCTCTTCGACATCGTCGCCGACACCATGGACGGTGTCGTTTTGATGCGCGGCCTGCGTGAGGCGGGTCTTAGCACGCCCGTGATCCTGCTCGGAGGGCATTTCCGAGCCGACCACTACAAGGTCGTCGACGCGCTGATCGAAGGCGCGCTCGATTTCGTCGAGCGCCCGCTCGCCTGCGACACCGTTCAGGTGTTCGTCAGCGAGCTGATCGCTCGCATTCGCGTGGCCTCCGACCTCACCGCGGCGCGGCAGCGGGCGCTCGATCTGGCCTCACAACGGGAGCTGCACGGACTCGAGAACGAGTCGGATTCGGCTTCGGCGCTCCGCGACCCTTCGCGTGACGGCCCTGGGGCGGTGGTGGTCGTCGGCTCGCTCGGAGGTTGCTGGTCGCTCTCGCATCTGATTCCCGCGCTGCCGCCTCTTCTCGGCCTGGGCATGGTCGTCGTGCAGCAGCTGCCCGAGGGATTCACGACCGCGCTGGCCGACCGCCTCGACCACTATTCGGTCTTGGGGGTCAAGGAGGCGCTCGGCGGTGAGCAGCTCAACCCCAGCACCGTCTACTTTGCGCAGGGAGGAAGTCACCTTCGCATGGCCGGCGACGCCAAGTTGCTCGTCTCGGTGGAGGAGCCAATCGACGGGCTGCGTCCGCGCGCCGACGTCACCGTCAGCGACGCCGCCCGCATCTTCGGCGATCGGCTGCTACTGGTGGTTACGAGCGGGATGGGCAAGGACGGCTTGGACGGCGCACGTGAGGTAAAGGAGCGCGGCGGCCGGATCATCGTCGAGGAGGAGTTGACGGCGATCGCCTACGGAACGCCTCGTGCGATAGTCGAAGCCAAGCTGGCGGATGAGGTCGTTCCGCTGGGTGAGCTGGCGCAGGCCGTCGCCGACGCCGCCGGAGTCTGGGGAGCCTCGATTCCACTACCGAGCGATTACGCCTCGATGACGAGCAACCCGGAGAGTCCTAGTTAACGCTGTGCTCAAACCGCGTCGCTCGCGGGCGCGCCGAGCCGGAACGCGCGGAAGCTGCGGGAAGTCGTGAATCACGAGCAGAAGACACCGAGCGTCTCCGAGACAGTCATCTCAACTGCGGGGTTGGCCCGCAACTTCGGTCACACGCAAGCCGTTAAGGGCATCTCCTTCAGCGTCGCCGAGGGCGAGGTCTTCGGCTTCCTAGGCCCCAACGGCGCCGGCAAGACGACGACGATCAGCATGCTTTGCACCCTGCTCGCGCCCTCGGCCGGCGAAGCGACGGTCGCCGGCTTCGACATCCGCAGCAAGCGAACCGAGGTCCGGCGCTCGATCGGTCTCGTCTTCCAGGACCCGACTCTCGACGAGTACCTGACTGCGATTCAGAATCTTCGCTTTCACGCCTACGCCTACGGCGTGCCCAAGCGGGTTCGTGACGAGCGCATCCACGAGCTGCTCAACCTGATGGAGCTATGGGATCGCCGCAATTCCTCGGTGCGCGAGTTCTCGGGCGGGATGAAGCGCCGCCTGGAGATCGCCCGAGGCCTGCTTCACCACCCCCGCATCCTCTTCCTCGACGAGCCGACACTCGGGCTCGATCCTCAAACGCGGCACCGTATCTGGAAGTACGTGCTCGACTTGCGGCGGCGCGAGTCGCTGACGATCTTCCTCACTACGCACTACATGGACGAGGCCGAGAACTGCGACCGGATCGCGATCATCGACGAGGGTGAGATCGTTGCGCTCGACCGGCCCGAGCTGCTGAAGAATTCGCTGGGCGGTGACGTAGTGACGATTCGTGTCGAGAACGGGGAGGGCGCGGTGGCGGAACTCTTCGCTCGCTACGAGCTGAGCGCGAGCATCGAAGGCGACGGAGTCTGCTTCAAGCTGCCCGGCGCCGAAGAGTTCCTGCCCGGGCTGATGCGCAGCTTCTCGTGCGAGATCCTGGGGGTCACAATCCGCCGTCCGACTCTCGACGACGTGTTCCTCTCTCTCACCGGCCACTCGATTCGCGACGACCGACCGGCCACCGGCCAGCAGCTTCGTCGCTACCTGAACACGCCCGGCATGAAGTCGCAACTGAACTGATGACCGGCCTCGATCTCCAGTCGCGCCTGCGCGTTCTTGCCGCCGGCGATCGCACCCGAGGGCGGGTCTTCTCTTGAGGCAGTCTCTGCGCGGCATCTGGGTAATCGCGTACCGCGAGCTGCTTCGGTTCTCGCGCGAGCGCTCGCGCCTGGCCTCGACGCTCGGGATGCCGATCATCTTCATGGTCGTCTTCAGTGAAGGGCTGAAACGTCAGATCGGCGCGCTGGCGGTGGGCGTCGATTTCGTCAAGTTCATGTATCCGGGCATCATCGCGATGTCGGTCTTCATCAACGCGATCTTTTCGGGCCTCTCGGTCGTCTGGGATCGCGAGATCGGCTTTCTCAAGGAGGTGCTCGTCTCGCCGCTCAACCGGTCGGGCGTGGTGCTCGGCAAAGCGCTCGGCGCCTCCGTGATCGCGCTCTTCCAGGCCCTGGTGATGCTCGCCCTGGCGCCGCTCTTCGGCGTGCCGCTCTCGCTCAGGATCGTTCTCGAGCTGATTCCGATCGTGATCGTGCTGGCCTTTTCGCTGGCCGGCTTCGGCCTTCTGATCGGCTCGCGGATGCGCTCCCAGCAGGGCTTTCAGGTGCTGGTTCAGATGGTCGTCTTCCCGCTCACGTTTCTCGCGGGCGTCTTCTTCCCGGTGAACAACGTTCCGCGCTGGATGGAGATCGTCTCCAAGCTCAACCCGCTCACCTACGGTGTGGACGCGATTCGCCGCATCTTTCTAGTCGGCGAGATCTCGGCCGCGAGTCGGAACTCGGGCCATTCGATCATCGGCGTGACGGTGTTCGGGCACACGACCACGACGATCGAGGACGTCGCGCTCGTCGGCTTGCTTGGCGCCGCGCTCCTGATCGGCGCCATCTTCTCCTTCAATCGGCATACCTAGCCCGCGCCGGCCGCCGGCGGCACTTTCGCTTGACGCGGGTTTCCCAGCCGCTGAGAATGGGCGAGTCGATGCCCGCCGCGCGCACTCACGGTCATGGCTAGCCTCGCCTGGCCGCTCTTGGCTCTCGTCTTCCTGGCGGGAGCGATCGCGACCTGGGTCGCCGGCACCAGCCTGGCCAAGAGCACCGATGCTCTCGACAATCGATTCGGCCTCGGCGACGCGATCGGCGGCATGGTCCTGCTCTCGATCGCAGGCACTCTGCCCGAGATCGCGATCACGGTCTCGGCCGTCCTGCAGAAACACTACGGCCTGGCGGCCGGCAATCTGATCGGCGGCATCGCCATTCAGACGATGGTGCTGATCGTCTGCGACATCGCCGCCGGCCGCAAGAGTGCGCTCACCTATCTCGTCGGCTCGCTCATCCCGGTGCTGGAGGCACTGCTCGTAATCCTCGTGGTCTCGTTTGTGTTGATGGGCGCGCTGCTCAAGCAGTCGGTTGCGATCGGGCCCGTGAGCCCGGCCTCGATCGCCATCGTCATCGTCTGGTTCTGCGGCATCGTCGTCATCAACCGCGTCAGGAAATCGCCGTCCTGGGAGGTGGTCGCACCGGGCAGCCGGCCTGGGCGCCCGCACCGCCGCGTTCCCCATCCGACGGAGCCGACGCCGCACACGGGCACCTCTACTTTGCGGGTCATGCTCTACTTCCTGGCGGCCTGTCTCGTCACACTGGTCGCCGGCGTCTTCCTCCAGATCAGTGGTAGCGATCTCGCCGGCAGGGCCGGCATCAACGGTGTCATCTTCGGCGCAACTGTGCTTGCCTTGGCGACCGCGCTTCCCGAGATCAGCTCAGGAATCGGCGCCGTTCGCCTCGGCGATCACGGCCTCGCCATGGGCGACATCTTCGGTGGCAACGCCTTCCAGGTGTGCCTCTTTCTCGTTGCCGATCTCATTGCAGGAAAGGCGATCTTGCCACTGGCCGGACATCAGAACAGCTGGCTGGCGATGCTGGGAATCGGCCTGACGTCCGTTTACGCGGTCGGCATCATCTTCCGGCCCAAGCGATGTTACGCGCGACTTGGCGCTGACTCGATCTTCGTGATCGTTCTGTTCGCGGTCGGAATCGCCGGGCTCGTAACGATCCATCACTAGGAGATTCGGCGAGGCCGGGGGAGACAGGTCTCTGCCCTAGGCGTTTGAAATCTGCGGTTTCATTGGTACACTTCGCAAAGCTACTTCAGAAAGTGAAGCAACTAGGGCGAAAGCCGAATGAGCGCCCGGGAGGAGAAAGATGAAGGTTGCGGATAACGTCACCGAGCTGATCGGTAACACGCCGCTCGTTCGCCTGCGCCGAATCTCCAAGGCGAGTGGCGCCAACGTGGTTGCAAAGCTCGAGTTCGCCAATCCCGGAGGCAGCGGCAAGGACAGAATCGGCCTGGCGATGATCGAGGCCGCCGAGCGCGACGGCAAGATCGGGCCCGATACCGTCATCCTCGAGCCCACGAGTGGCAATACCGGCATCGCGCTGGCCCTTGTCTGCGCCGCGCGAGGCTACAAGTGCACGCTCGTCATGCCCGAGACGATGAGCAAGGAGCGGCGCATGCTGCTGCGTGCCTACGGCGCCGACCTCGTGCTCACCGCGGGTAGCGAGGGCATGCCCGGCGCGATCGCGAAGGCCGAGGAGATGGCCGCCGCCGACGAGCACTACTTCGTTCCCCAGCAGTTCGAAAACCCTGCCAACCCCGAGGTTCACCGCCGCACGACCGCCGAGGAGATCTGGCGCGACACCGACGGCGAGGTGGACGTGATCGTTGCCGGGATCGGCACCGGCGGGACGATCACGGGCATCGGCGAGGTGATCAAGGAGCGCAAGCCGACCGCTCGCTGCGTCGGGGTCGAGCCGGACGGCTCGGCGATCCTTTCGGGCGGGCAGAGGGGTCCGCACGCGATTCAGGGCATCGGCCCCGGTTTCGTGCCAAAGGTGCTGAACACCGAGATCTACGACGAGATCGTGCGCGTGACGAACGACGACGCCTTTGCCAGCTCTCGCCGGATCGCGCGCGAGGAAGGCCTGCTGGTCGGGATCTCCTCCGGCGCCGCGATCTGGGCGGCCGAGCAAATCGCTCGCCGCGCCGAGAGCAGGGGCAAGACGATCGTCGTGATCGTTCCGTCGAACGGTGAGCGTTATCTGTCCACGGCGCTGTTCAGCGATCTGGCCGACTGAGGGAGGTGACCGGCGTGCTGAAGAAGATGAGACATGACATTCGAGCGGTCAAGGAGCGCGATCCGGCCGCCCGCAACTGGCTCGAGATCGTGTTCTGCTATCCGGGGCTGTGGGCTGTCTGGTGGCACAGAGTGGCCCACGTGCTCTGGCGCTGGCATCTCAAGCTCCTGGCTCGCTGGATCTCTCAGCTCGCGCGGGCGCTGACCGGTATCGAGATTCACCCGGGTGCGACGATCGGCCCAGGGCTCTTCATCGATCACGGGATGGGCGTCGTGATCGGCGAGACGGCCGAGCTCGGAGCCGAGGTGACTCTGTATCAGGGCGTGACTCTCGGTGGCACGAGCCTCGAAAAGGGCAAGCGCCACCCGACGCTCGGCGACGGGGTCGTGGTCGGAGCGGGCGCCAAAGTGCTCGGCGCGATCACCATCGGCGAGTACAGCCGGGTGGGAGCCAACGCCGTCGTCGTCAAGCCGGTGCCTTGCTGCGCAGTCGTGGTCGGCGTGCCAGGCGAGATCGTGACCTCGAAGAGCGCCGCGCCCAAGCGCGTTTCGCCCAACCTGGAGCACGATCAGCTTCCGGATGTGCTCGGGGACGCGGTCGCCGATCTGGTCGCACGGGTCGACGAGCTCGAGCGCAGGGTGGAGGGCGGAGCACCTCATCACGAGCTTGCCTTCACTCCGGGCGGCGGCGTCTGGCACGAAAGCGAAGACCCGTCGATCTGATTACGAAGCAAGCTCGGCGGGAATTAGTGGCCGAGGCCGACCGTTTTCAGGTTCGGCCCACTTTTTTACTCGGAGAGGACGGGATGAGGCTCGAGGGGATCCACCACGTCACCGCGATAACCGGCGACGCTAGACGCAACCTCGATTTCTATGTGCGAGTACTCGGGTTGAGGCTCGTGAAGAGGAGCGTCAACCAGGATGTCCCGAGCATCCTCCAGCTCTATTACGGCTCGGAGAATGGCGCGCCGGGTGCCATTCTTGCTTTTTACGAATACCCGGGCATCCAGGTCGGGCGCGCGGGCGCCGGCATGATTCACCGGCTCAGCTGGCGGATCGGCTCGGAACGAGCGCTTGCATTCTGGGCGCGGCGTCTCAGCGGCGAGGGCGTAGAGCACGAGCGTCACGGCGCGCACCTACGCTTTCGCGATCCCGAAGGTCTGGAGCTGGAGCTGGTCGTGGTCGAGACCGACGACGAGCCGCTGACCGCGTCTCATCCCGATATTCCCGACGGGCTGGCTTTGCAGGGCTTCGACTCCGTGCGCGCCTTCGCCCGCGATCCCGAGCGAAGTCGCGCACTGCTGGAGGGGACTCTCGGTTTTGAGCGTCGTAGCGATGCGGTCTGGGATACGCGGGGCTCGGGGCGGGGCGGTCGCTACGCCTACGACAGCGCTCCGGTCAAGCCCGGAATTCAGGGGTCCGGCACGGTGCACCATGTCGCCTGGGCGGCTGCCGAGGACGATCAGGAACACTGGCACGCGGCGCTGGTCGAGGCCGGCTCGGGGGCGACGCCGGTCATCGATCGCTACTGGTTCCGCTCAACCTACTTCCGCGAGCCGAGCGGTGTTCTGTTCGAGATCACGACCACCGGCCCGGGCTTCGCACTAGACGAGCCCGTCGAACGTCTGGGCGAGCGACTCGCGCTGCCGCCCGCGCTCGAGCATCTGCGCGGGGAGCTCGAAGCCGGTTTTACTCCGCTCTCCAACCCGCGCACAAGCTGGGCCAGACACTGAGAGCAGGGCTAGGCCGGATCGCGTCGCGATCGGGTCCGCAAAGACTCGATTCCGAAGCCGAGATCCTCGGCCAGCTCTTCGAGCAGACCGACGGTACGCCGGGCGAAGGCATGGGCTCGATCGGCGTAGATAGTGAGAACGGCGAACACGTTGCCATCGGATAAGCGCAGCGGGATCGCAATGCTCGAGCGATATCCGCGCTGGTAGGCGCGTGCCCGCCACGGCTGTCCGGTCGGGTCGCTGGCATAGTCGTCCAGGACGACGGTTTCGCCCGTGCGCGCCGCCGTTCCCGTTGGGCCTCGTCCGCGCTCGCTGTCGGCCCAGGTGATGTTCGCGCTACTCAGATATCCGTCTTCGACTCCGCTCCAGGCGACGGGGCGGACAGCCTTGCTCTCGTCGCGCTCGACCAGGCCGATCCAGGCCATCAGGTATCCGCCCGAGTTGCAGACGATACGACAGATGTCGCGCAGGAGCCTTTCCTCGCTGGTCGCCCATAGCGTCGCTCGGGCGCACTCCCGGCTGGCGATCAGCTCGCGGTTCAGGCGAAGCAGCGTCTCCTCTGCCAGCTTGTAGCGGCTGACGTCGATGTTGCAAGCCGCGCGACCCAGGTAGCGACCGCCCGAATCGGTCATCGCAGTGCACGTATGTGCGATCCAGTGCTCGCTGCCGTCTCGCGCGACGATGCGGAACTCGATCTCGCCTTCGACGGGCTGTTCGGTCGTGTGGGCGTGCGCGACGTGTTGCTCGAAGCGCGGCCTGTCGTCGGGATGAACGATCCGTTCCATCAACTTTGGGTCGGCAAGGAACTCATCTTCGCTGTAGCCGCTCAAGCGCTTGCAGGCGGGGGAGACCTGCACGACCACGCCCTGCGAATCCAGGCGGTATTCCCAACCCAGAGTCGAGCCGGCGCCCTGAGAAGCGGGCGCCGCCTGAGCGGTCGCGCCGCGCTGACGCGGCGTTGGATTCTTCTTGGCGGGGCCGCGTTTCCGTTCGACCGTCACAGAGCGAAGATCTTATGGGTTTACCGACCCCCGGGGCATCGGGGCTCTCGTCGGCAGGTTTGACAAGCGACGTTACGCGATATATCGTTATACACCGTAATACTAACGCTAACGAAGGAGTTGCTTTGATGCACGAAGATCATTCTGAAGGCGCGCACAGCGCGAGACATCATCGGCGTCGGCGCGAACTGCACCGAGAGGCTTACGCGCACCACTTCGCCGGACCGCCGTTCGGGGGCCACAGCCATAGAGGCAGGCACCGAGGTCACAAGGCACGCCGTGGAGACATCCGGACCGCCGCGCTCTTGCTTCTGGCCGAGCAGCCGCGTAACGGCTATCAGATCATGCAAGAGGTGAAGGAGCGAAGCGAGGGAGTCTGGCGTCCCAGCCCCGGCTCGGTCTATCCCACGCTGCAACAGTTGGAAGACGAGGGTCTGGTGCGTTCGCAGGAGAGCGAGGGCCAGCGTCTACTCGAGTTGACCGAAAGCGGGCGGGCCTTACTGGACGCACGGGCCAAGGATGCGGCTCCTCCCTGGGAGGAGATGGCGGGCGGGGTCGGCGAGCAAGCGCTCGAGCTTGGCTCGCTGGTTCGCCAGATCGGGCTCGCCGCCATGCAGGTCATGCAGGCCGGAAGCGACGCACAGGTCGAAGAGGCCCGCAAGCTCCTCACCGACACTCGCCGCTCGCTCTACCGGATTCTTGCCGAAGGCGATGAGAACTGAAACGTCGGAGCTGCCGCGCTTGCTCGAGCTGATCGCTTGTGAGCGCGGCAGGGCCGGCGGCCGTCCCTTCTCATTGCCGTCGACGGTCGCTCCGGCGCCGGCCTTGTCAAGCGACTGGCCGGGCCAGCAGCTCGCGTAGCGCGGTCTTCGGGTCGCCGTCGAGCGGCGGCCCGTGATCGAGGCAAAGGATCGAGAAGGGAAGGTCGAGCAAACGCTCGACGCTCCTCTGCGTCTCGGCCGGATCCTCGTGATACTCGAACGGGATGAAGTCGAGACCCCGCTCGGGGTCGTTGGAGATGAGATCCGAGCAGAAGAGAATCCCCGGCGCCGACTCGAGCAGGAACGAGTAGTGCGGCCACTCGGGCCCGGGCGTACGTATGGCCTTCAAATCGCCCGGAAGCACGTCGCCTTCCGCGTAGCGGCGGTCAGGCTCCTCGTCGGCGGCGCTCGCGTCCTCGGGCAGCCAGACCTCGATTCCGAACTGCTCGCGGTAGTGCCAGGCCGAGCGCTGGTGGCAGCGCGCCGTCAAAAGGATCGCCTGCGGCTCGGGCAGCATCGTCAGCGCCTCGTCGCTCAGCCGGACCGGGTCGACGAACACGCAGCCCTCGCCGTTCGTCGCCACCGCGTGCGAGCTGGAGATCGCGCCGCCGATCGCGCTGTTGTGAATGCGCCAGTGATAGATGCCGTGCGTCACCCTCTCGACCTTCTCCGCGATCTCGCGTGGCTCTGTCATCGCTCTCTCCTCGCTCGTCGTTCTACTCGCAGGATTTCACCCCTGGCCGGCTTCTGAAACAGGACAAGGTTTCTGCGCCCGCTCGGAGGAAAAGGAAGAATGCGAACAGGTGCTCCAGGCGGCGACGACAGGGAGGGATGAAGTGGGCGAAAGACTCGAGGGCACGGTAGCGCTGGTGACGGGGGCGAGCAGCGGTATCGGTGAGGCGGCGGCGCGCCTGCTGGCCGAGCGGGGCGCCGCGGTCGCAATCGCCGCCCGGCGCAGGGACAGGCTCGAGCAACTCGCGGCCGAGATCGAGAGCAAGGGCGGGCGGGCACTGGTGATCCAAGCCGACGTGACCGACCGCGAGCAGGCGATCGCCGCCGTCGAGCGAACCGCCGCCGAACTGGGTCGGCTCGACATCCTCGTCAACAATGCGGGCGTGATGCTGCTCGGGCCCGCGCTGGACGCGCCGCTGGAGGAGTGGGAACGCACGGTCGATCTCAACGTGAAGGGCCTCCTGTACTGCACATATGCGGCGCTGCCACATCTGCTGGCCGCCGCGGAGACCGAGCCGCGCAAGCTGGCCGACCTCGTCAACATCAGCTCGGTGGCTGGACGCAAAGCCAACGCCGGCTCCGGTATCTACAACCTGAGCAAGTTCGGCGTGGGCGCCTTCAGCGAGTCGCTGCGCATGGAGCTGGCCAAGCGGCATGTGCGCGTGTCGTTGGTCGAGCCGGGCTTCGTCAAGACCGAACTGTCGAATCACATCCGCGCTGAGCTGCGCGAAGCGGCGAGGCAGCGCTACGTCGGCGTCGAGATGCTGGAGGCCGAAGACATCGCCGATGCGATCGTCTACGTGGTCACGCGGCCGCGGCGCATGGCCGTGAACGAGGTGCTCGTGCGCCCGACCGAGCAGGAGTTTTGAGCGAGCGCATGGACGATCTCGGGAGGCAAGGCTGGCGCGGGAACGAGATCATCGCGCTCCCGGCGCCGGCCTTACCTGACCGCACGGCGGCGATTACCAGCCGCGATAGAAGCCGAACAGTGTCGCTAGCGTTGCGAATCCTGCGGCTAGCATGGTGAGACGTACGCGCATCGATGCACCTCCTCTCGCGTGGTGGCGCTGGACGAAGATGCGAGAAGCGTTGCACCGTCTTTGTCACGCGGCAACTACTTGTCGTTGCACTGACTCCTGACAATGACCAGAATACAGAGCACATGACGAAAAAGAATGACGGCGTCGAGAACGAAACCGTCGGCGAACGAGTCCGCCGGTTGCGGAAAGCGCGCCGTCTCACCCAGGTCGACCTCTCCGGCCCAGGCGTCACGAACGCCCACGTCTCGCGGATCGAGACGGGCGCCAGGCGACCGTCGCTAGGGGCGCTACGTCACATCGCACGCAAGCTCGGCGTCCCGGTCGAATACCTCGAGCAGGGCATCGATGTCACGACACGCGAGGAGCTCGAGCTCACTCTCGCCGATCTCGAGCTTCGTGTCCGCCTCGAGGCCAACACGAAGTCGGTCGAGCGGGACACGAAAGCGCTCATCGTCCGTGCTCAGAGCGAAGGCGAGCCCGACATCGTGGCCAGGGCGCGGGCGGCGCTCGGAATGGCCGCTGCGACTTCGGGTCGACTCGCGGACGCGATTCGCGAGCTCGAAGCTGCTGTTGAGCACCCGCTCATCCGGCCGGAACTGTTCCCCGACGTCTATACGACTCTGATCGCCAGCTACCGCCAATCGGGGCGCTCCGAAGAAGCCGTCGTTGCCTGCGAGCGAACGCTCGCTCAGGTAGCGCCCGAAAACGGACAGCTTCGGATGCTGCTCGCGACGCACCTGAGCCACGCGCTCTCAGACCTCGGTGAGCTCGAGCGCGCGAAGGTCGCACTCGAGGAGTACGGGGACTTCGAACAGAGTGATCCCTACGCGCAGGCACGCATGCACTGGTCGCTCGCCCGCGTCGCCGCGATGCAGAACGAGCGCCGTCTCGCGCTACGACACATGAGGCAGGCGATCACGCTACTTCGAGGCACCGAGGACACGATTCGGCTCGCGGGAGCCCACCTCGTCTGCGCTCAGATACTCCTCTGGGGTGGAACGACGGCGGGCGTCGAAAAGCATCTCGGGGCTGCGCGAGCTCTCCTGCCGGCCCACGCCGAAGCCGGCGATCGCGGTACGCTCCGCGGGCTCGAAGCGCTACTCGCTGCTCGGAATCGCTGCTTCGAAGAAGCTCGGCAGGCCGCCGAGGAGGCGCTGCTACTGATGCCCGAGCACACGCCCGAAATCGCGCCCGCGCTTTATGCCAAGGCGCTTGCAGCAGCAGGAGAAGGGGACTACGAGATCGCCGACGAGGCCTTCAAGAGCGTCCTCGAGCTCGCGAAACGCAGCGAGCTTTGGCAGGAAGCAGCCCTTATCGCTCGCGATTGGTCGGACATGCTTCGCTGGGCCGGCCGACCGTATGAGTCGGATCGAGCAACACGTGATGCCGACAGGTACGCAAGCGAGGCCCGGAATCGGGCGCGCCGGACTAGCACCGCGTAAAGCCGCGCCTGGCTCGAGCGCGCCTGGCGCCCAGGCAAATCAATACTCGCTGACCGTCAGCACGGCGTGCGCGTAGCGATCAACCTTTCGCTCGCCGAGCTTCCCGCCGGGGAGCTCGGCGACGAACGCCGCGGATTCCGGGAGAACATGGCGCTCCCAGGACGTCGCGCTGCCTGGGTAAGCCGGCAACCGCGCGAGCCCCAGCCCGGCCAGGCGGGCGAACCTGCGCTCGAGCGCGAGCGAGCGCGTCGTGACGCTGACCGCTCCGAGCGGCTGATGGAACCAGATCGACAGCCGCGGTCGTAGGCGCTTGATGAGACGATAGGCGGCGCGCGATTCCGGTTCCGACAAGCGGCGGCGACCCGAGTAGAAGGCTCCGCCCAGGCGTCGCCAGTGCCAGGGGAAGTTGCGGTTGAGATCGACTCCGTGGGCGTTCCCGCGCGTTCTGGCCGCCCGACCATCGGGGTTGAGGTTGAGGATGACCCAAAGATCGACACCTTCCGGCGCGGACGTTTTCAGTAGGCGCCGAGCGACGGCCACTCCGCCGGGCTCGTTGCCGTGGATCGATCCGACGATCAATACCGTCGGGCCGTACGGGTCGCCTCGCTGGTAGGCGTAGATTGCCCGGCCCTGAACGGAGCGGCCGATCAGGTGCCGCGTCGTGCCGCTCTGTGAGGCCTGAGCGTCGCTGCGGGGGGCGGTCAGTGCGACTAACGCGATCCCGATCGCGGCGAGCGCGAGGACCGCGATTCGCTCGATGGTTCTGGCCACGAAGTCAAGGCTACTTGCAGCGCCGTGCGCCGCGGGAGCTCGAGAAGCGGATGGAGAAGTCAGTTGCGCGCGGCGTAGCATGTGAACATCGCGGAGACGCGTCCGCGACGCGGTCAGAGGGAAGGAGTGGGTCGTGAGCGAGCGAGCCGGGAATCGAAGATCGACGATCGCCGTCGTCGGTGACTACGGCGCTGAGCGACCGACGCACAAGGCGACGCAGGAGGCGCTGGAGCACGCAGTCGCGCCGCCGCTTCGCTTCGAGTGGCTGCCCAGCGAGCGGGCCGCCGAGATGGAAGACGCCGATCTCGACTCGTACGCGGGACTTCTGATCTCGCCCGGCAGCCCCTACCGGAGCATGGACGGAGCTCTCAAGGCGATCAGGGTCGCGCGCGAGCGAGGAGTGCCGCTGCTCGGCACCTGCGGCGGCTTCCAGCACGTGGCGGTCGAGTTTGCGCGCGACGTGCTTGGCATCGAGGAAGCGGATCACGAGGAGTCGAATCCGGATGCCCGCGAGCTGGCGATAGTGAAACTCCCGGTCTCGCTCGCCGGCGGCGAGCACGAGGTCTTCTTCGAGCCTGGCTCTCGCGTCGCCGCGATCTACGGGGTGCCCGCGGCGGTCGAGCCCTTCTTCTGCAGCTTCGGGCTCAACCCGGCGTACCGGGCAAGAGTCGAGGCGCGAGGTCTCGCAGTCAGCGGAACGGGCGCCGACGGCGCCGCGCGCGTCTTCGAGCTGCCCGGGCACCCGTTTTTCGTTGCCACGCTGTACGTGCCGCAGGCGCGTTACCGGCCGGATGACCCGCATCCGCTGCTGACGGCGTTCGTTTCGGCTACGGCCGAGCGGAACTAGTTCTGTTCGAGTATTCGGCCCGGCTGTGCGGATTCACGAGGTGCTGTTCCCCCTATTCGGGTCGAAACACGCTCCGCTTCGGCGTCGCACGACCAGATGGGTGGCCGGTCCAGTTATATCCCTGCACCGATGCGTCGATGACGTTCGTATATGGCTGCTACTCAATACGGTTCTGACCGAGTCTTTGTCCGCCTTGCGTGGGCGGTGTTGGGCGTTGGAGCTGCGGGGGCAGCGGCTTTCGTTTTCGCCCCCTCGAGCAGAGTCGCGGACATCCTTTATTACTCGGTCAGCACGGCCGCGCTCGGGCTCGGCTTGATTGGGATCTTGCATCGTCGTTTCGCGGGCCGCTGGATCGCGGTTTTGCTGGTAGCGGGTGCCGCCGCCTGGCTTGTTGCCGACTGGCTGTGGTGGGTAATCGAGCTGCTCGGGCACTCGGTGCCGTTCCCTTCGCCGATCGATTATCTCTACCTGAGTGGTTATCCACTTGCGCTCGTAGCGCTTGTCTGGTTCTGGCGCCGGCACATGACGGGGGCACTCGGCGGATTGCTCGAGAGCGTGGTTTTCGCGACGGCCATCGGCGTCTTTGTCTGGGCGGCCGCGATCGCCCCGACAGACGGCCAGCAGCATGGATCGGCTCTGGTGACGATCACCGCGGTTTCCTATCCGGCGCTCGACGCGCTGCTGCTCGTCGGTCTCGGGCAGCTTCTATTCGTGCGTTCGCTCCGGCGCGCTCGGGCGCTGCGGGCCCTGACGCTGGGTATCGCGCTGTTCCTCGTTTCGGACGCCTTTTACGCGTATAGCTCCGTCCGAGGCGCCTATGTGGCTGACACCTGGCGCGATTGCGGTTGGCTCCTCGCCTACGTCCTCTGGGGCTTTGCCGGCCTGCATCCCTCGCTGCGTTTGCTTGGTAGATCACAGCCAAGTCCTATCCGGTGGCATTGGACCCTTCGCACGTCCCTACTTGCCCTGGCCTGTCTCAGCATGCCGATCGCCATCCTGATCGCCTCACGCAGAGATGCCCTGGATCCCGTGGTGTTCCTCGCCGCCGGCTCTTTCATGATCGTCGCCGTTTTCTTCCGGATGGCCCTGATCCTGCGCGTCCAGCAGCGCCGTGAGGACGAGCTCGCCGAGACTCTCGAGAAGCACCGGACGCTGATCGAGACGGCTCCGCTTGCCATTGTCTCCGTCGGGCGCACGCGCCTCGTCACGCTCTGGAATCCAGGCGCCGAGCAGCTCTTCGGCTGGCGGGCGGAAGAGGCGATTGGCAAGCCGTATCCCCTTTGCGCGAGCGTGGAGGCAACTCGCAACCTCGATCGGATCTTGTCCGGCGAAACCTTCCGCGGAGAGTCCGAAAGGCTTCGGAAGGACGGTTCGACGGTTGAGGTCGACGTCTCGTCGGCGCCGCGACGAAACCCGGCGGGCGAGGTCGTCGGCGCCGTCAGTGTCTTCGTCGACACGAGCGAACGCAAGGCTCTCGAAGAGAAGCTGCGCCATTCACAGCGGCTGGAGACGGTCGGGCAACTCGCGGGCGGCGTAGCCCACGACTTCAACAACCTGCTTACAGCTATTTCGGGCTACTGCAACCTCTCGCTCGAACGCGCGAACGGCGATCAGGAGCTGGCTCACGACCTGCGGGAGATCGCGCGCGCCAGCGACCGCGCGACCGGATTGACTCGGCAGCTGCTTGCCTTTGGCCGCCGTCAGGTGTTGCAGTCCACCGTTTTCGATCTCAATCAAGCCGTGGTCGAGATGGATGCCATCCTCGGCCGGTTGCTTGGCGAGCAGATCAAGATCGTCCATACGCTCGAGCCCGCAGGGTGCTCTGTCAAGACCGATCAGGGACAGATCGAGCAGGTGCTGATGAACCTTGCCGTCAACGCCCGTGACGCGATGCCGAAGGGGGGCACGCTCAGCTTCGTGACGGAGAGCATCGACCTGACCGCATCGCAGGCCGAGCGACTAGAGCTCCAAGCGGGTGGTTACGCGCATCTGCGCGTTTCCGACACCGGTCATGGCATGGACGAAAAGACCTGCTCGAGTGCCTTCGAGCCTTACTTCACCACCAAGGATGTCGGCAAGGGCAGCGGGCTCGGCCTGGCGACCGTCTATGGAATCGTGAGCCAAAGCGGTGGCTGTATCAGCGTCGAGAGCAAGCCCGGCGCGGGCACGAGCTTCGATATCTACCTTCCGCGCAGCGAGCTCGAGCCGTCGGCGTCCTCCGACGAGGACGATCGACCGGTCTCGGGCGGCTCCGAGCGCATCCTGCTCGTCGAGGACGAGCCGGGAGTTCGCGAGATCACCGCCCGGATGCTCGCGCGCCAGGGTTACGAGGTAATCGTTGCCGCCGAGCCCGCGCGGGCGATCGAGCTCGCCTCCCAGGTCGAGTTCGATCTCCTCGTCACGGACGTCGTGCTGCCGGGCATGGACGGGCAGCGGCTTGCGGCCGAGCTTCGCAACCGCAAGCGCGAGCTCCGCGTCGTCTACGTCTCGGGCTACCCTCGCGACGGGCTGGTTGAGAGTGAGCTCAACCAGGGAACCCGGTTCCTGCAGAAGCCCTACTCGACCGACGAACTGTCCCGCACGGTTCGGGGCGCGCTGGATTCGGGCTTGGTCGCCGGCGCTTCGCGCTAGAGACCGCCGCGGGGCGACCACGATTGTCGCGGGCGGCAACAACCCGTCTTGGGAAGGCGAGTCACTAGGCAAAAGCGCCGGCTTTCAGCTAGCTACAGCCGGTGTTCGTCCCGCAATCGCGGCACGTATAGCAACTCCCCGTCCTGACCATGCGGCCGCCGCAGCGGGCGCACTCGACCGCGTCCTCCCAGCTGTTGAAGAGCGCCTTCTGGCCGGGCGGGGGCATCTCGGCCGGAGCCGGGTCGCCGCCCTGGCCGGGAGTGCCGCCGTTGGTATAGGCCTGGGCCATCCGTTGCCTGACCTCGGGTGAGAGGATGCCAAGCTCCTCCTGCTGGTCGACCGTGAGGAAGCGCTTGCCGAGCCAGCGGAAGATGTAGTCCGGGAGCGACTTGGCGATGCGGATGTCGGCATCGTTGGTCGGGCCCGAGGGATCGAAGCGCATGTGCGAGTACTTGGAGACGAAGACCTCGAGCGGAACGCCGTACTGGAGACCGAGGGATACGGAGATCATGAAGGCGTTCATCAGTCCGGCCAGGGTCGTGCCCTCCTTGGCGATGTCGACGAAGACGTCACCGGGGGTGTCGTTGTCATAGACGCCGACGTGGATATAGCCCTCGTAGTCGCCGACGCGGAACTTGCGCCCGATCTCGGTGCGCTCGTCGGGCAGGCGATGGCGCTGAGGTGCCGCCAGCATCGGGACGGCGCCGATCAGCATGGCCGCGCTCTTGTCGGCCTTGCCGGAGAGCGGCTGGGCGACCTTGGAGCCCTCGCGGTACAGCGCGATTGCCTTGACGCCCAGTCTCCAGGCGTCGTCGAGCAGCTGCATGACGTCCTCGACCGTGGCCGACTCGGGCATGTTCACGGTCTTGGAGATCGCGCCCGAGATGAAGGGCTGGACGGCGCCCATCATCTTCACGTGGCCGACGTAGTGGATGGAGCGCTCGCCGACCGCGCAATCGAACACGGGATAGTGCTCGTTCTTCAGGTTGGGCGCGCCGACGACGGTGTTGCGCTCGTCGATGAAGGCCTCGATCTCGGCGCCCTCGGCGGGCGAGTAGCCGAGCTTCTCGAGCGCCATCGGCACCGTCTTGTTCACGATCGTGATCTCGCCGCCGCCGACCAGCTTCTTCGACTTGGCCAGCGAGAAATCGGGCTCGACGCCGGTGGTGTCGCAATCCATCATGAAGCTGATCGTGCCGGTCGGTGCGAGCACGGTCGACTGGGCGTTGCGGAAGCCGTGCGCCTCGCCCAGATCGAGTGCCTCGTCCCAGGACTTGCGGCAAGCCGAAAGGAGCTCGCGCGGGACGGACTCGTCGTTGTCGATGTTGCCGACCGCGGCCCGGTGCTTGGAGATGACGCTGAGCATCGCGCCGGCGTTCTTCTGGTAGCTGGCGAAGGGGCCCATGCGACTGGCGATCTCGGCCGACTTGCGGTAGGCGCGCCCGGTCATCAGCGCCGTCACGGCGGCGGAGTAGGCGCGGCCCTCGTCGGAGTCGTAGGGCAGCCCGCGCGCCATCAACAGTGCGCCGAGGTTGGCGAAGCCGAGCCCGAGCTGGCGGAAGGCGCGGGCGTTTCGCTCGATCTCGGGCGTCGGGTAGCTGGAGTAGCCGATCAGAATCTCTTGCGCCAGGAAGACGACGTCCACGGCGTGCTCGAAGGCTTCGATGTCGAGCTCGCCGTCGTCCTCGCGGCGGAACTTCATCAGGTTGAGCGAGGCGAGGTTGCAGGCCGAGTCGTCGATCGACATGTACTCGGAGCACGGGTTGGAGGCGTTGATCCGGCCCGAGTTGGGAACCGTGTGCCAGCGGTTGATGGTCGTGTCGTACTGGATGCCGGGGTCGGCGCATTCCCAGGCGGCGGCGCCGATCTGGCGCAGCAGCTCGCGCGCCTTGGTGGCCGCGACGACCGACCCGTCAACCCGCGCGGTCAGGTTCCAGTCGGCGTCGTCCGCGGCCGCCTGCATGAAGGCATCGGTGACCCGGACCGAGTTGTTTGCGTTCTGGTACTGGACCGAGGCCCAGTCGGGCGAGTCGAGCGACATGTCGTAGCCGGCCGCCTCGAGCACGCGAACCTTCTTCTCCTCCTTGGCCTTGCACCAGATGAACTCCTCGATGTCGGGATGGTCGACGTCGAGGATCACCATCTTGGCCGCGCGCCTCGTCTTGCCGCCCGACTTGATCGTCCCTGCGGAGGCATCGGCGCCGCGCATAAAGGAGACCGGCCCGGAGGCGTGCCCGCCCTTGGAGAGCTGTTCCTTGGAGGCGCGCAGGCGTGAGAGGTTGACTCCGGCCCCGGAGCCGCCGCGGAAGATGACGCCCTCGCGCCGGATCCAGTCGAGGATCGAGTCCATGCTGTCCTCGATCGAGAGGATGAAGCAGGCCGAGCACTGCGGCTTCTCCTCGAAGCCGACGTTGAACCAGACCGGCGAGTTGAAGGCGGCGAGCTGGTTGACGAGAATCGCCTTCAGCTCGGCCTCGAAGGTCTCGGCCTCCTCCTCGTTTGCGAAGTAGCCGCCCTTGCGGCCCCAGGCGCCGATCGTCGTGACGACGCGCCCGATCATCTGCTTGACGCTCCACTCGCGCTCGGGCTCGCCCATCTTGCCGCGGAAGTACTTCTGGGCGACGATGTTGGTAGCGGTCTGCGACCAGAAGCGCGGGAATTCCACGCCCTTCTGCTCGAAGGCCGCGCCCTCCTTGCCCGGGATGAAGGCGTCGCGCACCTCCCACTCGATCTCGTCGAAGGGATCGCGCCCGGGGATGGTGAAGTAGCGGCGCACGCCGAGATTCGCTTCCGCATCGATCACGACGTTCTCCAGCTCTTTCTCCGTCGCCTCAACCGGTGTCTCTTTGGCTGTCGCCATCTCGCCTCTCCCTCTCTGAAACGGACTCCTGGGGACTTCCTACGGCCGGCTGGGCACCCGATTTTGCGGGCAATTGACCGACGGACCTCGGAACGATAGGAGCCTTCCCGGACGTAACCTATTTTACCTGTAAAACCAGTGTTTACCGGTGCCAGTTTGGGCACCGGTCGGGCCGGCCGAAAAGCCCGACTCCCGCTACCTCCAGCCCGGGCCCAACCCTACCCGTTCGCGCCGCTCTCGAAGCGGTACCCCATGCGCGGCTCGGTCAGGAAGTAGCGAGGCCGCGAGGGGTCGGGCTCGAGCTTGCGCCGGATCTGCGCCAGATACACGCGCAGGTAGTTCGTCTCCTTCTCGTACTGCGGCCCCCAGACTGCCTTGAGGAGCTGGCGCTGAGTGACCAGTCGGCCTTCGCTACGGACGAGGATCTCGACGATCTCCCACTCGGTGGGCGTCAGCTTCACCTCTTCGGAGTCGCGGCTGACTCGCTTGGCGGCGAGGTCGACGCTGAAGTCGGCCGTCGTCACGATCGCCTCCTCCTTGCTCGCGGGGGCGCCGCGCCGCAGGGCCGCCCGCAGGCGCGCCAAAAGCTCGTCCATGCCAAAGGGCTTGGTGACGTAGTCGTCGGCGCCGGCATCGAGCGCGGCTACCTTGTCGGCCTCGCGCTCGCGCACCGAGAGCACGACGATCGGTACGGCGCTCCAGCCGCGCAGGCCTGCGATCACCTCGAGCCCGTCGATGCCCGGCAGGCCGAGATCGAGCACGACCAGATCGGGGTGATGGCTCGCCGCCAGCATCAGCGCCGCCTCGCCGGTCGCCGCCTGATCGACCTCGTAGCCGCGAGCTTTCAGGTTCGTTGCAAGCGCTCGCAGGAGCTGCGGCTCGTCGTCGACTACGAGGATGCGAGTCATCTCTCCGCCCGCAGTCGCACGATCATCGTCAATCCTCCACCGGGCGTCTCCTTGCCCTCGATCGATCCCTCCATGGCCTCGACGAAGCCCCGCGCCACCGCCAGTCCGAGCCCGACGCCGTTCGCGCCGGAGACGTCCCCAAGCCGCTGGAAGGGAACGAAGATCCGCTCTCTCTCCGACTCGGGAACTCCCGGCCCGTGATCGACGATACGCAGATCGATGTACTCGTCGCCGGTCGGATCGGCGACGACGCGTACCTCGGTCTCCTCCGGGCAGTGGCGAAGCGCGTTGTCGAGCAGGTTGGCCAGAGCCCGTTCGAGCAGGCCGGGATCGGCCAGCACCCGGGGCAGCGTCTCGGGAACCTCGCTGTGGACGCGGCTCGCGCGCCCGCCGAGCGAGTGCAGCGCCGCCGGAACGACCTCCTCGAGCCCGACCGGCTCGGCCGAGACGGTCAATGCTCCCGCCTGCAGGCGGCTCATGTCGAGCAGATTGCCGACGAGCGCATTCAGGCGGTCGGTCTCCTCGTCGATCGTGCGCAGGAACTCCCCGCGCGCCTCGCTCGTCCACTTGACGTCCTTCTGGAGCAGGCTCGTCACCGAGGCCTTGATCGCCGAGAGCGGCGTGCGTAGATCGTGCGAGACCGCCGAGAGGATGGCGATGCGCAACTCGTTTCCCGCCGCCAGCGCGCCCACCGTCTGGGCCTCGGCTTCGAACTCCTCGTGCGCCATGGACGAGGAGATCTCGCGCACGAACCCTTCGAGAATGCGTTGTTCCTCGGCTCGGACCGTGCGACCGGAAATGGCGAGCAGGCGACCCCGGTCGAGGTCGATCGTCTGAGTTGCGCTGTCCGGATCGCGCGGCGCGTGCTCACCGCTGGCGGCCACGACGCTCCAGGAGCCTTCCCGGTTCGCAAGCAGGGCGATACCGTCGAGCTGGAGCGCTTTCGCCAGGCGCTCGATCAGGATGCCAACGGGCGTATGCCCCGAGAAGGTCAGGAAGAGATCGGCTTCGGCTCGTGCCTGCTCGCCGGCAACGGCACGCCTGGCCGCGAGAGCGACGTAGCCGGAGAAGCCCGCGGCGACGGCGAGGAAGACGCAGAGCGCGAGCAGATTCTGCGGCTCGCTGATGGTGAAGGTGTGGATCGGAGCCGTGAAGTACCAGTTGGCCAGCAGATCTCCGACGACGGCCGAGGCGAGCGCCGGCCACAGTCCTCCTACGGCCGAGACAAGGACGACCAGCAGTAGGTAGAGCAAGAGGATGCTCGGGAGCGTGACGTGACCGCCCAATGCGTTGAGCAGGACGGTGAGCAGCGGTAGGCCGACGACGGCCAGCGAGAATCCCAGCACGATACGCCGCCGCGGCAGAGAACTGGGCCGACGTCTTCGAGCGGGCTCTTCCTCGGCCTCCCCGTCTTCGTCTTCGTTGCTGATCACGTGAACGTCGATGCTGGCGCCGGAGAGGCGGATGACGGTGTTGATGACCGAGCCCTGCAACAGCTCGTAAAACTGGTTTCGGCGCGTGGCGCCGAGAATGATCTGAGTACCGTTGAAGGAGCGCGCCGCTTCGACGAGCGCCCGGCCGACATCGGCGCCGACTACCTCGCGGTAGCCTCCTCCGAGCGAGGATACGAGCTCGCGTTGCGCCCTGAGGCGGTCGAGCGCCGGCCCCGCGAGCCCATCTTGCGGGCGCACGTGTACGGCCACGAACTCGCTGCCGAACCGCTGAGCCATGCGCGCCGCTCGACGTACCAGGCGCTCGCCCCGCTCCGATCCGGAGAGCCCGACCAGCACCCGCTCGCGGGTTTCCCAGGGCTCGCTGATGCCGTGGCGCTCGCGGTATTCCTTCAGTCCCTCCTCGACCCGGTTGGCGATCCAGAGCAGGGCGAGCTCACGCAGGGCGCCGAGATTCCCGGCCCGGAAGTAGTTCGAGAGCGCGGTGTCGACGCGGTCGGCCGGGTAGATGTCGCCGCGGGCCAGCCGCGCCCGCACGGTCTCCGGAGCGAGGTCGACGAGCTGCATCTGCTCGGCCTGCCGCACGACGGCATCGGGGATCGTCTCCTGCTGGGTTACACCCGTGATCTGCGCGATGACGTCGTTCAGCGAGTCGAGGTGCTGGATGTTCAGCGTCGAGATGACGCTGATGCCGGCGTCAAGCAGCTCTTCGACGTCCTGCCAGCGCTTCTCGTTGCGTGAGCCGGGGACGTTGGTGTGGGCGAGCTCATCGACCAGCGCCACCTCCGGTCGCCGCGCCAGGAGGGCGTCGATATCCATCTCCTCGAACACGCGGTCGCGATAGGCGAGCTTCTTGCGCGGAACGACTTCGAGCTCACCGATCTGCTCGCCGGTGCGCCTGCGCGCGTGCGTCTCGACGAAGCCGCAGACGACGTCCTCGCCGCGCTCCCGCCTGCGCCGGCCCTCGTTGAGCATGGCGAAGGTCTTGCCCACGCCCGGCGCGGCGCCGAGATAGATGCGCAGCTTTCCGCGTGCCACGATCACGGCTCCGAATGAAGACCCGTCGACCGGGTGTGATCGGTGGTGCGAGGCAAGGACACAAGGAGCCCTCGTACTGGCGGTACGGGGGCGACCGAGGACGCAGTATCGCGCCGCCGTGCGCGGCCGGGCGGCGGAGTGCTTTGTTCTGAGCCGTGATCCACACCCATAGCTTGACGCCTATTTCCCCTTGTCGAGCGCCAAGTTGAGCTCGAGCACGTTCACCCCCGGCTCGCCCAGGAAGCCGAGCGAGCGTCCGTGGGTGTTCTCGCGCACGAGCGCGAGCACCCGCGCCAGCGGTAACGTGCGAGCCCGAGCGACCCTTGGCGCCTGTAGGCGAGCATTCGCGGGCGAGATCTCGGAGTCGAGGCCGGAGCCGGAAGCGGTGACGGCATCCACCGGCACTGGAGCATTCGCGGCCAGGCCGTTGAAGCTCCGGTAGCTCGCCACTCGCTCACGCACGCTCTTCAGCAAAACCGGGTTGGTCGGCCCCAGATTCGAGGCGGCGCTTGCTGCGCCGTCGTAGCCCGCTCCGGCCGCCGAGGGCCGTGGTTGGAAGTAGCGGGGCGCGCTGAAGGTCTGTCCGAGCAGGCGCGAGCCGACGACGACTCCGCCCTCTCGCACCAGTGAGCCCTGCGACTGGGAGGGGAAGGCGATCCGCGCCACACCCGTCACCGCGAGCGGGTAGACGACCCCGACCAGCACCGTGAAGAAGAGGAAGACGGCCAGGGCTGGAAGGAGCTGCCGGCGCATCACGAGATCCCTATGGCGCTGACGACGAGGTCGATCAGCTTGATTCCGATGAAAGGCGCAATCAGACCGCCGAGTCCGTAAATAAACAGGTTTCGCCGCAGCACCGCGATCGCCGAGGCGGCGCGGAAGCGCACGCCGCGCAGCGCGAGCGGGATCAGTGCGACGATGATCAGGGCGTTGAAGATCACGGCCGAGGCGATCGCCGACTCGGGGCTGTTCAGGCGCATCACGTTCAGGTGCCCGAGCTCGGGGAAGACGCCCGCGAACATCGCCGGGATGATCGCGAAGTACTTGGCGACGTCGTTGGAGATCGAGAAGGTGGTCAGCGCGCCGCGGGTCACGAGCAGCTGCTTGCCGATCTCGACGATCTCGATCAGCTTGGTCGGGTTGGAATCGAGATCGACCATGTTGCCGGCCTCTCGCGCCGCCTGGGTACCTGTGTTCATGGCCACGCCGACGTCGGCCTGGGCGAGCGCGGGCGCGTCGTTGGTGCCGTCGCCGGTCATGGCGACGAGGTTTCCGCCCGCCTGCTCGCGGCGGATCAGCGCCATCTTGTCCTCCGGCTTGGCCTCGGCCAGGAAGTCGTCGACGCCCGCCTCCTGCGCGATCGCGCCGGCCGTGAGCGGATTGTCGCCGGTGATCATGACCGTGCGGATGCCCATCCGGCGCAGGTGCTCGAAGCGCTCGGCCAGCCCCTCCTTGACGATGTCCTTGAGCTGGACGATCCCGAGCGGGCGACCGTTCTCGGCCACCGCGAGCGGCGTCCCGCCCGACTGGGCGACCTCTCCCGCCAGCTCGATCAGCTGCTCGGGCACCGATCCTCGCCCGTCTTCGACCAGCCTGCAGATCGCCTCGACGGCGCCCTTGCGGATCGAGCGCCCTTCGAAATCGACGCCGCTCATCCGCGTCTGCGCGCTGAAGGGCACGAGGTGGCCGCCGTGCAGCTCGTGCTCGCGCAGCTCGAAGCGCTCCTTGGCCAGCACGACGATGGAACGGCCCTCGGGCGTCTCGTCGGCCAGGCTGGCCATCTGCGCGGCCTCGGCCAGCTCCTGCTCGCTGACGCCGTCGAGCGGCAGGAAAGCGGTTGCCGCGCGGTTGCCGAGCGTGATCGTGCCGGTCTTGTCGAGCAGCAGCACCGCACAGTCGCCGGCCGCCTCGACCGCGCGCCCCGACATCGCCAGCACGTTCCGGCGCACCAGCCGGTCCATGCCGGCGATCCCGATCGCCGAGAGCAGGGCGCCGATCGTCGTCGGGATCAAACAGACGAGCAGCGCCACCAGCACGATTGTGCTCTGGCGCGCGCCGGAGTAGACGGCGAAGGGCTGCAGGGTCACCACGGCGAGCAAAAAGACGAGGGTCAGCCCGGCGAGCAGGATGTTGAGCGCGATCTCGTTCGGCGTCTTCTGCCGCTCGGCGCCCTCGACCAGCGCGATCATGCGATCGAGGAAGCTGGCGCCCGGCAGCGCGGTCACACGCACGACGATCTCGTCGGAGAGCACGCGCGTTCCGCCGGTGACGGCCGAGCGGTCGCCGCCCGATTCCCTGATCACCGGCGCCGACTCGCCCGTGATCGCCGACTCGTCCACGCTGGCGATCCCCTCGACCACCTCGCCGTCGGCCGGTATCACCTCGCCCGCGCTGACGACGACCAGGTCGTCCAGCCCGAGCGACCCGCTCGGAACGTCTTCGAGCGTTCCATCCGCGCCTCTTCGGTGGGCGGTGGTGATGGCGCGTGTCTTCTTCAGCTCCGCCGCCTGGGCTTTACCTCGTCCCTCGGCAATCGCTTCGGCCAGGTTGGCGAAGATGGTGGTGAACCAGAGCCAGGCGGCGATCGTCCAGGCAAACCTGCTTGGCTTGTCGATCGCGATCGCCGTCACGAGCACGCTGCCGATCTCGACCACGAACATGACCGGGTTGGCCGCCATCAGCCGCGGGTCGAGCTTGCGCAGGCTGTCGAGGACGGCCTGACGCAGGATCCGGCGGTCGAACAAAGAGGTGCGCTGGTTGCGAAGGGTCACAGGCTCAGGTGCTCCAAAATCGGCCCGAGCGCGAGCACGGGCGCATAGGTGAGAAGAACGACGACGACGATCACCGCCACCAGGAGCACGGCAAAGAGCGGCGTGGCGGTCGGGAAGGTGCCGGACGACTCGGGCACGGTCTGCTTGCGCGCGAGCGCGCCCGCCAGTGCGAGCACGAGGATCATCAGCAGGAAGCGGCCGGCGAGCATGGCGATCGCGAGCGTGGTGTTGAACCAGGTCGTGTTACCTCCGATACCACCGAAAGCCGAGCCGTTGTTGTTGGCCGCCGAGGTGAAGGCGTAGACCATCTCGGTGAGGCCGTGCGAGCCGTGGTTGAGCAGCGCCGAGCGCGGCCCGGAGAGCACCACCGAGGCTCCCGCCAAGCCGAGGATCACGAGCGGCACGACGAGCAGATAGAGCACTATCAGCTTCATCTCCAGCGCCTGCACCTTCTTGCCCAGGTACTCCGGCGTCCTGCCGACCATCAGCCCGGCGAGGAAGACCGTGAGAATCGCGAAGACGAGCATCCCGTAGAGACCCGAGCCGGTTCCGCCCGGACTGACCTCGCCGAGCATCATGTTGGCCAAAACGACTCCGCCTCCCATCGGGGTGAAGCTGTCGTGGGCGGCGTTGACGGCCCCTGTCGAGGTGTCGGTGGTGGAGGCGGCAAACAG
>JADGPD010000017.1 GCA_017882615.1 Thermoleophilia bacterium
CTGGAGGCGGGGAAGAGGCCGCCGCGTGAAACCGAGGCGCTGAACGAGGCGACGAAGTTGCGCGAGCGCCTGATGCTCGGCCTGCGCCTGGACGAGCCCGTGGCGCTCGCGGAGGTTGAGAGCGTGCTCGATCGCGGCGCGCTGGCCCGGCTCTCGGAACTGGGCCTGGTAGAGAGTCGCGGTGAGTCGATCACGCTCTCCCGGCGCGGCCGCATGCTCGGCGGAGCAGTTTGCGCGGAGCTGATCGTGTGGCCCGGCGATTCGCTCGCGGCCTAGGTCATTCTCCTCGCGCCGGACTGGACGCGTTCGCCGCCCGCAGTTTGGAAACTCGTCCCCCGGACAGATGACGGCCTACGAAGCCGGCGCACACGGCGCGGGCGCGAGCAAGCGGGAGGCTGCCATGCCAACGGTTATCGGTTATCACGAGGTGAAGGACAGCAAGCATTGGCTTGCCTCGCCGAAGCGCGAAGAGTTCTTCGGGCCGCTCGGCGTCACCGGCATCCGGACCTTCGTCGACCCGCAGAACCCGAACCGTGTCGGACTGCTGATGGACGTTCCGGACATGGACGCCGTGATGGCCGCGATGCAAACCGACGCGGGCGCCGAGGCGATGGCATACGACGGTGTGCTGCCCGAGACCTTGGTAATTCTCGTCGAGGCGTAGCGCGCGGGCCGCTGGCTCGTTTCGAAGGATTGGATTGGTCGTTCGCGTCGGCGAGTCGATGACGCTCAGCCGACGCGGGCGTCTGCTCGGCGACGAAATCAGCTCGGAGTTGATCGTTGGGCGGCGGATTCGGTTGCGGCGCAGGATCTCGCGAACCAAGCCGTTTGGCGATACGACTGGGCGTTTCAGCCCGTTGCTGGAGACGCGAAACCGGCACGAAATCGGTGCTTTCTCGAGCGCTTTTCGTTGATACCGTAATCCGCCCCGTGGGAGGGTGGGGGGTGGCGGGTGGGCAATGCGAGGCGCCCAGGACATGAGAAGTCGGGTCTTGGCCCGGGAAAGACCGATCGCGTCGCTGTCCGCTAAAATTCCTGCAAATGCCCGATCCTCTGGCAATCAACCTGAGCGATCGCCAGCGCCGAATCCTGCGCATGGTGGTCGAGGAGTACGTGACGAGCGGCCAGCCGGTCGGCTCCCGGCACCTGGTCGAGCGAAGCAGGCTTTCGGTCTCCTCATCGACTGTTCGCTATGAGCTGGCGGAACTGGAGGAGCGCGGGCTCTTGACCCATCCGCACACCTCGGCCGGGCGCATTCCCACCGACGGCGGCTATCGCTACTACGTCGACTCGCTTCTCTCGGAGCGCTCGCCGCGCTCCGAGCTGCTGGCGCTCGACCTGAGCGTCGCCCAGAACGAGGTCGAGGAGGCGCTCGAGGCGACGACGGAGATACTGGCGGGGATGACGCACCTGCTCGCGCTGGCCTCGGCGCCGGCGCTCGAGACAACCGCCGTGCGCCACGTCGAGGTGCTGCTATTGCAGCCGCGGGTCGTCCTGGTCGTGCTGATCACCTCGGCGGGCGAAGTTTCGAAGCGTGTTTGCGCCTTCGCGGCGCCGGTCGACTCGGGGCTGGTGAGCTGGGCGCGCGAGTACCTGAACGAGCGCCTCGAAGGGCGCACTCTCGGGCCGCGCCTGCTACGCCAGGCGCTCGACGATCCCGCGCTGAACGCCAGCGAGCGCGACTTCCTCGTAGTCCTGCGTCCGGCTTTGGAGGAGCAGCTCGGTCGCGGCGACGAAAGGGTCTTCGTCGGCGGCGCGGCAACGCTGCTCGACACGACCCACGGCAGCGAGCTCGACGCCTGCCGCAGCCTGCTTTCGGTGCTCGAGCGCCGGGCGGCCACGCTCGAGCTGCTGCGCGCCTCGATCGAAGAGCGCCGGCCCTACGTACGCGTCGGCGAGGAGCTCGACAATCCGGCCCTCTCCGGCGTCTCGCTGGTCGGCGCCCGCTACGGCCTGGCGCATCGCACGCTCGGAACCGTCTCCCTGCTCGGCCCGATCCGGATGGACTACGAGAAGGCGATCGGCGCCGTTCGCGCCGCCGCACTCGAGCTGTCCCGCTTCGTCGAAGAGGTCTACGAGGAATAGCCGCTCCCGCTCTGTGCCCGCCACTTGACTGTGGAGGAATCGACACAGACGCGCGCGATCTTTCCGGGTAGCGTTCGTGCTGGGGTTTCCCCCGAGGGTGCCCAAAAGGCCTGTGCCCGTCCGAGGCCAACCGGCGTCCCGCCTTCGCCCGAGCGCGCCCGACTAACCTTGAGTAGATGTCCACGACCGAACGCGACTACTACGAGCTGCTCGGCGTCCAGCGCGGCGCCAGCGAGGCCGAGATCAAGAAGGCCTTCCGCGCGCTGGCGCGCGAGCTGCACCCCGACGTCTCCGATCATCCCGAGGCCGAGGAGCGCTTCAAGCAGGTGGTCGAGGCCTACGAGGTGCTGTCCAAGAGCGAGACGCGCGAGCTCTACGACCGCTTCGGTCACGCCGGCCTGCGCAGCGGCGGCTACCAGCCGACGGGTGTCGATTTCGGCAACCTGTCCGATCTCTTCTCGGCCTTCTTCGGCGAGGAGATGTTCGGAGGCGCGGCGCGGCCGCGGGGAAGGCAGCGCGGCGCCGACGTAGCCGCCGAGGTCGAGATCGAGCTGACCGAGGCGGCGAAGGGGCTCAAGCGCGAGGTCGTCTTCGAGGCCGAGGTGATCTGCCACGTCTGCGAGGGCTCGGGCATGGAGCCCGGCACCGAGGCTGCCACCTGCCCCACCTGCAAGGGACAGGGGATGCTCCAGCAGGTTTCCAACAGCATCTTCGGCCAGGTCATGCGCACCCAGACCTGCCCCACCTGCGCCGGCGCGGGCAAGGTGATCGAGCACCCGTGCGAGAACTGTCGCGGCGCCGGGCGAGAGGTCGATGAGCGCACGCTGGAGGTGGAGATACCGGCCGGCATTCACGATCGCCAGCCCATCCGCATCTCCGGCGAGGGGCACGCCGGCGCCCGCGGCGGTCGCGCCGGCGACGTCTACGTGGTGGTGCGCGTACGCCCCGACGAGCGCTTCGTGCGCGAAGGCGACGACCTCGTCTCGACGCTCGAGTTGACGATGACCCAGGCTGCCCTGGGCGGCAAGGCGACCGTGCCGACGCTCGACGGCGAGACCAAGGTCACGGTCGAGCCGGGCGCCCAGCCCGGCACCGTGCTCACGCTCAAGGGGAAGGGGATGCCGCGCCTACAGGGCTTCGGGCACGGCGATCTGCGCCTGCTTCTCACCGTGCTCGTTCCGCGCAAGCTCGACGAGGAACAGCGCAAGCTGCTCGAGCAGTTCGAAGCGAGCGCCGACGCCGTCACCTACGCGCACGACGAAGGCCTTTTCAAGCGACTGAAGGGCGTCTTCCACTGATCGAGCTGCTGCGCATTGCCGTCCGCGTGCCGCTCGAGCGGGCGGAGGAGGCGCGGGCGGAGCTACTCGAATTCGCCGCGCACGGTTTCGAGGAGCGCGATCTTCCCGGACGGCTCGAGCTGGCGGTCTACGGCGACGCGGAGGTCGAGCGGACGCTCAAGGCGGCCTTCGACGACGTCTCTTCCGAGCGGGTCGAGCCTGGCTGGGAGGATCAGTGGCGCGCCTTCCACCGCCCGGTGGAGATCGGGAAGCTGTGGGTCGGACCGCCCTGGGAGGAGCCTGCAGAGGGCCTCGTGCCGGTAGTGATCGATCCCGGAGGCGCGTTCGGCACCGGTGCTCATCCAACCACTCGACTCTGTCTCGAGCTTCTACAGGAGGCGGAGCCGGCGCGCCTGCTCGATATCGGCTGCGGCTCGGGTGTGCTGGCGATCGCGGCGGGGAAGCTCGGCTTCTTGCCCGTCGTCGCGCTCGACAACGACCCCGAGGCAATCGAGGCGACCCTGACGAACGCTGCGGCGAACGGCGTCGAGCCGGATGTGCGGCTGTTCGACGCCCTCATCGAAACGGTGCCGGCGGCCGACGTGGTCGTCTGCAACATCAGCCTGCAGACCCTGGAAGAGTTGGCGCCGAGGCTCCGCTGCAAGACGCTCGTCGCCTCGGGCTTCCTCGCCGCGGACGATCTGCGCCTGAACGGGTACAGGATCGTGAGCAGGCACGAACAGGGCGATTGGGCGGCCGTCGTGGCTCGCCCGGAAAGGGGTTGGGAATGATCGGGGAAGCGAAGCTCGAGGCGGCGCCTTCGGGTCTATTGCCGGCCAGCGAGGGCTGGTTCGTCGTCAACGTTCGCGACACCGCCTGGATGACGAATGACCGGCACGGGTCCGGCTGCCGCTTCGAGAACACGAACCTGCCCTTCCCGGAGGTCGGCTTCAACCTGCGCGTGCTCAACCCGGGCCAGTCGAACGCGATGTATCACCGCGAGTCGAATCAGGAGGACTTCCTGGTGCTGGCGGGCAGGTGCCTGCTCGTGGTCGAAGGCCGGGAGCGGGAGCTCGAAGCCTGGGATTTCGTGCATTGCCCGCCGAATACGGAGCACGTCTTCGTCGGCGCCGGAAACGCTCCCTGCGTCATCCTGATGGCCGGCTCGCGCAATCCCGAGGAGGACGTCTTCTATCCGGTCTCGGGGCTCGCGCGCCGCTACGACGCCGGCGTCGAGAAGGGAACCAGCTCGCCGCCCGAGGCCTACGCGAACGCCGGGCCATTTCGAGCCGAGCGGCCGCCGGAGTGGGATCAGCTGCCATGGACCTGAGTACGCCTGCCTGCCCTTAGGCGACGTCGCCCCTGGGGCGTCTCAGCAGTTTCGACCGAGCCCGAACCGCAACGTCACGCGACGGTCGCCTACGCTGAACACGAGCGGGACGCAAGCCGAGCGGGTGCGAAGGAAGAACCCGCCCGCATAGGCATTCCAGGTGTTCGGTGACGGGCAGGCCGCGAATCTGACCACGGTTGTGGGTGAAGCAGGATTACCCCACCCGATGCGAGCGTGCTGACGCCACGCCTCCGGCACGCTGATCGTCACCGGCTTCCTGCTGGCGTGGATCACCATTCCAGCCTTCCGCCAGTATGGGAAGGGGGAGAACTTCGGAACGTGTACGACGCCGGGAAGGACCGCCGGAGGGGCGGAGACGACGCCGAGAACGACCCGATACCCGGCTTCGTGGCCCGTCTTGACCGTTCCGACGATCTGATCGCACCCCACCGTGACCGGTTTGGCCGGAGGTGTTGCAGTGGAGACACTCTCCGGGCCGGCCGTCCCACACCCAACCAACGTTGCCATCATCAACACGAGGAGACTTGCGCGTTTCATCACGATCACTCCTTCGAGATGGTACCCCGTGACGGCGCTGAGGTTCGGGCGCACGGAACCGGCGTGGGAAGGCGGGAGCCTCTCGCTCAGCCACCAACCGAGACGCCTCTCTCGCCTACAGTTGATGCCATGACCACCTTCTCGGTTCGCTTTCTCGGCTGCAAGGTCTCCTACACCGACGCCGACGCGCTGAGGGAGCGCCTGCTCGCGGGCGGGCACGTCGAGGCGCGCGCGGGCGAGGCCGAGATCGCGCTGGTAAACAGCTGCTGCGTCACGCGCGAGGCGCTCGCCAAGTCGCGCCAGGCGGCGGCGAAGGCGGCACGCACGCACCGGCGCGTGTACGTGACCGGCTGCGGCGCCAATCTCGAGCGAGCCTTCGCCGGCCTGCCCGAGAACGTGACCGTGCTGAGCGGGCAAAGCGCCGAGGCGCCCGAGCGCCTGGCCGGGCTGATCGGTCGCGCCGGCGATGCGCTCTGCGCCGGCCCGAAACGGGTTCGCGCCTTCGTCCAGATCCAGGACGGCTGCTCCTTCCGCTGTAGCTACTGCGTCGTGCCGCTCGTGCGCGGAGCCGCTCGCTCGAAGCCGGCCGGGGCGGTGCTGGCGGAGGTACGCCGCCGCGTAGAGCAAGGCCACAAGGAGGTCGTTCTCTCGGGCATCAATCTCGGTTGCTTCCACGACAGCGAGGCCGCCGTCTCGCTCGCCGCGCTGGTGCGCGAGGCGGGAGAGATCCCCGGCGTCGAGCGCCTGCGCCTCTCTTCGATCGAGATCAATCACGTCAGCCCGGAGCTGATCGGCGCGATCCGCGACACGCCCGCCGCCTGCCCGCATCTGCACATCCCGCTGCAGTCCGGCGACGACGGAGTGTTGCGGGCGATGAAGCGCCACTACGACGCCGCGACCTTCCTGCGCCGGCTCGAGGGGCTCGACGACTTCAACCTCACCAGCGACGTGATCGTCGGTTTCCCCGGCGAGGACGAGGCCGCTTTCCAGCGCACGCTCGACCTGATCGAGCGTGCCGGCGTCAGCAAGGTGCACGTCTTTCCCTACTCGCCGCGCCCGGGAACCGCGACCGAGAGCCGCGACGACGTGCCCGCCCGAGTGAAGAAGGAGCGCGCCGCCCGGCTGCGCAAATCTTCGGAAATTGCATGTTTACGCCGCTGGCGTGGCAAGATCGGTATGGAAGAAAGCGTTTTGGTCGATCGGCCGGGCCGCGGGTACGCGAGCGATTACACGCCGTGGCTCGTCGAGAGCCCTGTTGGTGAGTTCGTGCAGGCACGTGCGGAGAAAGTGACGGAGCAGGGGATAATCGCAGCAGTGAGACGATCATGACTCCCGACGACTGCCTCTTCTGCGAGCTCGTGCGCAGCGGCTCTGCCATCCGCCAGGCCGACGGTTTCGTCGCCGTCGAGGACATCAACCCCAAGGCCGAGGTGCACGTTCTGATCGTGCCCGAGCGGCACATCGACACCTTTCGCCAGATCGGCGAGTTCCCGCCCGACGAGGCGCTGCGAATGCTCGAGTTCATCGCCGACACGGCGCGGGCGCTCCGTCTCGAGGACTACCGCGTGCTCTGCACCGTCGGGCCGAGCGCCGGTCAGACAGTCTTTCATCTGCACTGGCACCTGCTCGGCGGGCGCGATCTGGGCGGTCACCTGCCGGCGCTGGCGCTCGCCGAGGCCGAAAGGGAGGACTGAGTGATTCAGCGAATCGAGAATGATCTCGCCGACGCGATTCGCGCCCAGGACGAGTTGCGTCGCGACACGCTGCGCCTGATCCTCACCGCGCTGCGCTCTGCCGAGAAGAACCTGCTGCGGCCGCTCTCCGAGGACGAGGAGCTGCAGGTGCTGCAGCGCGAGCGCAAGCGGCGGGTCGAAGCGGCCGAGGCATTTCGTGCCGGCGATCGCCCCGAACGAGCCGCGCGCGAGGAGGCGGAGCTGAAGGTGCTGGAGGAGTTCATGCCGCCGCCGCTTTCTCAGGCCGAGCTGGAGGAGATCGTCGACAACGCCGTGGCCGCGGTCGGGGCTACGAATGTGCGCGATCTCGGTCGCGTCATGGCTGACGTCATGCCTCAGGTCTCGGGCCGCGCCGACGGCTCGGTCGTCTCGCAGCTGGTGCGCGAGGCGCTGGCCTAGCCTCCACCAGGCGCCGGCGAGTCTCCGCCCGTGAGGCGATATCCGGCCGAGTCGAAACGGCTGCCGGCTCCGGACGAACAGGGGGCGAGCGCTTACACTGAACCCCGGATGCAAGAAGTGATCGATATCTCCAACGAAGTCGCGGCCGAGCTCGCCGCCGTCTCCGACAGCGTGCTCGAGGCGCTGCGCGAGCGCCTCGGTTGCACGATCAGGCTGCGCGGAAACCGGCTCACGCTCGAGGGCGGGAAAGATGAGCTGGCCCGCGCGCGCGGCGTGATCGAGGAACTCGTCCGGCTGGTCGAGGACGGCCAGGAGGTCGGGCCGAGTTCGGTGGACGCCGTGCTGGGAGCTCTCGATCAGGCGGAGGATGTGCGCGAGGTGTTCGAGGAGGTCGTCTGGCGCCACCGCGGCAAGAAGATCACGCCCAAGACCGTCAACCAGAAGCACTACGTCGACGCCATCCGCAGTCGCACCGTCACCTTCGGCATCGGCCCGGCGGGCACCGGCAAGACCTACCTGGCGATGGCCCTCGCGGTGGCGGCGCTCTCCGACGGTCAGGTCGGGCGGATCATCCTCACCCGCCCGGCGGTCGAGGCCGGCGAACGACTCGGCTTCCTGCCCGGCGACCTGCTGGCCAAGGTCGATCCCTATCTGCGCCCGCTCTTCGACGCGCTCTACGACATGCTCGACGCCGAGCGCCTGAACGCCTACATCGAGAGCGGCACGATCGAGGTCGCTCCGCTCGCCTTCATGCGCGGGCGCACGCTCAACGACTCCTTCATCATCCTCGACGAGGCCCAGAACACCACGCCCGAGCAGATGCAGATGTTCCTGACCCGGCTCGGCTTCGGCTCGCGCGTCGTCGTCACCGGCGACATCACCCAGGTCGATCTGCCCAAGGAGCAGGCCTCGGGCCTGATCCAGGTGCAGCAGATCCTGGCCGACATCGAGGGCATCGCCTTCGTTCGCTTCGGTAACGAGGACGTCGTCCGCCACAAGCTGGTGCAGCGAATCGTCGAGGCCTACAAGAAGCACGTCGAGGCGACCGGCGCCGAGCGGCGCCGCTAGTTGTGCCCCTTCAAGCAATACATCCCGGCTTCCGGCCCGCTATCACGCGGCGCGCTGGCGCGTCCTCAGTCGCGCCCGTACTATCCAGTACGAGCGCTCCCTGCGTCCTTCCATCGCTTGGTGCTAGCGACCCAGAAACTCGGAGGCATCACTTGAAGGGGCACTGACTCGCGATGGTAGAGATCGAGATCGACAACCGAAGCGGAGCCGGCGTTGACGAGCAGGCGGCCGCCTCATTCGCCCAGATCGTGCTGGACGGCGAGGGAGTCGCCGAGGGCGAGCTCGGGCTCAGCTTCGTTGTGGGCGAGGAGATCCGCGCGCTCAAGCGCGAGCATCTGGCGATCGATGAGGTGACCGACGTGCTCTCCTTCCCGATCGACGGACTCGGCGACCTGCCGGACGGGCTACCACGCCAGCTCGGCGACGTCGTCATCTGCCCCGAGGTGGTTGGAAGCGAGTGGCGCCGGCCGCTCGCGCACGGTCTTCTGCACCTGCTCGGTTACGAGCACGGGCCCGAGATGGAGGAGCGGGAAGACCGCTACCTAGGCGCATGAGCCCTCGTTCTCGCATCTCCCTGATCGACAGCTTCAACTGCGCCTTCCAGGGCGTTATCTATGCCGTGCGCACCCAGCGCAACATGCGCGTTCACCTGCTGATCGCGATGGTCGTCCTGATCGCCGCGGTCGTCGTCAGTGTGAGCGAGAGCGAGCTGATCGCGCTCATCCTGGTGATCGCCTTCGTGCTCATCACCGAGATGGTGAACAGCGCTGTCGAGGCGGCGATCGACGTCTCGACCACCAGCTTCGACCCGATGGCCAAGCTGGCCAAGGACATGGCGGCCGGAGCCGTCCTCATCTCCACCCTCACCGCCGTCTCGATCGGCTTCCTCATCTTCAGCGATCGCATCGCCGACCCGGGCACCCACCTGGTCGACCGGATCAAGGATGCGCCTCGCTACATCACGCTGGTCGCGCTGATGATCACGATCCTGCTGGTCATCGCCACCAAGGCGCTGACGAACCGGGGAACGCCGCTTCGCGGCGGACTGCCCTCCGGCCACGCGGCGCTCGCCTTCGCCGGCTGGATGGCCGTCACGTATGTCGTCACCGACCACCGCTTCCTGATCTCGACGCTGGCCTTCGTAATGGCTCTGCTGGTGGCGCAGACGAGAGTCGAGGCCGGTTTTCATTCCGCGCTCGAGGTCACCTACGGTGCCGCCATCGGTGCGCTCGTCACCCTTGCCGTTTTTCAGGTGATCGCGTGAGCTTGCTCGCTTCGAGCGCTCCCTACAGGGCGAGCGAGCAGTCGTGAAGAGCGGATTCGTCGCCGTCGCCGGTCGTCCCAACGTGGGCAAGTCCACGCTCGTCAATGCGCTCTGCGGCGGCAAGGTTGCGATCGTCTCGGACAAGCCGCAAACGACGAGGCGGCGCAGTTTCGGAATCGCCAACGGCGAGGACTACCAGCTCGTGCTCGTCGACGTGCCGGGCTTCCAGCGCCCGCTCGATCCGATGACCGAGCACATGCAGCGCACCGTCTCCAACTCGTTCGAAGATGCGGACGCGGTGATGTTCGTGCTCTCGGCGCAGGAGCGGATCGGCGCCGGCGACCGCTTCATCGCTCACGCGGTGTTCGCGCTCGGAGTTCCGGTCGTTATCGTGCTGAACAAGGTCGATCAGCAGCGGCCGGGCCACATCGCCGCGCAGATGAAGACCGCCTCCGAGCTCGGCAACTTCCACGCTCTTCATCCGGTCAGCGCCAAGACCGGCGACGGCATGCCCGAGCTGCTGGGCGAGCTGCTCGAGTTGCTTCCCGAGGGCATCGCCTACTTCCCGCGCGACGCCATCACCGACATGCCGCTGGAGGTGCGCCTGGCCGAGCTGGTGCGCGAAAAGGCGCTCGCACTGACCCGCGACGAAGTCCCACACTCGCTCTCGGTAGAGGTGGAGGAGATCACCGAGCGTGTGATCAGGGCTCGCATCATGGTCGAAACGGAGTCGCAGAAGCAGATTCTGGTTGGGCGAGCGGGTCGGATGGTCAAGGAGATCGGTGTCAAGGCGCGGCCCGAGATCGAGCAGCTGATCGGGCACCGGGTCTTTCTCGACCTCACGGTCAAGGTCGAGCCGCGCTGGCGCCGCGACCAGGCGACGCTCGAGCGACTGGGAATCTAAGTGCCGTGTAGCGAATGAACCACTCAGCCACCTTGATTCAGGTAGGCGAATTCGAGCTTTCGGGAAAGGAGCGCTAGGCATGCAAACGATCTTGGTGGCAACCGACGGCTCGGCCTGTGGGCAGCGGGCCGAAGACGAAGGAGTCAGCCTGGCCGTCGCCACCGGCGCCCGTCTGGTCTTTCTTCACGTCCAGCCCGAGGTCGACCCGTCCCGCTCTCGTCCGGGCGCGCTGAGCGAAGAGACCGACGAGTCGCACGCTCTGCTCGACCGGGCGCTGGCCAAGGCAAACGGAGCGGGCGTCGACGCGGAGGCCGAGATCGTCGAGGGAAGCGCCGCCCGCGAGATCGTCGATGCCGCGCGCTTGCGTGGCGCCGACGTCATCGTCGTCGGCTCGCGCGGGCTCGGCAAGCTGTCGGGCATGTTCCTGGGCAGCGTCTCGCGCGACGTGCTGAGCGAGACCGACCGGCCGGTGCTGATCGTCAAGGAAGAAAAGGCGTCCTGAGCTAGGCGCTCTTCTCGAGCAACGACAGCGCCTGCTCGAAGACGCCGCGCATCTCCTCGTCGACGAAGACGAAGCGCACCTTCTCGATCCGCGGTAGCCGAATGAGCGCGTCGTTCGTCGCGGCCAGTGCGACCGGCGCGGCCAACCGCGCGGGATATCCGTAGGCGCCGGTAGAGATCGCGGGGAAGGCGACCGTGCGGCAGCCGTGCTCGCGAGCAAGCTCCAGCGCCCGCTCGTGGCAAGAGGCCAAAAGCAGCTCCTCGTCGGCGCCGCCGCCCTGCCAAACCGGCCCGACGGCGTGGATGACGAAGCGCGCCGGAAGCTCGCCGGCCGTCGTGATCACGGCCTCGCCGGGCGCGCAGTAGCCGATCTTGCGGCACTCAGCCATGATCTCCGGCCCGCCGGCGCGATGGATCGCCCCATCCACTCCGCCGCCTCCGCGCAGCGCGGAATTGGCCGCATTGACGATCGCGTCGACGTGCTCGCGCGTAATGTCACCGAGCGCCAGCTCGATTCGCTCGTATGCGGCGACCTGTGTGGGATCTGCCTGCACGCCTCCAGGCTAATAGCTTTTTGTCGGCGATGTACTGAGCGACCGTGCGGGGTCAGACGCTACGGCCGCCCGCCCCGTTTGGTCCCTGCGGTTCACGCATACGAGTGGTTCTGAGCCCGAGACGATTCTGTAGGCTTCCGCCGTGCGCTACCGAACGCTAGGCCGGACAGGACTCGAGGTATCGGAGATCGGCTTCGGTACCTGGGGAGTGGGCGCGGACGCCTGGAAGGGCGGGACCGATGCCGACTCGCTCGCCGCGATGCACCGGGCGATCGAGCTGGGTGTCAACTTCATCGACACCGCCATCGTCTACGGCTCCGGTCACAGCGAGAAGCTGGTTGGGCAGATCAAGCGCGAGCACCCCGAGCTGATGATCGCCACCAAGATCAATCCGGCCAACTGGGAGTGGCCGGCCAGCGACGCGACTCCGGCCGACGAGGCCTTCTCGGCCGAGCACGTGATTGCGCGCACCGAAGAGAGCCTGCGCAACCTCGCGACCGACGTCATCGACGTGCAGCAGTTTCACGTCTGGTCGGACGCCTGGGTCGACAAGGGCAGCTGGCTGGAGGGGATCGAGCAGCTGAAGCGCGACGGCAAGATCCGCTTCTTTGGCATCTCGGTCAACGACGCGCAGCCCGACTCGGCGTTGAAGCTGGTCGAGACCGGTCTGGTCGACAGCATCCAGGTGATCTACAACATCTTCGACCAGGCGCCCGAGGACAATCTCTTCCCGGCCTGCGAGCGGAACGACGTCGGCATCATCGTCCGCGTTCCCTTCGACGAAGGCGCCCTCACCGGCAAGGTCACGCCCGACACGGTCTTCGAGGAGGGCGACTTCCGCAACGACTACTTCAAGGGCAACCGCAAGACCGAGGTCTGGGAAGCCGTGCACAAGATCGCCGCCGACCTGGACATCCCGCTCGAGCGGCTGCCGGAGATCGCCCTTCGCTTCTGCCTGATACCCGACGTCGTCTCGACCGTCATCCCCGGGATGCGCAGCATTCCGCACGTTGAGTCGAACATCGCCGCCGGCGACGCGGGCCTGCTCACACCCGATCAGATCGAAATTCTGCGCGCGCACCGCTGGGTGCACGACTGGTACCACTAGTCCTCGCTTGCCCTATTCGGCGGCGGGCGCACACTCGCAGCCGGCGCGGACGATCGTCACCGGGCAGCGGGCGTGGTGTGCGCACTGCTGGCTGACCGAGCCCAGCATCAGCTCGCGAAAGCCGCCCCGGCCGCGCGAACCGACCACCAGCAGTTCGGCGTCCGCCGACGCCTCGACGAGCACGTTTGCGGGCTGGCCTTCGCGAACGACGGGCTCGATCTCCACGCTGCCGCCGTCTTCCTTCACTGCCCCGAGCGCTTCCTCCAGCACCTCTTTTGCGGCGGCTTCTGAATCCTCCGTCAGACGGGGCGGCGGGGGAGCCCAACCGGCTCCGTAGGCCGCCAGCGGCACGTGCCAGACGACGACTACGCGCAGCTTTGCCTTACGGATGCGGGCCTCTTCGAGCGCGAACCTGAGCGCCGAGTGCGAGCACTTCGAGCCATCCACACCGACGACGATCATCCGGGCCTCCTTCGCGCTGGCGAGCTGTCTACCCGGATTTTCTCTCGGCGTAGCGTCGCGGGCAAGTCCTCTCCGCCGCGGAAGGTGCTAGAAAGCGAGAGGTGAGACGGGCTGCATTCAATCGCCGGATCAGATGGGTGTTTCCCGTGGCGCTTGCGCTCGCGGGCGTCGTTCTCGCGCCGGCCGCCGGCGCGCAAGCCCAACCGTCTTTCCGTTCTTCCGTCGCGCCGATCGACTCGGCGTTTCGCGCTCAGATGACCTCTTGGCACCGGGGCTGCCCGGTTCCGGTCTCCGACCTGCGTCTCGTTCGCGCCAGCTTCTGGGGCTTCGACGGCCGCGTGCACCAGGGCCGTCTGGTCGTGCAGCGCAGTTACACGAGCCCGGTCGTCAAGGCGCTCGAGACTCTCTACTACGGGCGCTTCCCGATCAGGCGCATGCAGCCCGTGGAAGCCTATGGCTCGAGCGACGAGCGCTCGATGGCGGCCGACAACACCTCAGCCTTCAACTGTCGCGGCGTTCCCGGCGCCGGCTGGTCGGAGCACGCCTACGGCCGCGCCATCGATATCAACCCACTCGAGAACCCCGAGGTTCGGCGTGGCGTCGTCTCGCCGCCGGGCGGACGCGCCTATCTCGATCGCCGCAAGTGGAAGAAGGGGATGATCCACTCGGGCGACAAGGCCGTGAGCGCGTTTGCGGCGGTCGGTTGGCACTGGGGCGGTTACTGGCACTCGCTCCAGGACTACCAGCACTTCTCCTGGAACGGGCAGTAAAGCTCGCGTCGCCAGATTCCGCTGAGGAGCCGGTCACGAAGTCGTGTGAGCGGAAGGCCTCAGTCCGCCCGGCGAATCGTCACGCTCATCGTCTCCAGATGTGCCAGCGCCGTTCGGTGGATGACATCCGCCGGGAAGCTGCCGGCGCTCGAATCGATCGCGCGCGTCCCGGTCGCCCTGGCGTCGATCGCGACCTTGAGCCCGCGCATCAGCGCCTCGCGCGCGGTCGTCGAGACGCACATGTGAGTCAGAAAGCCGACCAGCTGGATTGCATCGGCTCCCTTCTCATCGAGCCAGCGGCCCAGCTCGGTGCCGGTCAGCGCGCCAAAGACGGTCTTGACAAAGACGGGCTCGTCCTCGGCCGGCTCGAGCTCCGGCGACAGCTCGGCGCCCCAGCTCCCCGGTCGGAAGCGCTCCGCATCCGCGGCGTTGTTGTGAAGGATCCAGGCGATCGGCCGTCCCGCTGCGCGGGCGGCTGTAACCAGTCCGGCGATCTCTTCCAGTGCGGCTGTATGACCCTCTACCGCCATCGCGCCGGCGGAGGAGAACTCGTTCTGTACGTCTATCACGACCAACGCTTCCATCGAATTCCTTTCCATCCGAGGCGTCCCGAGACACTCTGCTAGAACAATTGGCAAACTCTTAGCGAACAGCCGACGGCTTTCGCGCGTCTAAAGAGTGAAGGTATCTGGAATACGCCTTCAGGTGACCGGAGACAGAGCTTAGAGGAGGTGTGCGCACTTCTTGCTTGAGAGAATTGGGAAAAACCGACTGTCCGAGCGCGCGCGCCGGCCCGCAGTTTCGCGTTGCAGGAGGCCGTTTTCATCGAGCGCGACAAGGATCATGATCGCGACTATCGGCGCGGCGGCCGTGGCGCTCACGCTGCCGGCGCTGGCAAGCGCAAGCTACGGCTACGGCTGGCCGATCAAGCCATTCGGCCAGGCGCATCCGGTGCGCGGCCAGCTCAACGATCCGCGCATGAACGGAACCGACTTCTACTCGTCGAGTAGCCATTCGTTCCACTTCGGCCTGGACATCGCGGCGCCGGACGGCAAGGCCGTCTACGCCGTGGCGCCGGGCTGGGTGCGCTACCTGAGCTCGAGCGCCATCGCTGTTCGCGAGCCCAACGATGTGACGACCTTCAGCTACTGGCACATCCGTCCGGTCGCGAAGAGAGGCAAGAAAGTGAAGCGACACGCGCTGCTCGGCTACATCGAGCCGGGGTACGGGCACGTCCACTTCGCCGAGAAGCGAGACAACCGTTACGTCAATCCGCTCCGGCGCGGCGGGCTCACGCCCTACGTCGACACCACGCGGCCGACCGTCAGTTCCGTCTCCTACTACGACACCGCCTATCACGATCTCACGAGCGCGACGCTGTCGGGGACGGTGAAGCTCACGGTCAGCGCCTTCGATACACCTCAGATGGTGTCGACCTGGCCCTGGGCGGTGGTCACGCCTTCTTCGCTCGTCTGGCAGGTCTTCGACGCCGGCGGGCAGCCGGTTCTGGCCGGGCAGTGGGATCTCGGCACAACGCTTTGTCCTCTCGATCCGCTTGCGATCTTCGCGCCGGGCACGCTGAAAAACAGCTTCGTCAAGAAACTGAGCGTTGCCGGTGTCTACGACTACTGGCTGGGAGAGTCCTGGGATACGACCAGCATCGCGAACGGCGCCTACTCGCTGGTCGTGACCGCGTACGACATACGCGGAAACCAGATGGCGAAGACCGTCGACTTCACCGTCGCCAACGATCCGTTGGCGGTCGCCCCGGCTCCGCCGGCTTCGAGTCCCGCGGCCGGTTGAGCGACTTCTCCGGTTTGGCGCGCCGGTATAGTCGAAGCGCAGCGCGATGAGGCTCGCGCCTAACCGTCCCGTCCTTCGGGTCTGATGGCCTCTACGAAACGTTGTTGGCCTGACGGTTAGTTGGAGGTTGATTCATGGATCCAGTTCAGCTCGCGGCGGTTCTCGCCGCCGTCGTACTCCTTGCGAGCATGCTCTCGGTCGAGCTCGGCGTCACGGTTGCCCTGATCGAGCTGACCCTGGGCGTGGTGGCCGGCAACGTCTTCCACCTCGCGAGCACGGGCTGGCTCGACTTCATCGCCGCCTTCGCGTCCATCGTCTTGACCTTCCTGGCCGGGATGGAGGTCGATCCGGTCTATCTGCGCCGTCGCGTGAAGGCGTCGGTCGGTATCGGCGTCGTCTCCTTCAGCGGCCCCTTCGTCGTTGCCTCGCTCGCCGCCTTCTTTCTCCTCGACTGGTCGACGCGCGCCTCTTTGATCGCGGGCACCGCTCTCTCCACGACCTCGCTGGCGGTGGTCTACGCCGTGCTGGTCGAGCGAGGTCTCACCGACACGAGCATCGGCAAGCTGCTGATGAGCGCAACCTTCGTCACAGACATGTGCACCGCGATCACGCTCTCGGCCATCTTCATCAAGCCCAACCTCTGGTATCCCGTTTTCCTGGTCGTCTCGCTCGCGCTGATTCTTGCTTTGCCACGGCTTGCGCCCTGGTTCTTCGGGCGCTACGGCGACCGCGTGATCGAGCCCGAGATCAAGCTCGTCTTCGTCTGCCTGCTCGTGCTGATGGTGCTTGCCAACGCCTCGAACGGGCACGCCGTTCTGCCCGCGTTCGTGCTCGGGCTGGCGATGAGCCGCCACTACAGCGAGCACCGCGAGGAACAGAAGCGCCTGCGCGTGGTGGCCTTCGCCTTTCTGACCCCGTTCTTCTTCATCAAGGGCGGGATGAACGTCTCGCTCGGGGCGGTCGCGGCCAACCTCGGCCTGCTCGGGGTTCTGCTGGCGGCGAAGATGCTGCCCAAGCTCGGGCTCGTCTATCCGCTCGCCCGCCGCGCCGACCGGCGCCACGCTGCCTTTTCGACGCTCTTGATGAGCACGGGGCTCACCTTCGGCACCATCTCGTCGCTCTACGGACTCAACGCCGGCATCATCGACAAGACGCAGTTCTCGCTGCTCGTCACCGTCGTGGTCGCCTCGGCCGTGGTGCCCACGGCCATCGCCGAGCGCTGGTTCCTTCCCAGCGCCGAGCGCGAGCTGGGAACCGATCGCAGGCACGCCGGCGCCGAGAGCGAGGAGTACGTCTAGGTATTCATGCTTCCCGACTCCATCGGCCCGATTCGACATACTCCGAGCCGGTGAGCATCGAGCAGGCACAGTCCGGAAGCTGGTGGAGTCCGTCGCCGCGGCTGCTCGTGCTGCGCCGGCTGGAGGTGGCGATGCTCACACTGGCCGCGCTGATCGCCGCGGGCGTGGTCGCCGCGCTCGGGCACACGGCGCTCGGGCTCGCCTGCCTGGGTGGGGCGCTCGTGCTCGGGCTCGCGGCGGAGCGGTTCGTCTCGCGCCGCTTCCACGCCTGGGGCTATGCCGAGCGCGAAGACGACCTGCTGGTACGGCGCGGCGTCATGTTCTCGCGCCTGTCGGTGGTGCCCTACGGGCGGATGCAGTTCATCGACGTCACGGCCGGTCCGCTCGAGCGCTCGTTCGGGCTGGCGACGGTGCGCATGCACACGGCTGCGGCCGCCAGCGACGCACGGATTCCCGGGCTCGATCGCGCGGAGGCGGCACGCTTGCGCGATCGCCTCGCCGAGCTTGGAGAGGCGCAGGCGGCGGGGCTGTGACAAGTCCCGACGGCTGGCGGCGGCTGCACCCGCTGTCGCCGATCGTCCGCGGCGGCAGGGCCACGATCGGTGTCGGGATACTGCTCTTTCTCTCCCTGCTCCAGGGCCGCCGGGGCTCGAGTAACTCGTACATCGAGCTGGGAATCGCCGGCCTCGTCATCGTTCTGGGGTTCGTGTCTTGGATCGTCACCCGCTGGCGGATCGACGGCGACGACCTGCGCATCGAGTCGGGCGTGCTGCGGCGGCAGTCGCTCCGCTTTCCGCTTTCGCAGGTGCAGGCGATCGACATCGTCAGGCCGGGGCTGGCGCGGATCTTCGGCGTGGCCGAGCTGCGCCTGCGCACCGGCGGCTCGAGCGGCGACACGGCGCGGCTCGCCTACCTGGCCTCGCACGAGGCGGAGCCGCTACGCGCCCGGCTGCTCGCTCTGGCCGAGGGCGCCCGCGAGCACGAGGAGACGCCTGATCCCGAGGCGGTAATCGAGGAGCACGTGCTGACGACTGTTCCGACCGGCCGGCTGATCGGCTCGATCCTGATCAGCGATGTGGGAATCTTCGCCGAGTCCGTTCTCGCCGCCCTGATTGTCACCGCCGTGCTCTCGCCCGCGGCGGCGATGGGCGTTGTGAGCGCCGGCGCCGTCTGGATCTTCGCCGTTCTGACTCTGGTCTGGCGCCGCTTCAACCAGGAGTACCGGCTGAGCCTGGCCGAGGCTACCGACGGGCTGCGCGTCCGCTCCGGCCTGATCGCGCTCAGCGCCGAGACGATCCGCCCCGGCCGCGTGCAGGCCGTGCGCATGGTCGAGCCGCTGCTCTGGCGCGCGCTTGGCTGGTGCCGGCTGGAGGTCGACCTGGCCGGCAAGCAGCGCTCGAAGGGAGAGGGCCAGGCCGAGCGCCGGCCGCTGCGCACGGTGCTGCCCGTCGGCAGCCGCGCCCTGGCCGAAGAGCTGCTCGAGCGCATCGTCCCCGACCGCCCGCGCGTGCAGTCGCCGCCACCGCGGCGAACGCTGCTGAAGAGCCCGCTTCGCTACCGCATGCTCGCCTGGGGGCGCAGCGAGACCTGCGTCGCCACCACCAGCGGGCGCATCCGGCGCGTGACCGTCTGGGCGCCGCTCGAGAAGGTGCAGAGCCTGCGCCGGGTGCAGGGCCCGCTGCAGCGCCGGCTGCAGCTCGCCACCATCCACGTCGACACCGCGGGCCACAGCGTCCACGCCGCGATCCGTGACCGGGATTCGGCCGAAGCCGACCGCGCCCTCGCCGATCTGAGCGAGCTGGCGCGGGCGGAAAGGCGCAAGAAGGCGCGCTAGGCTCGGACCCGGACGCTATCCGCGCCTGGGCTCAGGAGGGTGCGGCTAGCCGATGCCCGGGATCTCAATGACCTTGTTACCGATGATCGCGCCCTGCCTGTCGCGGGCGACGATCCTGATCGGGAACAGCGCCTGCAAAAGGGTGGTGGTGTAGATGTTGTCCGTGATCTCGAGCTTCTGGATCGTGCCGTCGGTGAGGTAGAGATCGAGCGCATGAACGTCGTCGGAGACGAAGCCATCGAGAGATGCGAACTGACCCAAGTCTCCGGTTTCCAATCTCCCGATCGGGCCGCGCGCGAACACGTCCGACGCGTAAGAGCAGCTGTTGAAGCTCCCGCCGAGCGCGGTGTAGTAGCCCAGGCAGATCATCTTTCGTCCGGGGGTAGGAACATTGACGGGCGGCGGCAACGGAGCCTTACCCTTGGCTTTGACTAGCGCAAGAATGAACTTCGTCGTGTCGGCGGGATCGGGCTGTATCTCACGGGCGAAGAGGACAGTCGCAGCGAAGATGCGGCGAATGTCGCGCTCCGGCTGGGAATCGAGCGGAATTGCTGCGCCGCGCTTCTCGTGTCGTTCGAGCCAGCCGATCGTGCCGCCTCTCACCTTTCGCTCGATGCCTCTCGGACCGCGAATCGGACGATTTCCGACAGGGAAGACGACCAAAGGCAACGCAACCGTAGAGCCGTCGCCGGCGACCGCCTTGACGCTGTCCACGCTTGTGCCGAAGGCCGGGTGATCTGCGACGAAGAGGAAGGCGTTGCTGCCGACCAGGGCGTGACCCACGCTGTCGGTTGTGGTGGACACGATCACATCCTTGACCCCATCGGAGGCGATGCCGAAGGTAGCCGATGCTCGCATAGTCATATGTGGTGGTTCCCCGACCTGGCCGAAATTCTCGTCAGCCCTGATCACGAGCGCGGGCGCCTTGGCCTGCTGGAGCACCGAGATAGGCTCGCAAGACGACGAGTCGCCCCCTCCATCGGGCCCCCTCCCGGAGAAGAGCAGACAGAAAGAATCGCCGCTGCGGAAGCCGCGCAGCGTGAAGGTCATGCCGGCGACCTCTGTTCGAAGGAGCTCGCGAAGTTGCGTCCCCTTCGGAAAGCCGTTCCATCTGCGCTCGTACTGCCGCTCGAATTTCTGCTGAGCCGCGGGCGAGACCGGCGTTCCGGGTGAGCCGGAGATCCAGTTCGAGAAGCCTTCGAAACCGTGCTCGATAGTGGCTCCGAGCGGAGTGGCGACACTCGTGATCGTGAAGAGAATCGCCGCCAGGACAAAGACGAGCGCGAGCCGGCGCGGCCGTAGCTGCAACCGTTCTCGCCGGGTCTGCGCCGGCCACTGGACGCGCGAAAGCACGTTGTCCCAATCGCCGCTCAGCGCCGCCGGCAGAGGATCCAGCTTGGAAAGCTGTCCGCGAATCACGGTCTCGACGTCGATCATTTCGGAACCTCCTCCTGAAGCAGTCGGCGTAGGGAGCCGTGAGCGGCGTTCAACGTCGCCGACACTGTCCCGACCTCTATCTCGAGCGCGTCGGCGATCGAGCGGTAATCGAGATCCGCCCAGTAGCGCAAAAAGACGACCGCGCGCTGCCGCTTGGGAAGCGCTCGCATCCAGAGCTGAACGGCCGGGAGATCTGTGTGGCCGTTCGTTCTCCCGGGCTCCGCATCGATCGTGGCGTCGGCGTCCTCGTAGGCGGCGCGGCGAGCCGAGCTGCGCGCGGTGTTGACGACGATCCGCCAAACCCAGGCCTCGAGCGGGCAGTCGCCGCGAAAGCTGTCAACCTGCTCGATCGCCCGCGCGAAAGCCTCTTGCACCGCCTCCTTGCCCAGCTCGACGCTCCCGGTCAGCGAGATCGCCACGCGAGCGAAGGCACCGAAACGCTGCTTGTAGAGCGCCTCCAGCTCGGCAATCTGTCGCGTAGTTCGGCTCACATCAGTACGACTAAAGAGGATGCCTCGTTGTTTAGGCTCTTGGAACTCGAGAGAAGCATTGCCGAGATAGCCGCGCGGCGCCGGCTACCTCCCGTCCAGGGGTTGCAGGGGAACGCATGTTCGTGTAGAACATATGTTCCCTATGATCGCCTGTCTCCTCATCCCTGGGTTCGAGTTACGGGCGGTTCTGGCCGGGCGCGATGAGCTTCTTAACAGGCCACTAGCACTCGAGCCACTGCCCGTCAGCGACAATGTGATTGGGCCGGTGACGGCGAAAGCAGCAGAGGCCGGGGTGAGGCCGGGGATGCGCCTGGGGGAGGCGCTCTCTGTGTGTCCACGACTCTGCCTGCTGGAGCCCGATCCGGCCCGTATCGAAGCCGAGTGGGAGCATTTGCTGCGGCGGCTGGAGGACGTCGGCATCGCCGTCGAGCCCGAGGAGCCGGGCTGCCTGTACTTCGAGACGCGCCACGTCGAGCGCCTCTACCGCGGGCTGGAGCAGGTGCTGGAGCGTGCCATTCTCGCCGTCGGTCCCTTCTGGGAGCCCCGGCTCGGCGCGGCTGCCAGGCGCTTCGCGGCGCTCGCGGCGGCCGGTGTCGCCCGCGGCGGGCAGGCGCTGATCGTGCCCGAGGAGCAGACCGATGAGTTCCTGGCGCCGCTTCCGCTCGAGCTACTACCGATGCCGGCGCCCGAGCGCCGGCGCCTGCAGGAACTGGGCGTGCGCACGATCGGGCAGCTGACCGTGATTCCGGGCGGCGCCGCGGGCGAGCGGCTGGGCAAGGAGGTGCGCCGGGCCTGGGAGCTGGCGCGCGGCGAGCGGGCAAGTCGTGTGCTCGGCCGCTCTCCCGCCTGCGAGATCGCCGAGTCGATCGCCTTTCCCGAGGCGGTCGCAAACGAGCTCACGCTCAGGCGCACCTTCTCGGTGCTGGTCGAACGCCTGCTCGCCCGGCCCGAGCGGGGCGGCCGCTTCATTCGTTCGCTCGCCCTCTCGGCAAGGCTCGCCGGCGGCGGCTCCTGGCGCCGCAAGGCCACCCTGCGCCAGCCGAGCGCCGAGCGCGGCCGCATCTCGGCGGCTCTCTCGTCCAAGCTGGCCGAGATTCCCTCGCCGGTGCTCGAGCTGGGGCTGGAGCTGGAGACGCTGGCCGAGGAGACGGGCGAGCAGCTGCAGCTCGCGGCAGCCGGCCACGGGCCGGGCGGCGAGCTGGCGGCGAAGCTGGCGCAGGGGCTGAAGCAGGTACGGACGAGCACGGGGTCGGGCTCGGTCTGCAGCGTCGTCGAGGTTGCGCCCTGGTCGCGCATCCCCGAGGCGCGCGCGCTGCTCGTCCCGCGTGACGAGTAGACGGAGCACAGATGTCGAGCATGGCTCGCGTGGCGAGCGTCGAGGGCGGTGACCGCCATTCTCATCCCACCCCCAGAGGTCGGGCGAGGGCCCTGAACGCGCCGCGAGCGGCGCTGGTGGAGACGAACGCCGCCGGAGTGCCTGTGCTGATCAACCGCCAGCAGGTCGCTCTGATCCGCGAGGAGTGGCGCGTGGTCGACCGCTGGTGGACGGACGAGCCCGTCTATCGCCGCTACTTCGACTGCGTGCTCGCGGGCGGGCAGGCGGTCGTCGTCTTCCACGATGCGGTGGGCGGGGGGTGGCTGGAGCAGAAGGCCTAGGTGGAGGGGCCTGGCGCTAGAACATCGTGTTGTCGTTCTTCGCCTCGGCCGGGACGGCTTGCAGCACGTCCCAGTGCTCGACCACCTTGCCGTTCCTGTCCAGGCGGAAGATGTCGATGCTGGCCCACTCCTCCGGCCACTCCTGGCGAGTGTGGACGACGACGTAGTCGCCCTCGGCGATGACCCTCTCGAAATGAACGCGCTTACCGGGGTACTCCTCGGCCAGCTGCGTGAAGTAGTCGACGAACGCCTGCTTCCCGTTGCCGACGCCTGGGTTGTGCTGGACATAGGCGTCGCCGGCGTACCGCTCGACGGCCTCGCTGGGTCTGCACTGATTGAACGCCAGGTCGTAGAAGGCGGTGGCGGCCGCCTTGTTCCGCTCCAGTCGTTCGAGTCGCTCCTCCGTGTCCTGTTTGCGCGTAGCCATGCGAGGCTCTTCCCCCGGTCTCGCGCTCGCTAATCGATCGACCCGAGCTGACGCTGCGCGGCGGCTGGTTCGGTCAGAAGGCCTAGGCGAGATCTTCTGAAGGCTCGTTCTGAGCTGGAACGTAAAGCGCTCGCTCAAAAGAGCGCGGGAACCACCAGTTCCAACTTCCGAACAGTCGCATCAGCGCGGGCACGAGCAGCGCCCGGATCACCGTCGCGTCGAAGATGATTCCGGCGGCGAGCCCGATCCCGAACTGCTTGATGTCCACGCCCGGGCTCGAGGAGAGGACGAAGAAGGCGAACATCAGCACGAGCGCCGCGCTCGTTACCAGCTTGCCCGTGCGCGACAGTCCCATGCAGACGGCGCGGCGTGTGTTGCCGGTCTGGTCGTAGAACTCACGCATGCGCGTCAGCATGAAGACCTCGTAGTCCATCGAGAGGCCGTAGAGGAAGGCGAAGATCATCAGTGGGATCCAGGGGATGATCGAGGCGGTTGCGGGCACGCCCCAGATCGCCTGCGCGCCGTGTCCGTCCTGGAAGATGAAGACGATGATCCCCAGCGCCGCCGCGAGCGAGAGGAGGTTGAGGACCACGGCTTTCAGCGCAAGCACGATCGAGCGGAAGGCGCGGGCCAGTAGGAAGAACGTGAGCAGGACGACGAAGCCGAGCACGTAGGGGAAGTTGCCGTAAACGGCGCTCACGAAGTCGCGCTCCTCGGCCGCGATGCCTCCGAGCGTCCCGCCCGTGCCCTTCAGCGCCGAGTGGACGCGGCTGATCGTCCCCTTGATCGCACTCGCGGAGCCGTCGCTGCTCGGGAACGCCTCCACGAGGCTATTCGGGCCCTTGCGCCAATCGGGCGGCGCGACCGCGGCGGCGACTCCGCGCGTATCGCCCAACCTCGCGACGATCGGCCCGCGGCTCCTGCCGTTCTCGACCAGCACGACGAAGGGCTTCATCACGCCCGGCGAGATGCCCGCCTTCGCAAGCACGGCGCGCCCGTTGATGGCGTCGCCGCTGCCCGGGAAATCCTTGGCCTGCGCCTCGCTTGGGTTCAGGTGCGCGCCGAAGTAGACGAGCACGCCGACCAGCACCAGGCCGACCGCCGCGACCGGAATCGGGCGCCGCATTACAAAGCCGGCCCAGTCTCCCCACCAGCCTTTCTCGGGGTGACCGCTGTCGACGAGCCGCTTGGGGAGCAGGCGCAGGCTGTTGATCCTCGTGCCGAGCGTGGCCAGCAGAGCCGGTAGAAGCGTGATCGCGGCCAGTACCGAGACGGCGGGAATGAGCATCCCGCCGAGTCCGATCGAGCGGATGAACGGCAGCGGCAGGACGACCATAGAGAGCAGCCCCACGGCGACGGTCGATCCGGAGACGATCACCGAGCGTCCGGCATGCGTCATCGTCTCCTCGAGCGCGGTGTCGACGTCCTTTCCGTCCCGCAGCTCGTCGCGGAAGCGGAAGATGATCAGGAGCGCGTAGTCGATCGCGACCCCGAGGCCGACCAGCGCGATCAGGAACTGGACGATGATCGACACGTTCGTTAGATAGGTGAGCCCCCAGACCAGGGTGAACGTGTTGAGGATGGCTGCGACCGCGATCGCGATCGGCATCAGCACCGCCGGCAACGTTCCGAAGACGAAGAACAGGATCACCAGCGAGCCCGCTCCGCCGATCAGCGCCTCCGTGAGAACGCTCGGCCCGCTACTCCCGCCCGAGGAGGCCGCGAAGAGCGGGTCGCGCCCGGTCAGGTAGGACTGCACGCCGGCCGGCGTGTTGACCTTCAGGTGCGCGCTCACCTGAGGGATGCGCACCGACGAGCTGAAGCCCGGGATGCCCGGCGGATAGATCTCCGCGAAGGCGGTGTGGCCGTCCTTCGAAACGTAGGCGCGGCTGCCTGTCGACCAGAAAGACGAGACGCGCGAGCCGGGATTGACGCCCGCCGCGGCGGCGATGGCCCGCTTGATTCCGCTGGCCTTTGTCACGTCGCCGGAGCTGTGAAAGACCGCCACGAGCGGCGCCTGCTCGCCGCTGCCGAAAACCTTCAACGTCCGCTGGTTGGCCTCGTACGCCGAATACCCCGGAATCGAGAAGCTCTGGAACCAGCGCTTCGAGACTTGGCCGGCCGAGAATCCCCCGAACAGTGTCAGCGCTATCCAGACTGCGATCACCGCGCGCCGGTGAGCCGCGATTTTGCGCGCCAGCCTGGCCAGCAGTGGTGATCTAGCGGAACCTTCAGGAGTCATCGCCACGTTCTTCGTCGTGTGCCCTCCGGCCGCAGTTTTACAAACCTTCGCTGGCGAGCGAACATACGTTCGACTAGAATGAGGTCATGAGTGCCCCTCGCTCGATCGGTTTGCGCTCGGTCGCTTTCGAATCGCGATAGAGCCGGGAGGGCTTGATGTCTCGGTCGCGTCCCTCTCTCCCTTACGTCGAGCTGCACGCCCACTCGGCCTATTCGTTTCTGGACGGGGCCTCGCAGCCCGAGGAGCTGGTCGCCCGCGCCGCCCAGCTGGGTTACGAGGCCCTCGCTCTGACCGATCACGACGGCCTCTACGGCTCGCTCGAGTTCGCGCATGCGGCCAAGGCTCTGGGTCTGCGCCCGATCAGCGGCTGCGAGCTGACCCTGGAGGCCCCGCCGGGGCGGGCGGGCTCGCACGTGACGGTGCTGGTCGAGAGCCGCCGCGGCTACTCGAACCTCTGCCGCCTCGTCACGCGCGCTCACGCGCTCACGCGCGAGCGCGCGCACGCGCACACGCGACCGCCCGGAAAGGAGCGCGGAAAGGAGCGGGAGTTGAGACCGCCGGCCCTTCCGCTCGCCGACCTGATCGAGCGAAACGAGGGGCTGGTCTGTCTCTCGGGCTGCGCCCGGCACGGGCTCGGCGTGCGCGAGCCGAACGCCGTCCGGGAGCTTGCCCGCGCCTTCGGGCCGGAGCGGTTCTTTGTCGAGTTGCAGCGCCCCTACGAGCGCGGCGACGAGCGCCGAAACGCCGCCCTGCGCGAGCTCGCCTCCGAGCTCGGGGTCGAGACCGTGGCGACTGGCGACGTGCACGCCCACTGTCGCCGCCGCAGCCTGCTCCAGGACGTGCTCGTGGCCATCCGCGAGAACGGCTCGCTCGAGGCCTGCGAGCAGGAGAGGCGCGGCAACCACGAGTTCGTCCTGCTCTCGCCCGAGCAGATGGCGGAACGCTTTGCCGCCGATCCCGGCGCCGTGGCCCGCGCCGGCGAGCTGGCAAGCCGGCTCGAGTTCGACCTGACCGAGGAGCTTGGCTACCGCTACCCCGATTTCTCCGAGGGCGAGCCGGCGATCCGCCGCCTGGCGGGAATCTGCGAGAGCGCCTTCGCCGAGCGCTATCCGCCCGGCGCCCGCTTTCGCCGCGGTGCTCGCGCTCGCCTGGACGAGGAGCTGCGCCTGATCGAAGAACTCGGGCTGGCCGGTTTCTTCTGCCTGCACCACGAGGTGCTCGAGCTGGCGCGTGAGGTCGCCGCCCAGGTGCGCGGATCGGGCTCGCCGCGCAGCGTGCTTCCGCCCGGGCGCGGGCGCGGCAGCTCGGTCGGCTCGATCGTCTGCTACCTGACCGGGCTTTCACACGTCGACCCGGTCGCCGCCGAGCTCTCGCTCGGGCGCTTCCTGAATCGCGAGATGGCCGGCGTACCCGACATCGACCTCGACTTCCCGCGCGACATCCGCGAGAAGCTGATCGTGCGCATCGTCGAGCGCTACGGAAAAGAGCACGCGGCGCTGGTGGCCAGCTTCTCGACCTACCGGGCGCGCGGCGCGATTCGCGACGTGGGCAAGGCGCTCGGGCTGCCCTTCGGCGAGCTGGAGCGACTTGCTCGCCTGTCGGACACCTGGGACGCGCGCCAGGTGGCCGAGGAGCTGAAGCGCCTGCCCGACGCCGAGCAAAAGCTGGGCTCCAAGCGCTGGCGCGCCTTCTCGGCCCTGACTGCCGAGATCGCGCGCCTGCCCCGCCACGTCTCCCAGCACCCGGGCGGCATGGTCATCTCCTCGCGCCCGCTGGTCGAGCTGGTGCCGGTGATGCCGGCGGCCATGCGCGGGCGCCAGATCTGCCAGTGGGACAAGGATTCCTGCGCCGACGCCGGCTTTCTCAAGATCGACTTGCTCGGGCTGGGCATGCTCTCGGCGGTCGAGAGCTGCGTCGAGGAGATCGCGCGCCTGCACGCACATACGATCGACCTCTCGCGCATTCCGCTCGACGACAAGGCCATCTACGCCGAGATCCAGCGCGCCGACACGGTCGGCACCTTCCAGATCGAAAGCAGAGCCCAGATGCAGAGCCTGCCCCAGACGCTGCCCGCCGATCTCGACGACCTGACCGTGCAGGTGGCGCTCGTGCGCCCGGGGCCGATCCAGGGCAAGGCCATCCATCCTTATGTCGAGCACCGCCGCCGCCTGCGCGCCGACCCGGCTTTCCAGGTGCCCTACGACCATCCGCTGCTCGAAGAGCCGCTGCAGGGGACGCTCGGGGTGGTCGTCTTCCAGGATCAGGTGCTGGAGGTGGCGATGGCGCTGGCGGGCTTCAGCGTGGGAGAGGCCGAGGGACTCCGCCGGGCGATGAGCCGCAAGCGCAGCGCCGAGGCGCTCGAGGCCTATCGCGCACGCTTCATAGCCGGCGCCGCCGCGAAGGGAGTGAGTTCGGAGACGGCCGACCACGTCTACGACAAGCTGTCCAGCTTCTCGGGCTTCGGCTTTCCCAAGTCGCACGCCGCCGCCTTCGCACTGCTCGGCTACCAGTCGGCCTGGCTGCGCCACTACTACCCCGGCGAGTACCTGGCCTCGCTACTCAACGCCCAGCCGATGGGTTTCTACTCGCCCGCGGCGCTGGTGCGCGATGCGCAGCGCCGCGGGCTCACCGTGCTGCCCGTGGACGTGAACGCGAGCGCCGCCACCAGCCGGGTCGAGGCCTCGAGCCGGGTCGAGGCCTCGAGCGAAGTCGAGGATGGCGCGGTGCGGATCGGGCTGCTGCTCGTACGGGCGCTCGGCGAGGCGGGCGCGAAGGCGCTCGTGGCCGAGCGGGACCGGGGCGGAGTCTTTGCGGACGTCTGCCAGCTGGCGCAGCGAAGTGGCCTGGACGAGAGGACGCTATCCGCGCTGGTGGCGGCGGGCGCCTGCGACTCGTTCGGGCAGCCGCGCCGGGCGCTGCTCTGGCAACTCGGCCTGGCGCCGCGCGACCGGAGCGTTCCGGGCACGGGCGGCAAGGAGCGCCAGCTCGCCTTGCCGCTGTCTCCCACCGTCGCCACGCCTCCCTTGCCCGAGCAGTCGGTCTGGGAGCGGCTGCTGGCCGACTATCGCTCGACCGGGCTTTCCACCGGCGTCCACCCGCTCGCGCTGCTCCGGCCCGAGCTTCCGCCCGGCACCCTCACTTCGGTCGATCTCCCCGGGGCGCGGAACGGCTCCCGCGTCACCGTGGCCGGGATGGTCGTCGCCCGCCAGCGCCCGCCGACCGCAAACGGCGTCACCTTCCTACTGCTCGAGGACGAGACGGGCCAGCTGAACGTGATCGTGATGCCGCCGCTGTATGTCCGGAACCGCGCCCTCGTCCGCGGCGAGCCGATCTTGCTCGCGCGCGGCCGCCTGCAGCGATCGGGCGGCACGATCAACGTCATCGCCGACGAGCTGCAAAGCCTTCTACCGCTCGCGCACCGGCTCTCGGCCGGCGCCGATGTGCACGGCTCGCTGCCGGGGATTCACAGCTTCCACTGAATCACCCGCGCGTTTCCCACCTCTTATCGGCGGTAAGAATCACGGAATCGTGCCGACTACTTTGATCGCGTTTGGACGACGCGGGCATCGCTATGCGGCGCTCGCTCTGGCGATTCTGCTCGTGGGGACGGGTACGCTTGCCGGCTGTTCGAGCTCGAGTCACACCCGCGTTCGGGTCGAGACGCAAGCGTGCAGTTCTCGGGTGTTGTTCGGCACGCTGCCGGTTTGGGCGCGCGCGGGATTCAGCAATCCCAAGCCGCGCATGCCGCACGTTCTCAGCGGGTCGGGAAAGATCACCGCAATCCTCTGGGCCAACCCTCTGCTTTCACCCCCGCCGAGAGATCACAGCAACAAGATCCTTTGGGTCGCGCGCGCGGCGGATTCTTCCGGCTCCGATTTGCTGATCAGCGCCCAGCGGATGAACGGAGCGAGCAAGATCGGCTCGCCTGTCGTGCGCAGGCTGATCGGTGGGCCGGGACCGTCGATCATCAACATGCCCGCCGCGGGTTGCTGGCGGTTCACCCTGCGCTGGGCCGGAAGGCGCGACGTCATCGACCTCAGGTACGTCGCAAACCGCTGAGATATGGCACCGCCTCGGGGAAGCCCCGGTTCCGCGAGTGCAACAGCTTTCACTAGCTGGGGACAGTTATCTGCACGAAGTTTCCCGTCAATCAGGGCAGGGCAGCCTGTATCTGAGATGCGATCCCCTCTTCCGGCGCCGTCCTCATGACCCCGGCTCGCTCAAAGGCGGCGGCGGCCAAGGCCGAGCGCGAGCCGCCCGACTACCTGCCGATCGCCGAGCACGGCATCATCGGCGACCTGCACTCGATCGCGCTGGTCGGGAGCGACGGGACGATCGATTGGTATTGCCCGAGCCGCTTCGACGCTCCAAGCGTCTTCGCCTCGATCCTCGATCGGCACAAGGGCGGCTACTTCCGCATCTCTCCCAGCTGCGCCGAGTGGAGCACGAAGCAGCTCTACATCCCCGACACGAACGTCCTCGTGACGCGCTTCTTCACTCCCGGCGGGGTGACCGAGATCCGCGACTTCATGCCGATCGAGGGCAAGCGGCTGGGGATGCACAGGCACAGGCTGGTGCGCCGGGTCGTGCAGGTTCGCGGCGCCGCACGCTTCTCGATCGAGATCGAGCCCCGCTTCGACTACGGCCGCGCCGGCCACGAGACGAGAATTGACGCGCGTGGCGTCCATTTCCGCTCGAGCGACCTGTCGCTTCTGCTGCAGGGCTCGCCGCGCTTCAAGCGGACGAAGCTGGGCGCCTACGCCGAGGTTGAGCTCACGGCGGGACAGAGCGAGACGTTCGTGCTCGAACAGGCGCGGCACGACGAGGCGCCGCGGCAGTACTCGGAGGAGGAGACGCAGGAGTCCTTCGAGAGCACGATCGAGTATTGGCGGCGCTGGCTTTCACACTCCCGCTACGAAGGTCGCTGGCGCGAGGTCGTGCACCGCTCGGCGCTGGCGCTGAAGCTGCTCACCTACGAGCCAACCGGGGCGATCGTGGCGGCGCCGACGACGAGCATCCCCGAGCACATCGGCGGCCCGCGCAACTGGGACTATCGCTACACCTGGATCCGCGACGCGGCCTTCTCGCTCTACGCCCTGCTGCGCCTCGGCTTCAACGAGGAAGCGGGCGCGTTCATGGGCTGGCTCGTCGACCGCTTCAGCAAGGAGGACAGTAAATCGATAGGACCGCTGCAGACGATGTACACGATCGACGGGCGCTGCGACCTGCCCGAGCAGACGCTTGATCATCTCGAGGGCTACATGGGCTCCTCGCCGGTACGGATCGGCAACGCCGCCTTCAGTCAGCACCAGCTCGACATCTACGGCGAGCTGGTCGACTCGGTCTACCTCTACAACAAGCACGCCACCCCGATCTCGAACGATGCCTGGAGCGACCTGCAGCGGATCGTGGACTGGGTTTGCGAGAACTGGGATCAGGTCGATGAGGGCATCTGGGAGACGCGCGGCGGAGCGAAGGACTTCACCTATTCGCGTCTGATGTCCTGGGTCGCGATCGAGCGGGCGATGCGGATGTCGACGCAGCGCGGCCTGCCCAGTAACTTCGAGGCCTGGCGCAGCGAGCGCGACCGCATCTACCGCCAGATCCTCGAGCGCGGTTGGGACGGCGAACGCCGAGCCTTCGTACAGCACTACGACTGCGACGTGCTCGACGCCTCGCTCTTGATGATGCCACTGGTGAAGTTCGTCTCGCCGACCGATCCGCGCTGGCTCTCGACGCTGGACGCGATCTCCGAGACGCTGGTCTCCGACTCGCTCGTCTACCGCTACGACCCGGCCGTCTCGCCCGACGGCCTGGCCGGCAGTGAGGGCACCTTTTCGATCTGCTCCTTCTGGTACGTCGAGTGCCTGGCCCGCGCCGGCAGACTCTCCGAGGCGCAACTGGCCTTCGAGAAGATGCTCACCTACGCCAACCACCTGGCGCTCTTCTCCGAGCAGATCGGCCCGCGCGGCGAGCTGCTCGGCAACTTTCCGCAGGCGCTGACGCACCTCGGTCTGATCAGCGCCGCGGTCAATCTGGATCGCCAGCTCGAGCACCCGCCGGCTAGTGCCCGAGGCGCCTGGTAACAACCGGTGAAAGTCGGCCCGCGTGGCGGGCCTAGACTTTCGCCGGCGTACCTCTGAGTACGAGCCTAAGCGCCATCACAGCCGCGGTCAGCTACACGATCGCGCTCGCCGGCTTTGCCCGTAAGAGCCTCCGATCAGACGTAGCAAGCCCGCTCGCGAGCTACGCGGCGGCGGATCGGAGACGGCCTCTCGTCTCGCTACGATGACCTCTCCGATACGGAACGAGCGAGGGGGCAGCGCAATGGCATCTGAGAGTCTCGATCTCTATCGCTCGGCCGGCCTGAGCGAGGTCGATCCGGATATCGCCGCCCTGCTCGGGCGCGAGCTCGAGCGCCAGCGCGGGACGGTCGAGCTGATCGCGTCGGAGAACTTCACCTGGCCGGGCGTGCTCGAGGCCTTGGGCTCGATGGCCACCAACAAGTACGCCGAGGGCTATCCGGGCAAGCGCTACTACGGCGGCTGCGAGGTCGTGGACGAGATCGAGCAGCTGGCGATCGACCGCGTCAAGGCGCTCTTTGGCGCCGAGCACGCCAACGTGCAGGCGCACGCCGGCGCGATGACCAACACGGCCGTCTATCTCGCCTGCCTCGAGCCCGGCGACACGATCCTCTCGCTCTCGCTCGCGCACGGCGGCCACCTCTCGCACGGGCTCAAGGTGAACATCTCCGGCAAGCTCTTCAACATCGTCTCCTACGGAGTCAGCCGCGACGACCACCGCATCGACTTCGACCAAGTGCGCGCGCTGGCGCTGGAGCACAAGCCCAAGCTGATCATCTGCGGCGGCTCGGCCTACCCGCGCATCGTAGAGGCCGACAGGTTCCGCGAGATCGCCGACGAGGTGGGCGCGCTCCTGCTCTGCGACATGGCTCACTTCGCCGGGCTGGTCGCCGCCGGATTGCACCCCAACCCGGTTCCCTACTGCGACTTTGTCACCTCGACCACGCACAAGACGCTGGCCGGCCCGCGCGCCGGCTTCATCCTCTGTAAGGCCGAGCACGCCCAGGCCGTCGATCGCGGTATCTTCCCCGGGCTGCAGGGAGGGCCGCTACTCCACACGATCGCGGCCAAGGCGACCTGCTTCAAGCTTGCCGCGTCGCAGCCCTTCAAGGCCTACCAGCGCCAGGTGCGCGCGAACGCCGACCGGCTCGCCGCCGACCTGCTGGCGGGCGGGCTGGACATCATCACCGGCGGCACCGACACGCACCTCCTCTGCGTCGATCTGCGCTCGACCGAGTGGACGGGCAAGGACGCCGAGGATCGGCTGCACGAGGTGCAGGTGACGGTCAACAAGAACGCCATTCCCTTCGACGAGCGCCCGCCGACGGTGACCTCGGGCCTGAGACTGGGATCGCCCGCCGTCACCATGCGCGGCTTCGACCAGGAGGACATGGCGGAAGTGGCCGGGATCATCGTCGCCGCGCTGGCGGAGAACGCCGATCTCGAGGCGCTCCGAGCGCGCTCGGCGGCGCTGTGCGCCAAGCACCCGCTCTATCCGGGCTTCCGCGGCTATTGCAGCTACGAGCAGTAGTACGGTTTGCGGGCGACCATGGCACCTCAGCTCGTTGCAGCCATCCACATGCCCCGCGAGGTCATCTTCGGCTTCCTGCTCGCGCTGGTGATCGTGCTTGCGCTGACGCCGCTGGTAGGCTCGCTGGCCCGGCGTGTCGGCGCGGTGGACGAGCCGGGGGAGAGGCGCCTGAACGAGCTGCCGATTCCCAGGCTGGGCGGGATCGCGCTCTTCTTCGCCATCTTCGTGCCGGCGCTCGCCTTCCTCGATCTCTCCCGGCCGCTCAGGGCGATCCTGATCGGGGCGAGCATCGCGACCGTCGTGGGAGCGATCGACGACGCCCGCGATCTCGTCTGGTGGCAGAAGTTGAGCGGTCAGGTGCTGGCCGCCGGCGTGACCGCCGGGCTCGGCGTCTATGTCGATCGCTTCACCTTCCCCGTCATCGGCGTGGGGGCGCTGCCGAAGTGGCTCGGGATCGCGCTCACCATCCTCTGGATCGTGGCGATCATGAACATGGTCAACTTCCTCGACGGGCTGGACGGGCTCGCCGCCGGGGTCTGCGCCATCTCCGCCGTCACCTTCTGTCTGATCGCGCTCTCGCTCGATCGCGCCCAGCCGGCGATCCTGTCCGCGATCGTCTTCGGCGCCGCGCTCGGCTTCCTGCGCCACAACTTCTATCCGGCGCGCATCTTCATGGGCGACTCGGGCGCGCTCTTGCTCGGCTTCGTGCTGGCGGCGATCTCGATCGAGGGCCTGCTCAAGACGGCCGCGGTCGTCGCTCTCGCCTTTCCCCTGCTCGTGCTGGCGATTCCGATCATCGACACCTCGTTCGTCGTCGCCAAGCGCATCAAGCACGGCAAGCCGATCTACTCGGCCGATCGCTTCCACCTCCACCACCGCTTCATTGATCGCGGCTTCAGCCAGCGCCGCGCCGTACTGACGATGTACATGTGGTGCGCGACGCTGGCCGGAGCGGCGATCGCAACTCGCTTCCTGGCCCCGCACACCCACGGCCACTGGCAGCTCTGGTCGAGCATCGCCGACGTGGTCATCGGGCTGGCGGTGATCGGCGCCTCGGCCTACATCGTCTATGTGCTCGAGATCGTCAAGGTGTCCAGCCCGCGCGCCCGCAGGCGAGCTCGCCGCGAGTCAAGGCTGAACGAGCGCCGCAGCGCCTGATCCAGCGGTCACCAGCGTAGAAACGCTGGTATCCTCGGCGCCGGCATGGAGCGTTCACCGCGCCCGTCTTTTGAGCCCGCGGGGGCCGGTGGACTCCTTGTTGCGACGACCTTGGTACTG
>JADGPD010000044.1 GCA_017882615.1 Thermoleophilia bacterium
GACTACCTTGCAGCTTGCGTCCTCGATCTGGCGGGCGGCGTACGCGTCGAGCGTTTCCTGCGCCACGAGAACCGCGGCGTGCCGGTGCGAGACGTTCTCGACGCGCTCGGCGAGCTCGGTCGGAGCGCGCTCGACGAGGCGGAAGCCGAGCGGCTGATACCCGTCGGGGCGACCATAGCCGCACCCGGGCTGATCGAGACCGACGGCGGCACGCTATTGATGGCGCCCAACCTGGGATGGAGCGAGACGTCGCTCCGGACGGAGGTAGCGAACCGGCTGGAGCGACCCCACCTCTACGTAACTGTCGGAAACGAAGCGAATCTCGCCGCGCTCGGCGAGCTCTGGCAGGGCAACGGACGCGAGTGGGGCGATTTCATCCACATCTCGGGCGAGATCGGGGTGGGCGCGGCGATCGTCGTTGACGGTGAGCTGCTTCGTTCTGGCAGCGGCCTAGGCGGCGAGCTCGGGCACGTGTCGATCGATCCCGACGGCGCGGAGTGCCCCTGTGGCTCGCGCGGCTGTCTCGAGCGCGTGGTCGGTCAAGAAGCGCTCTTGAAAAGGTCTCGGCTCGACGCGGAGGTGGGGACGAGCATCGGTGTTCCGGACGGCGGGGTGCGGCTTCTTGCCGAGAGCGCCGAGCGAGGCGATCAGGAGACCCTGGACGCCTTGAGCGAGGCCGGGAGGGCGCTTGGGCTTGCTTGCGGAGCCGCAGTCAATCTCCTTGCGCCCAATACCGTTGTTCTCGGGGGGATATTCGCGCAGCTATTCGAGTGGCTGGCGAACCCGCTTCGCAAGGAGCTGGAGGCGAGAGCATTCGTGGCTCGTTACTCGGATCTGGCGATCGTCCGCTCGGAACTCGGAGCGGCGGCCGCGGTCAGGGGTGCGGCTTCGCTGATTCTGCGCGCCGTCTGCGCCGATCCCTACCTCGTCGGTTCCTCAGGGCACTGACACCTCCCCTAGCGGCATTCGTTCCTGTCGCGCCGTCACGACCGCGCACCGATCGACTCGGGAGAATGAATGGGCGAGGCACCGGGTTGAATCGAGACCTCTGGATGATTAATATGTTGTCCCAACTAACTAATGCAAGTCGGGAGGAGGTTTCGTGGACATCTCTAGGCTCCGTCATCCGCGCAGGTGGGTGGCTCTGGTTCTGACCATGATTGCCGCATTGACGGTCGCACTCGTGGTCGCCGGCACTACTAGCGCCAACGGCAAGAAAGCAAAAGCCGCACAACGCGTAGCGTTCCTATTGCCGGAAAACGTCACGCCACGCTGGGAGGGCTCGGACGCGCCGGTCTTCAAGAAGGCGCTGGCGAAGCTCGTTCCGGGCGTTCAGGTTGACGTCGTCAACGCGCTCAACGATCCCGCAAAGCAGCAGCAACAGGCCGAGGCCGAGTTGACCAAGGGCGCCAAGGTGCTGGTGATTGCGGCTGTTGACGCAAAAGCGGCAGCGGTAATCGTCAAGAAGGCGGCGACGCAGGGCGTCAAGGTGATCGCTTACGACCGCCTGATCAAGTCCTCACCACTCGCCTACTACGTCTCGTTCGACAGCGTCGTGGTCGGCCAGGCGGAGGCTCAGTGGGTGGCACGTCATACGAAGAAGGGCGCTCGTCTCGTGATCATCAACGGGTCGCCGACGGATGACAACGCCCACCTCGTCAACAAGGGCATCCACAAGGTGCTGGATCCTCTCTTCAAGTCGAAGGCGAGGGTCAAGGTAGCCGAGCAGTACACGCCGGGTTGGGATCCGACCAAGGCTCAGGCCGAGATGGAGCAGATCCTGACAAAGCTCAACAACAAGGTGGACGGCGTCGTCTCCGCTAACGACGGAATGGCGGGCGGAATCATCGCCGCTCTCCAGGGACAAACGCTCGAGGGCACAGTCAAGACCACAGGTCAGGACGCGTCGCTCGAGGGCATCCAGAACGTCATCCAGGGCTTCCAGGGCGTGACCGTGTTCAAGGACTTCCGCCTGCAGGCACCGGCGGCCGCGACCATCGCGGCAGCGGTCCTCAAGGGCACGACTCCCGCGAACATCAATGCCCACGTCAATAATGGCTCGCTCAGCGTTCCGTCAGTGATGCTGAAAGTCGTACCGGTCTCGCTGGCGAACATGAAGTTGCTCGTCACGAACAAGTGGATCAAGTCCCAATACGGCAGCGTTGCGAAGGTCTGCAAGGACTTGCCGAAGAAGAGCATCTGCAAGTAAGGGGCTGGAAGCTGAATCAGCACCCAAAGGAAACGAGAGGCGGCGGCGAGTCCGCCGCCTCTCGCGACCGTAGGCCATTGCTCGAGCTGCGCGGGATCTCGAAGCACTTCGGCGCTGTGCAAGCGCTGACCGAGGTCGATTTCGAGGTCTATCCAGGCGAGGTGGTCGCGCTCGTCGGCGACAACGGCGCCGGTAAGTCGACGCTCGTCAAGTGCGTCGCCGGGACACACGCTCCCGACGACGGAAAGATCGTATTCGAAGGCCGCGAGGTGAAGATCGCCTCCCCGAGCGACGCAACACATCTCGGCATCGAGACCGTCTACCAGGATCTGGCGCTCTGCGACAACCTCGACGTCGTTCAGAACATGTTCCTCGGGCGCGAGCGGGTGCAACGATTGATACCGCTTGCGGTCGAGCCGCTTTCCGAGATCGAGATGGAGAAGCAGGCGCTCGACGTCCTCAAGTCGCTAAGGGTGACGACGATCGACAGCGTGCGGACGAAGGTCGTATCGCTCTCCGGCGGCCAGCGCCAGTCAGTCGCTATCTCGAAGGCGGTGATGTGGAACTCGAAGGTCGTGCTGCTGGACGAGCCGACGGCCGCGCTCGGCGTCGCTCAAACCGAGCAGGTGCTGGCTCTGATCGCCCAGCTGCGCGAGCAAGGGCTCGGCGTCGTCGTCATCTCGCACAACCTGGCCGAGGTGCTCGATGTCGCCGATCGGATCGTGGTGCTCCGTCTAGGACGGCGCGCGGCGACTTTCGAGCGTGGCGAGGCTACGCCCGACGATGTGGTCGCGGCTATTACGGGGGCGCGCATGCTGAAGATAGGTGGAAATCGATGAGGATGGCACAGGACGATCTGGCAACTCCGCAGACCCCGCCCGACGGGATTGCGACGGTGGTGCAGGAGCGCGGTCTACGCGGGTCGATGAGGACATTGATGACGCTCGGCCTTCGGCGTGTCCGTCAGGGCGAGCTTGGGCCGCTACCGGTCATCCTGGGGTTGATCGTAATTGCGCTCTATTTCGGAAGCCAGACCTCGTGGATCTTCCTCAACGCGCGCAACATGTCCAATCTCGTTCTTCAGATCGCGGCTATCGGCTCGGTCGCCACCGGCATCGTGCTCGTATTGCTGCTCGGCGAGATCGACCTCTCGGTTGGCTCGATCGCCGGCCTCACATCCGCGGTTCTCGGTGTCCTGGTCGTCTACCACAACTGGCCCTGGTGGCTCGCGATCATCGCCACGCTCGCAGTCGGAGCCGCGATCGGAGCTTTTCAAGGGGCATGGTTTGGGCTCTTCGGTGTGCCCGCTTTCGTGGTCACACTGGCCGGCTTCCTGGCCTGGCAGGGCGTTCAGCTGAGAGTTCTGGGCCCGAATGGGACGGTCAACGTCTTCGAGCCGCACATCGACAACATCGCCGCCACGTACCTGCCGACTATCTGGGGATGGGCTCTAGGCGTCGGAGTCGCCGTCACGTATACCGCGGCGAACCTGATCAAGCAGATACGGCGCCGCCGGGCAGGGCTCTCGTCTCAGCCGCTCGCCGTGTTGCTCGTGTGGACGACGATCATCGCGGCAATCTCGCTTGGAGCGGTCGGCTACTTGAATAGCTACACGGGGGTTCCGACGGCTGGAGTGGTCATGCTCGGCCTGGTTCTTTTCTTCGTCTGGGTCACCACGAGCACGAAGTTCGGGCGTTACGTCTACGCGGTTGGAGGCAACATCGAGGCGGCACGGCGCGCGGGTATCAACGTCACCGCGATTCGGATCTGGGTGTTCACGCTGAGTGGCATGCTGGCCGCGGTCGGCGGTCTCATCTTCACCTCGCGACTCACGGCCGCCAGTACCCAGACCGGTGGGGGCACGTTCCTACTCGAGGCGATCGCGGCGGCGGTAATCGGCGGCACGAGCCTTTTCGGAGGCCGCGGCTCGGTCTGGGCGGCGCTCCTCGGCGCGCTCGTTATAGGCAGCGTCTCCAACGGTCTCGATCTGATGTCGCAGCCGCCCGAGATCAAGTACATGGTCGAGGGCGGGATTCTGCTTGTAGCCGTAACAGTCGACGCGATCTCTCGCCGTGGCCGGGCTGCCGCCGGACGTTAGCCCCCGCGCGGGCCAGGCAGCCGGTCTCAGCGCGGCTTTCGGGCTTGCTCGAACGGAAAAACGCGCCGCGGACATCGGCCGTGATTGCGTCAGTTTGGTCGCTCACGTTCGCCGGTTTTGCCGGAGAGGAACACCGAAAAAGAAAAGATCTGCCTTATACAGCGACCGCGTTCAGTTCTTGAGTAGCGCTCGCCGTGGGGGAACCGGAAAGGAGCGGAAGTGAAGACGAGTCTTGGTATCTGGGCCTTCGGGTCGATGGTCACCCGTTTCGTGCCGATCGGCTACCAGCCGCAGCACACGGGGGAGACGACGGTAACGCGTGTTCGCCGGGCCGTCGACGGCCTTGGCGATCTGATCGACGACTACGAGTTCCACTACCCGCAGGAGCTCTCGGAAGAGAACCTCGACGAGGTGCGATCCGCCCTCGATGGGCACGGCATCTACTGCGTCTGCATGGGGCTGCACCTCGATCCGGTCTTCGGCAGAGGCGGCCTTTCCTCGCCCGACGACGAGGTGCGAAAGCTGGCGCTCGAGCAGACGCTCTCCGGGGCTGAGTTCGCCGGCTCGCTCGGAGCCAACTACATCGCCTGGCCGGGAATCGAAGGTTACAACTATCCCTTCCAGACTCCCTATGCGGACTCCTGGAAGCGCTTCATCGACGGGATCGGGCAGGCCGCCGAGGTGTGCAAGAAGCACGGCGTGCACCTCTTCCTCGAGCACAAGAACTCCGAGCCGGCGATGAAGATCTTCATGCGCAACATGGGCATGACGCTGCACGTCATCCACACCCTGCGCGCCCAGGGCATCACCAACATCAAGGTGAACATGGACTGGCAGCACCTGATCATGAACCGCGAGCACCTGCCCGAGTACGCGGCTCTGCTCGCCTCGGAAGGGCTGCTCGGGCACCAGCACGCCAACTCCGGCTGGGGCGACTTCGACGACGACAACATGGTCGGGGCGACCTATTTCCTGGAGACGATCGAGCTGGCGCTAGAACTGCATCGGGCCGGCTACGGCGAGTCGGGCGAGCACCTCGGCTTCGATCTCTATCCCTACACCGAGGACGCGGTGGCGGCGATCAAGCGCAGCGTGCTGCAGTGGCGCTTCATCGAGTCGATCGCCGATCGCATCGATGGCCCCGCACTGCGGGAGGCGCAGCAGCACAAGGACGCGGTCGCCGCCTACGAGATCGTCTACGCGGCGCTGGGCGGCGAGTAGGCCGCATCGATGACTGAGGGCCAAGTTCTGGTTGGCATCGACGTCGGTACGACCGGCGTCAAGGCGATTGCCGTTTCCACAAGCGGCGACGTCGTTGGCCGGGCGGAGGTCGGCTACGAGCTGCAGACACCGCAGCCGGGCTGGGCCGAGCAGGATCCTGAGGACTGGTGGCAGGCAAGCGAGCTGGCACTGGCCTCGCTCGAGACTCAGCTCGAGGAGTCGGCAGGAGCCGCCGCGATCGCGGGAATCGGTCTCTCCGGGCAGATGCATGGCCTCGTATGCCTGGATGAGAAGCTCGCGATCATCCGCCCGGCTATTCTTTGGAACGACCAGCGCACCGGCGAGGAGTGTGCCGAGATCGAACGGTTGGTGGGGCTGGAACAGCTGATCGAGCTGACGGGTAACCGCGCTCTGCCCGGCTTCACCGCTCCCAAGCTGCTCTGGCTGCGCCGCCACGAGCCCGACTCGTATGCCCGCATCCGGCACGTTCTTCTGCCCAAGGACTACGTGCGCCTGCGCCTCACCGGCGAGCTGGCGACCGACGCTGCGGACGCCTCGGGTACGCTGCTCTTCGACGTCGCTCGGCGCGCCTGGAGCGAGCGGGTGCTGGAGGCGCTGGAGATCCCCCTCGAATGGCTGCCGAAGGTGCTCGAGTCGCCGCAGGTCTCCGGCCTGACCTTGGCCGAGGTGCCGGTCGCGGCCGGTGCGGGCGATCAGCAAGCGGGCGCGCTCGGGGTTGGCGTGGTACGGCCAGGACCGCTCTCGGTGGTGCTCGGCACCTCGGGCGTGGTCTTCGCGGCGCTCGACCGCTACAGGCACGACCCGGAGGCGCGCGTGCACGTCTTCTGTCACGCCGTTCCGGGCAACTGGGAGGCGATGGGAGTGATGCTCTCGGCAGCGGGCTCGCTGCGCTGGTTGCGCGACACGTTGGCTTCGGGGGCCGGCTACGAGCAGCTGACCGCCGAGGCGGCGCAGTGGCAGCCCGGCGCCGAGGGGCTGCTCTTTCTGCCCTATCTACAAGGTGAGCGCACGCCGCATGCCGATCCGAATGCTCGCGGCGCCTTCTGCGGGCTCTCGCTCGTCCACGATCGCGGCGCCCTGGTTCGAGCCGTGCTCGAGGGCGTGGCCTTCGGGCTCAGGGATTCGCTCGAGCTGCTGCGTGAGCTCGGCGTAGAGCCCGAAAGCGCGCGCGCCTCGGGTGGCGGCGCTCGTAGCCGACTCTGGCTGGAGATAGTCGCCTCGGTGCTCGGCCTGCCGCTCGAGCTGACCGCTGTCGAGGAGGGTGCGGCTTACGGGGCGGCGCTTCTGGGCGGATTGGCGGCAGAAATCTTCCCGAGCGCCGAGGAAGCGGTTCGCGCCTGCGTTCGCGTACGCGACCGGATCGAGCCGAACGGTGACTGGCAGGGATACTACGAGCGCGGCTACTCTCGCTTCCAGGCTCTCTATCCCGCCCTACGACCGCTGGAGGAATCGTGAGCATGAACCTGCAAGGAAAAGTCGCTTTCATCACCGGAGCCAGTCGCGGTATAGGCGCGGCCGTCGCCCGCGCCCTCTCGAGCGAGGGCGTGAAGCTCGGGCTGGCCTCTCGCTCGGGCGGCGATCTCGACCTGCCTGACGCCCTCGGGCTGGTCTGCGACGTGCGCAACCGAGGTCAGGTTGAGCGGGCGGTAGCCGCCACGGTCGAGCGTTTCGGTCGTCTCGACATCTGCATCGCCAACGCCGGCGTCGGTTCTTACCACTCCCTTGTCGAGCTGTCGCCCGAGCACCTCGAGGAGATGATCGACGTCAACCTCAAGGGCACTATCTACACGCACCGCGCCGGCATTCCGCACCTGATCGCAAGCGGCGAGGGTGACCTGGTCACGATCGCCTCCGAGGCCGGCCGCCGCGGGTTGCCGGGCGAGGCCGTCTACTGCGCCTCCAAGTTCGGGCAAGTCGGGCTCACGCGGGCGCTCGATCACGAGCTGAGGGAGAAGAACGTGCGCTGCACGAACGTCTGCCCCGGCGGGGTGGCGACCGACTTCGCGCTCGCCGACGGCTATGGGCGCACGCCCGACGTCCTGCCCGGGATGATGTCGGCCGAGGACGTGGCCGAGATCGTTCTCTTCATTCTCACCAGGCCGCGCAACCATCGCATTCTTGAGACAGCGATCAGGCCGATGACCGAGGCTTCGTGGGGTTAGGGCCGTGTCGGTAAAGCCGGTTCGCCTCGGCATCGTCTCGACGGCCGGTATCAACCGCCTCGTCATCCCGCCCGCCAAGGCCTCCTCGCTGATCGACCTCGTCGCTGTCGCCAGCCGCGACGCGAAAAGGGCAAACGAATACGCCGGCAAGTGGGAGATCGGACGTTCCTACGGCACGTACGAGGAGCTGCTCGCCGACCCCGGCGTCGAAGCGCTCTACATCTCACTTCCCAACCACGAGCACGTGCCCTGGACGCTGCGGGCGCTCGAAGCCGGTAAGCACGTTCTCTGCGAGAAGCCGCTCACGCGCCATCCGGCCGAGATCGAGACGGTCTGGGGCCTGGCCGAGTCGCGCGGGTTGGTTGTCTGCGAGGCGTTCATGTGGCGCCACAACCCGCAGACAAAGCGCTTCGCCGAGCTCGTGGCAGAGGGGGCGATCGGCGAGCTTCAATTCGTGCGCTCGCTTTTCTCTTTCAGCATGAGCGATCCGGCGGTGAATGTGCGCATGAAGAAGGAGTTGGAAGGAGGCTCGCTGATGGACGTCGGCACCTACTGCGTCAGCGGCATTCGCCTGTTGGCCGGCGAGCCCGAGACCGTCTACGGCGAGCAGGTGCCCGGCGGCGAAGGCGTGGATGTTCGCTTCAGCGGCCTGATGCGCTACGAAAGCGGCGTGCGCGGGTTGTTCTACTCCTCCTTCGAGTCGCCTTCGCGCAAGGAGCTCGAGGCGATCGGCTCGGAGGGCGTTCTGCGCCTGCGCGATCCCTGGCACGCCTGGCGCGGCGGCATCGAGCTGCAGCGCGACGAAGAGGCAGAAAGCGAGCGGATCGACGTCGAGACCGGCGACTCCTACCAGCTCGAGTTGGAGGATTTCGCCCGCGCGATCCGCGGCGAGAAGCAGCCTCTGCTCGGCCGCGCCGACGCGCTCGGCCAGGCACGCGCGCTCGCCGCCCTGTATATCTCTGCCGACGAAGGAAGGCCGGTCGACCTTTCAGAGCTGGATCGGGAGGTGTAATGGAGATCTCACTAGAGCGACTCGAGGCTTTCATCATCACGGCCAAGGCCGCGACGTACGCCGGCAACGGCAAGCGGGTTGAATCGACTCGTCCGGGCTCGATCGACCTCAGTTACGAGGACGGGGATCTCCTCTACCGCGACAGCTACTTCGGTACGGGCGACTTCATCGGCGAGGAGGTCGTCTGGTACCGCGGCGAGCCGATCTGGGCGATGAACTACTACGGCTACATCCTCGTGCCCGAGGAATTGAGTCCCGAAGAGAGCGGCAAAGTGATCAAGGAGAGCCTGACCGCGCTCTACAGCGAGGGGCGCTTTCTCAGTGGCTTCAAGCACCAGACCTCGCTCGGCATCTATATCGACACCAACGTCGGCGACGTCTCGAACTTCCACGGCATGGAGTGGACCGAGCGCGGCGGCAAGCGTCTCTATGAGCTTCGTTATCACGGCGGACTGATCGAGTAGTCGCCTCTCGGGAGGCAATAGGTTCTTCGCCCTCCCCCAAAGCGCACCGAGCGAAATGAAGACCCGTCGACTGGGTGCGATTCGGTGGCTACGGGCGCGACCGAGGACAACGTCCTAGCGCCGCCAAGCGCGGCCAGGCGGTGGAGTGCTTCGTTTTGCTCGGTGCTCAATCAAACCCACCCGCGGGGTCGTTGGAAAGTACCGTCCAGCAGAGGCAGAAGCCGCTTCTCGACGTGCCGATTCCGTGCCGAATCGGAATCGCGCAGCAACTGCTTCCGCCGCGAACGACCAGGGCTCAGGTCGCCGCGCGCAGCAAAGCCTGTCGCACGAAATCGATATCAATATATTTCAGCAGGTTTCTTTCTTTGCGCACCGCGGGAGAAGGGGTAGGTGCATCTCACCTACCGGGAATGGTGGTCGCTCGCACACGGTTTCGTGTTTGGAGGCGGCTTTCTACTCTCGTTCGCGGGGGTTGCGATCGTTCTCTACGGTTTGCGCCGCCAGGACTTGACCGACGAGGGAATCGCGCGCCACGTGCTCTGGCTCAGGCTGGGCAGTGCGGCGATGGCGGTCGCCGCCTGGGGGACGGTGATCCTCGGCACCTGGGTTATCTACCCGTGGTACAGGACTGGCGGCGCAAAGGCCGGGTTGCTGACAAGTTCGCATACGTCGGGCTGGGACACGTTCGGCATGGAGTGGAAGCAGCACCTTGCCTGGCTCGCACCGTTCCTGGCCACGACCGTCGCCTTTCTCGCCCTCTATTACGGGCCGCGCCTGGCGCAAAGCTTGCGTCTGCGCCGCCTGGCGCTTGCGCTTTTCGTCGGCGCCTTCGGCGCCGCTTCGCTCGCGGCGTTGTTCGGCGCGCTGATCACAAAGATGTCACCGGTGGTCTAGATGGAAACGATGACACCGAACAGCGTCGAGAAACCGAACGGCCCGGTATTCGCAGGGATCCTCGCCGCCGGGCTTGGCTTCGCGGTACTCGGTGCGGTAACGACTTTTGCAGAGGTGTTCGACGGATTTGGCGACTGGCTCGCTTTCTCGAGCCGGGTCGGGATGCTCTCCGGCGAGACGATCGTCGCGATCGCCGTCTACTTCGTCTCGTGGGCCGGTTTGGGGCTTCTCTGGCGCCGCTCCAATCCGCCTCTTTTGCCGGTCGCCGTCGTCACCGCCGCGCTTGTCGCAATCGGCCTGCTCGGCACCTTCCCGCCCTTCTTCCGCCTGTTCGGAGTCGAAGAGTGAGCTTTTGGGTCAAACATGCGGCGGGTCGTTGATCGGATGAGTTCTGCCAGCCAACAAAGGAGATATAGATGCCGCGCATTCCGTCGCTCCTAGCCGTCGCTTTCCTTGTCGTTGCCCTCGCCGCGGGTTGCGGCAGCAAGAGCAAGGCCACGACAGCACCGGCCACGACCTCAACGACCTCAACAACCTCAACGACCACGACCTCAACGACCTCCTCCGGTGGCCTTGTAGGCACGGTCGGCCCCGGGTTCACGATCACGCTAACCACCGGCGGCTCTCCGGTGAAAACCCTCACAGCAGGCACTTACAAGATGACCGTCAGCGATAAGGCCGCCATACATAACTTCCATCTCTTCGGCCCCGGCGTAGACAAGAAGACCAGCGTTCAGGGAACCGGCACGGTTCTCTGGACGGTGAAGCTGACAAAGGGCAGCTACACCTATCGCTGCGACGTCCACTTCATGAGCGGAATGATCGGTCACTTCACGGTGAGTTGAACGTGGGCGGTGTGCGATATCGGCGCCGGTTTTCTGGAGCCCAAGCCAAGGTTCGCTCGCGAGGAGTGACGGAGTTCGTTGGTGTTCGCTCGAGCGGCCGGGTGCGTAGAAGTCAAAGCAGCGCGGGAACCTCCCGCGCTGCCTACCAAAGGAGAGATCGATGCCAAGAATCCGCACGTTGCTCGTCGTGGCGATAGCGCTGTTCGCCATCGCGATTCCGAGCGCTCAGGCCGGCCAAACGAGCACCGGCAACCTGGTCGGAAGCGTCGGCCCCGGTTTCACGATCAGCTTCACTCAGAACGGGAAAAAGGTGACGTCACTCAAGGCGGGTACCTACAAGATCACTGTCAAAGACAAGTCCACGATGCACAACTTCCACCTCTTTGGGCACGGCATCAACAAGAAGACCGTCGTCTCGACCACGAGCACGGTCGTATGGAACGTCAAGTTCGTCGTGAAGGGCACGTACAAGTTCCATTGCGACGCGCATCCTACGATCTTGTTCGGGAGCTTCAAGGTCAAGTAATCGATCTCCGTTTTCCAGGAAGATCCACGCGATAGGCAAGGCGGCGAGAGGGATGCACTCAAACTTCTTTCTCGTCGCTTTGCTTCTCGTCCTCGCCTCGCATGACAGGAGGACGAATTCGAAATCCGTCATCGGCGAGCTCGGCCGGAAGTTCGGCGCCAGGGCATCAGCAGGTTGAGCGGAGCCGCCTCCTGATCGCTTGCAGTGTCGCGGCGCGGTCGCTGAGTCCGCCCATTCGGTCGGACGTCACCCGGCTCGGCGTGCCAAATCGGCCGTTCGAGCTATGGCGAAGGTAGTCTGCGTGTGGCAAACTCGCCGTCCCGCACGCAATCAGAAGAGGCAAGAGAGTGACTTGGTCGGAAGACGAAGGCGCGGCCCCAGCCGAACAGCAGTCAAAGGGCCAGATTTCCGACCTCCTCGCGTCCGAGCAGGCAAAGGGCCTGATCGAGGCCGGCAAGACCGCCGGCGCGCTGCGGACTGAAGACATCGCCTCCGCTCTCGACGAAGTGGAGTTCGACACCGAACAGCTCGACGAGTTCTACAACGTCCTCGACGAGCTGCAGATCGAAGTCGTGGACGGCGAAGGCCCGGTCGAGAAGGTCAAGATCGAGGAGCCTTGGCGCGAGCTGACGACCGACTCGCTGCAGCTCTTCCTCAAAGAGATCGGGCGGATCGACCTGCTCACACCCGCGCAGGAGGTGGAGCTGGCCAAGCGAATCGAGCGCGGCGATCACCGCGCCAAGCAGCAGATGGTCGAGGCCAACCTGCGCCTGGTCGTCTCGATCGCCAAGCGCTACCGAAACCAGGGGCTGCCCTTCCTCGATCTGATCCAGGAAGGCACGATCGGGCTGGTGCGCGCGGCCGAGAAGTTCGACTACCGCAAGGGATTCAAGTTCTCGACCTACGCGACCTGGTGGATTCGCCAGGCCGTCGCCCGCGCGCTCGCCGACAAGGGGCGCACGATTCGCATGCCGGTGCACGTGGTCGAGAAGCTGAACAGGATCATGCGCGCCGAGCGCAAGCTTCAGGCTCAGAACGGACGCCTGCCCACGAGCGAGGAGCTTTCACGCGAGCTCGACCTGCCGATCGAGGAGATCGATCAGATCCTGCGCGCCGCCCAGACGCCGGTGTCGCTGGAGAAGCCGGTCGGCGACGAGGAGGAGTCGGAGTTCGGTCATTTCATTCCCGACTCTTCGACGCCGCTGCCCGACGAGGCGGCCGAGCTGAGCATGCGCCGCGAGACGCTGCAGCGCCTGCTGCAGTGCCTCTCCTATCGCGAGCGCCGCGTGCTCGAGCTGCGCTACGGCCTCGGCGGCGAGCACCCGCGCACCCTCGACGAGGTCGGTAACGCCTTCAACGTCACCCGCGAGCGAATTCGCCAGATCGAGAACCAGAGCTTGAAGAAGCTGCGCGCGATGGCCGAGACTTTGAAACTACGCGAAGTCGCGTAGTTTCGGCGAGAAATCTCCGGTTTCTCGCCGCGGGTTTGCGAGCTGAGCGCGCCTGGCGGCGCTTGCTCAACTCCTGCTCCTATGCGCGGGGCGGGCTAGCCGGAGGTTGCTTTGCGGAGTCCGGGGCGTGTTGGGACTGGCGTTTGTGAGCCGCGCCCGTCATGCCGGTCGCGGCGGCGGGGGAGTCAGCCGTGCGTTCTGACTTCTAGGGGCTGGGGCGAGTAGGTTTGAATCGCCTCGAGGAGATCGTCGGGGTAGACGTCGATCCAGTGCAGCGGGATGCGGCGGTGCCGCCCGCGCAGCGGATGCCGGAACCTGTTGCTCCGGTTCTCGATGCCGAAGAACAGCCAGCCGGAGACCACCTCTCTCGGGCCGTCGCTCCAGTCGACGTGGTGAACGCTGGCTCGAGTCGTCGCCCAGGCGATCCCCTGCTCGTCGACGACGATCGCCGGCTCGGACCGCCTCACGTGCGAGCTCCACCAGAACCCCATCGCGGCGAAGTAGAGCAGGCTCCCGCCGCCCGCGCCCGCGACCAGAGTGCGGTAGCCGGCGTCGAAGCTCCACCAGAGGAGGGCGAGGACAGCGATCGCGCCCGCCACCAGAAGTCCGAGGAAGAGAACGCGATGAAACCTGGCTTGCCTCGGCGCGAAGAAGAAAGTCTTTCGAGAGCGCGACTGACGCCGCTCGAAGCGCCGGCTCTTTATCTCGGCGGTGATAGCCGCGGTGGCCAACAGCGCGCCGAGTAAGGCGCCTGCCACACCGAGCCGGATCTGCATGCGATTGGAATGGGACGCGATTATGACCAGCGGGAGAACGATCGCCCAGAAGAACGTGACGCCGAGCAGTCCCGACAGAGACGCCGCGGAGGCGACTGAAATTGCCCGCGGCGTTTCCGGGTTGCCGAGTGGTGATCCTGCCCCGTAAAGCATGTTCGGGCGAGGATATCGCCTAACAAGGTCGGCACAAAGCGCGCGGGTCGGACAGGCTGTCTCGCGGCGCCTAGTCGCGCGAACGCAGGCCCAGGTACACGATCCCCAGGCTGATCACGATAGCGGCGCCCGCGCCGACTCCGGCCAGGATGATGCCCGTCGCGCCGAGCACCGACGAGAGCGCCGAGCCCGAGCCGCTCGAGTTTCCGTTCGCGCCGACCGCCTGGGGATCGAGGGTCGTGTCGGGCGGTTTGAGATTGGCGGTGGCCTGGCCAGGCGTGCGGCCACGCTTCTTGTGCTTCGGCGAGGTCGTCGTTTTCTTGTGAGTGACGGTCGGCGTTGTCGTGGCAGAGGTCGTCGCCGGGGGGACGAAGGTGTGTGTGGGTGGCGGCGGGGTGGGAGTGACCGGCGCCGGGTCGGGCTTCGGCGTTGCGTAGGCGGGGGTTGCGCCTGCAATCAGCCCGAGCACGAGAGCCAGTTGTGCAAGCCGGCGAAGGCGGGCCGAAACCGCGCCGCAGCGAACGCGTGACCGGACTTCCAGACTGGGCTCGCTTTCGGCTCGGATCTCAGGCATCGCACTCACTTTCCAGGCAAATTCCATTATGGGCCAATTTGGCGTCGGCGTAGATCAGTGCCCGCCGGTCGGCACCAGCGCCCCGCCCATTGCCGCGCCACGCTAGCCGATGGTGAAGGTGCGCTGCCCGATCAGCCCGCCGTACTTGGCGTTCGCGAGCCGGCCGAAGCCCGGCCAGACGAACCAGGTGTAGGTGCCGGCGGCGAGGCGGTGGCGGGTGCCTCCGAACTTCCAGCTCTGCTTGAGCTTGAAGTGGGTCGAGCGCGGCCAGACGCTCAGCATCTTGTGGCCCTTGTGCCAGAGCTGGAAGTTGTAGTAGCTGGCGCCCTTGGCAGCCGTCCAGCTGAAGCGCGGCGCCGACTTCAGCCCGATTCCGTTGGCCGGCGCGAGCAGATAGGGGCCCCTGGGCAGCAGTGCGACGCGTACCCGGAAGGTGACGCTTCTCGTGTTGCCGGCGGCGTCGGTCGCACGGCAGGTCACCAGCGTGACCCCGAATTTGAACTTGGCGCGCGAGCCCGGCGTGCAGACGGCCTCGACCGTCCCGTCCACCGCGTCCTTAGCCACCGGCGCCTTGAAGACGACGGCCACCGACTTGCGTTTGCCGACCTTCTTCACCACGTCGGGGTGCTTACCGCTGAAAGTCGGCGCCGTTGTGTCGCGCACGCTGACGGTGAAGTTCCGGACGGCCGTTCCGCCGCTCGCGCTCGTGGCGGTGCAGGTGACCTTGGTATCCCCGAACGGGAACAGGCTGCCCGGGGCGGGGCTGCAGACGATCGTAGGCGCCGAACCGTCGCTGGTGACGCTGTAGCTGACGATCGCGCCCGCGCCGGAGGTCGCCTCGGCCCTGACGGTGCCCGGGACGACCAGGGCTGGGATGGCGACCGGCGGCGCCGGTCGGCTGACGACGACCGGGAAGCTCGTGTGAGCGGTGTTCCCGCGGCTGTCGCCGGCCGAGCAGGTGACGCTGGTCGTCCCGACCGGGAAGGTCGAGCCCGAGGCGGGTGCGCAGCTGACGGGCCGGCTGCCGTCGACCAGGTCGCTCGCCGTCGGCAGCGCGTAGCTCACCGCCACTGCGCTCGAGCCGTCCGTGGTCGCCGCGATCTGAACCGGGGTGCCCGCGATCGCGGGCGGCGTCGTGTCCTCGACGGTGATCTTGAAGGTGATGTGACCGTTGGTTCCGTTGTCGGCCTGCGCCGAACAGTCGACCGTCGTCCCGCCCGCCGCGATCGGGAAGACCGAGCCCGAGGCGGGCGCGCAGGTGACCGGTAAGCCGAGGTGCGAAACCGGGTCGGTCGCCGTCGGCGCGGCGTAGGTCACCGTCGCGCCGGTCGGGCCGGTCGCCTCCCGGGTGATGTTGCTCGGTACGCCGGTGAAGCTCGGAGCGTTCGCGTCGATTACCCAGGTGAAAGACACGGCCGCGCTTACGTTGTTGGCGGCGTCGACCGCCTTGACCGAGAAGGTGTGCGAGCCCTGGGACAGGCTCAAGTACGTCACGGGATTGGGGCACGACGAGTAGCCGCCGCCGCCGAGCTTGCACTGGAAGGTGAAGGAGGTCGACACTTGGTCGGTGGCCGAGAAGCCGAAGGTCGCAGTCGTCTGGTTGGTGGGGTTGCCTGGTGTTGTGTCGAGCGGTTGGACGATCACAGGCGGAGTCGTGTCCTGAACGATGACGTCGAAGCTCGAACTGCTCGAGTGTCCGCTGCCGTCGTTGGCGCTACAGGTGACCGAGGTCGTCCCGAGCGGGAAGGTCGAGCCCGAGCTCGG
>JADGPD010000018.1 GCA_017882615.1 Thermoleophilia bacterium
GATCGAGCACGGGCGCATCAAGACGACCGAAGCCAAGGCCAAGGCCGTCAAGCCGTTCGCCGAGCAGATGATCACGCTCGGCCGGCGAGGCGACCTGGCAGCTCGTAGGCTAGCGATCTCGAAGCTGCGCTCGGTCGACATCGTGCACATCCTCTTCACCGAGGTAGCGCCTCGTTTCGTCGATCGGCCCGGCGGCTACTCGCGCATCGTCAAGATCGGCCCTCGCTCGGGCGACGCTGCCGAGATGGTTTATCTCGAGTTCGTCGACTACGTGCCCGGCTCGGTCGACTGAGCCTCGGCGTCCCAGCTCGCTGAAGCGCCCTCGGTCCCGCGGCTAGGCTGTTCGCATGCTCTTGCTAACCGCGATCGTGCTCGCAGTATTCGTTCTGCCGGCGCCCTGGAACGGGCTCGTACTGGTTTTCGGGCTCGTCGGGGAGGCCGGCGAGGTGGTATTCGGAATCTGGTACTCGCGCCGCCGCCGGTTCGCCGCCGCTCAGATGATTGGCAGCAAGGTAAGGGTGATCGAGTCCTGCCGTCCGCGCGGCCGCGTCAGCTTCAAGGGCGAGCGCTGGGATGCCGTCTGCCCCGAAGGAGCGGATGCCGGCGAGCGCGTGCGGATAGCGGCGATTGACGGGTCGACGCTGGTTGCCGAGCGAATCGAGAACTCGTGACCGCACGGGTCGAGGATCTGACGATCAGGCGCTTCCAAGCGAGCGATCTGGACGAAGTTTGCGAGCTGGTGCGCGAGACGATCGACACGAGCTACGCGGCGGTCTACCCGCCGCGCGTGATCGAGTTCTTCCACCAATACCACGAGCGCAACGTCGTGATCGCTGACGCGGCCTCCGGGCACACGATCGTTGTGCATTCGGGCGGAAAGCTGGTTGCAACCGGAACTCGTGCCGGGACAACGGTCAGGCGGGTGTTCGTCCGCGCCGACCGGCAGCGCCGTGGAATCGGGCAGATGGTGATGGCGGAGCTCGAAACCGCCGCGCTCGCAGCGGGAATCGAGCGGCTTGACCTGAGCGCCTCGCTGCCGGCGAAGGAGTTCTATCTGCGCCTCGGCTACGACGTCGTCTCGGAGGAGGATTACGAGGTCTCTCCCGGCCAGCATCTCGAGTACTACGAGATGGCAAAAGAGCTTCGCCGCTAAAGAAAAAGGTTCGTACTTGCCCTCTCTCAGGCGTATGGACAGGCAGACACGGACGATCGAGGACGTCTACAGGCGCCGCTACCAGAGCTTTCGCGGCGCACTGGCAGGCATCGTCGGCAGTTACGAGCTCGCCCACGACGTGGTGCAGGAGAGCTTCGCTCGGGCGCTGAAGAGCCGGGCCGATTTTCGAGGAGACGGACCGCTCGAGGCCTGGATCTGGAAGATCGCCCTGCGAGTTGCGTTCGAGATGCGCAGGAACGCGAGCCAGGTTGAGCTAGTCGACGCGTTCGAGCCCGAGCTACCGCAGCCCGAGCGAGACGAGGAGCTGGCGGCGGTGCTCAAGGAGTTGTCGCCGCGCCGGAGACTGGTGGTCTTCCTCCGCTACGTCGCCGATCTCGATTACCGCGAGATCGCCCGTGTCTGCGAGATAAGCGAGGGAACGGTGGCCGCGACGCTCGCGCAGGCGAAAGCCGCGCTGGCCGCGTCGCTCGACTGCTCGAATCCGGAACCGTGCGAGTTGCGAGAGGCGGCGGAGTGATGAAAAGGCAAAAGACAGACGGCCTGGACAGGCGAATTTCCTACCGGCTCACGAAGGCGCTCGGCGACGACGGGCGAGCCGACTGGCTCGATGTGCGCGAGCGCGCCGGAATGAGCCGGACGCTGTGGCGCTGGTCGCAACGGCGCGTGCTGTTGGTCGCCGGCGTGCTTGTGCTGGCCGCCGGCGCGGCCGGAGCGAGTACCGGGATCATTCCCTGGCTCAGTGAGGCGCCGAAGCCGATCCCTCCGACGATCTACCCGATCTGCAAGGCGAACGACGTCCAGGCGAAGCTCACTCTCCACCAGAGCGGTGGATCACGCGAGTTGTCGGGATCGATTGCGTTGATCAACACCGGCGACAAGCTTTGCGCTCTCGAGGGACAGCCCAATCTCTCGCTCACCGGCTCCGGCGCTGACAGCGCTCGGCTGCAGGTCGAGATGTTCAGTCCAATGGCTGGACGGTCCGGATCAGCCGAAAGCGTCTTCGGCTCTGCCAGTAGGGGCCAGACTCTGCTCGGGCGTGGCTACGAACCGCCGGACAAATCGGCCGTCTCGTTTGGGTGGCAGAACTGGTGCGGTCGGGACTCCACGGGACTCGCTCTGCGGCTCCAGATACCGAACGGAAGTGACTTCACCCTTGCGGTCACGAAACTGCCCGGATGCGTCGATTCCGCGAAGCCGTCGCGCCTGGTGCTTGAACGGGCCAATGGTGCGCCGCCACCTCTGGGACCGGACTTCCCCCTCCACCCGAAGATCTTTCCCGCGAAGGATGGAGAGCCTCTGGTCGCCGAGCAGGGGAAGGTTCTCCACTACCGGGTCGCTCTCACCAACACGAGCACGATCCCCTACCGCTTCGGAGACGATTGCCCAATGTATGACGAGATTGCGCGGAGCAGTGGTCGATCCGTCGCCGGGCGTCAGTACGTCCTCAACTGTCACTCTGTCGGCGTTGTGGAGCCCGGGGAGACGGTGATATTTGCAATGGAACTGCCCGTGCCGAACGAGACTCTGGAGATAAGCGCAAGGGGTGAGCTCTACTGGGGGTTCACTTCGCAGCCGTTGCAGACGGCGCCGTTCACGAAGGCGCCGATCATGGTAAAGGGCTATCCGCCGGAGCATTGGCCCTCCGACGTATACAGCATCTTCGCGCCGGGAACGCAGAACGTTACGTTCCCTCCGAAGATCGAGGAAGCCGTTCAGGCAGCTACATCTGGTGAAGCGATCGTTCCGGGCTCGAGAAGGGCTTTACTGAAGAAGGACGAGCCGGGCGGACCCGTGTACGCATGGGTAACCGTGACAGGCAAGCTCTGCGCCTTCTTCCACGATGTCGCCGGCTGCCACGCCAGCGAGCAGTACATGGAGCCGCTGTTTGTTGACCTCGAGGGATACGACAGCCGTGGAAAAAGTGAGATAGGCGGGTTTGCCCAGGACAGAGTGAAGCAGGTCGACATGGTCGTAAGCGGTGAGCCTATTCCGGTGAAAGTCGAAAACAACACGTTCTACGCAGAGTTCACTGGCGGCGAGAACGTCACCGCGGTAATCGCGACGCTGAGCGACGGCTCAAAGGTGCGAGTGAGGCTTCATTCAGCGGGTCCGGCGGGGACGGTTCCCATCGGATGAGCGTCGTTTTACCGACGCGATCACTTCGCTGAGGAGCGCGTTCCGAAATAGGTTTCGAGCCGGGGAGGCAGCATCGACCTCCCCGGTGCAGTTTCGTCACTGACACGTGCGCCTTTCCCGAATAGGATCGACACCGGGGAGGGAGGAGTGGCGGCCTCCCGGCGTTGCAATCGGCAAGAACGTGTGTAAGTCCGGCGCGGGCGGGAACAACTCCCACCGTGCACGACTACGTGATAGTTGGCGGCGGGCGCGCGGGCGCCGCGGCGGTGGAAGGCATCCGCGAGCTCGACGCTTCGGGCTCGATCCTGATGATCGCCGCCGAGTCTCACCTTCCGTATGACCGCCCGCCTCTGAGCAAGCAGCTCTGGACGGGCAAGAACGAGATCTCCGACATCTTCGTCCACGACCGCGCCTACTTCGAGCGGGCGGGCGTCGATCTGATGAGTGGCGAGCGCGTGATCGAGATCGATCCCGTTGAGAAGACGATCGTTAGCGACCAAGGCTGCAGCGAGGGCTACGGAAAGCTGCTGCTCGCCACCGGCGGAACACCGAAGCGCCTGCGAATCCCGGGCGCCGAGCTCGAAGGCGTCTTCTACTACCGCACGCTCGACGACTACGTCGAGCTGAGTCGTGACCCGCAGGGGAAGTCGATACTCGTCGTTGGCGGAGGCTTCATCGGCGCGGAGATCGCGGCGGCGCTGAGCTTGCACGAGGCGCACGTGACGATGATCTTTCCCGGTCGGTTGATGCTGGAGCGCATCTTCCCCGAGGCGCTCGCCCGTTCGATCCAGGATCAGTACGAGCGGCGCGGGATTCACATCCTGAGCGAAGACATCCCGATCTCAGTCGCGCCCAGGGGCGGCTGGCTGGCGGTCGAGACGCGCGAGGGCGAGCATCTGGCTTGCGATTCGATCGTGGTTGGAGCCGGCATCGCTCCGGAGGTCGGACTTGCTTCTTCGGCCGGGCTGAAAGTGGACGACGGAATCAGGGTGAACGAGCTGCTCGAGAGCTCCGCTTCAGGCATCTTCGCCGCCGGCGACAACGCCAACTTCCCCTATGCCGCACTGGGTAAGCGGATGCGCGTCGAGCACTGGGACAACGCCATTGCGCAGGGAAAGGCGGCCGGACGCAACATGGCCGGGGCGGGCGAGCCGTTCGACTACATGCCTTACTTCTTCTCCGACCTGTTCGATTTCGGATACGAGGCGGTCGGGGACGTCTCCTCGTCGCTCGAGACCTATGCCGACTGGCAGGAGGAGAACGAGACCGGCGTCGTCTACTACCTGGAAGACGAGCGGGTGCGCGGCGTGATGCTCTGCAACATCTGGGGAAAGCTGGACGAGGCGCGGGCGCTGATCCAGGCCGGCGCACATGTGAGCGAGCGTGATCTGCATGGTGCAGTCCACGCTTAGGTCGGGATTTCGGAGGGAGAGAAAATGACGGTGCACGGAGAACAGCTTTCGGATAAACAGGCGGCGGAGCTGATGGCTTCGGTTCCTAACTGGACGCTCGACGACGACCTCATCTCGCGTGAGTTCAAGCTCAAGGACATCCGCGAGTCGATGTCCTTTGCGGAGAGCGTCGTGGATCTCGCGGAGGAGCAAGAACACCATCCCGATATCTACATTTCCTTCAACCATGTGACCCTCGTTCTCACCACGCACAAGGTCGGGGGATTGACGCAAGACGATTTCAAACTTGCGCAGGCCATAGACCGTCTGCTCTGATCTCTGCGGCATGAAAGTGGCTGCAAGGAGACTCGAAGGGAAAAGCGCGCTGGTCACCGGTGCGGCCAGGCGCATCGGCAGCGCTATCTCGCTGGCGCTGGCGCGAGAGGGCGCGAACGTCGCCGTTCACTATTCGGGCTCTGAGAAGGAGGCTTTATCGCTCGTCGCGGAGATCGAGAAGCTTGGCGTTCGCACCGCTGCGCTGCGCGCCGACCTGTTCGACAAGGGCGAACTGGAGACACTGCTCGACCGCGCTCGGGAGGCGCTCGGGACGATCGAGATCCTCGTCAACAATGCGTCCATCTTCCCCTCGGACACGCTCGGGACGGTCGAGCTCGAGAGCCTGGAGCGGAATCTGGAGATCAACGCCTGGGCGCCGCTGGTGCTCACCCGCGCCTTCGCCGCGCAGAGCGAGCACGGCCACGTCATCAACCTGCTCGACTCGCGCGTCTCGGGCTTCGATCACACGCACGCCGCCTACATCTTCAGCAAGCACGTTCTGAGCGCAATCACGCGGACGGCGGCGCTCGAGCTGGCGCCGGGGATCGCGGTCAACGGCATCGCGCCCGGGCTGATCCTGCCGCCGGCCGGGAAGGACGAGGAATACGTCGATCGTCTGGCGCAGACGGTCCCGCTCAAGCGCCGCGGCTCTCCCGAGGACATCGCCGCCGCGGCGGTCTTCCTTGCCACGAGCGAGTTCGTCACGGGTGAGACGATTTATGTGGACGGCGGACGCCATCTCAAGGAGTATTTCCCTGATGGACCGGATAGTCGTTAGCGATCTCGTCTGCCGCTGCGTGATCGGCGTCGAGGAGTGGGAACGGCGCGAGCCGCAGGACGTGCTCGTCTCGCTCACGCTCGCGGCCGACCTGACGCCGGCCGGCAAGAGCGACCGGATCGAGGATGCGCTCGACTACCGCGCGCTCAAGAAAAGAGTGCTGATCGAAGCCGAGGCTTCACACTTCCACCTGATCGAGGCGCTGGCCGAGCGCGTGGCCGAGATCTGCCTCGAGGACGAGCGGGTGGAAGAGGTGCAGGTGCGAGTCGAGAAGCCGGGTGCGCTCCGCTTTGCGCGCACCGTCGCGGTCGAGATCAGCCGGCGCAAGTGAGCGTGCGCGCCTTCATTGCGGTCGGCTCCAACATCGACGCCGAGCGCAACGTGGCGAGTGCGCTCGAGCTGCTCGGCCGGCGCGTGCGAATCGTCGCCGTGTCTCGCTTTTTCCGGACGCCGGAGTTGGGAGCGCCGGACAGCCCGGACTTCCTGAACGGCGTCGTCGAGATCGAGAGCGAGCTGGGGCCGAGCGAGCTAAAGCGGCTCGTTCTGCTCGAGGTGGAAAACGAGCTCGGACGCGAGCGAGGCGCCGAGAAGAATGCGCCGCGCACGATCGACCTCGACCTCGTCCTTCACGGCGAGCTCGTTTGCAGCGAGGAAGGGCTCGTTCTGCCGGCTCCCGAGATTCTCGAGCGAGCCTTCGTCGCCCTGCCGCTGCTCGAGCTCGAGCCGGAACTGGTGTTGCCGGGGACGGATCGTCCGCTCCGCGAGCTCGCCGCCGGGCTATCGTCCGCTGAGATGGCGCCGGCTGAGTTGTTCAACGCGCGCCTGCGGCGCGTAGAGAGGTCGAGGAAGGAAAACGGATGAACAAGCAGAGAGTGCAAGAGCTGATCCGCGAACTGCTGATCGAGCTCGGCGAAGACCCCGAGCGCGAGGGCCTAGAGCGCACGCCTGTCCGCGTTGCGGAGTCGTTTGCATTCCTGACCTCGGGCTACGAAGTCGAGCCCGGAGAGCTGATCAACCAGGCCGTCTTCAGCCATCAGGCCGACCAGATGATCATCGCCCGCAACATCGACGTCTACAGCCTCTGCGAGCACCATTTGCTGCCCTTCTTCGGGCGCTGTCACGTGGGCTACATCCCCGGCGGAAAGGTGATCGGCGTCTCCAAGATCGCCCGTCTGGTGGACATGTACGCCCGCCGCCTGCAGATTCAGGAACGCCTGACCGAGCAGATCGCCTGCGCCATCAACAAGGCGATAGAGCCCCGCGGCGTCGGCGTCACGATCGAGGCCCGCCACCTCTGCATGACCATGCGCGGCGTCGAGAAGACAGACTCGCTGATGGTCACCTCCTCGGTGCTCGGCTCGTTCCGCGCCTCCGAGGCGACGCGGGCGGAGTTCATGGCGCTGATCCGGCAGTCGCAGTAGCCTTCATCGCCACGAGAAGAGTCCCCACTTTTCGTCCGCTCGATCGAGTTTGAGCTCCGGCGGTCAGCGGATATTCAGATAGAAGCCGCGGAACTACAGGAGGAGAGATTGATGACGGAAGTGACCAAGGAGCAACTCGTCGAGTTACTCAACAAGGATCTCGGGCTGGAGTACACGGCCTGCGTGCAGTACACGCAGCATCAGGCGGTGCTGAGCGGCGCGATGTACCAGTCGATTCAGAAGGAGCTGATCATTCACGCCCAGGAGGAGCTGGCCCACGCCACGATCCTGGCCGATCAGATCGACTACCTGGGCGGGGTCCCGACGGTGGACATGCCGGTTCCGGAGATATCGCCGGAGAACGTGACGATGCTCGAGCAGGATCTGGTGGGCGAGAATGACGCTATTGCGCGCTACAGCGCCCGTGTCAGGCAGGCGGAAGAGCTGGATCTGTACCACCTTGCCCAGCAGCTGCGAGGCATCCTGGCGATCGAGCAGGAGCACGCGATGGATCTCGAGCAGGCGCTCGGGAAGTAGAGAAGTTCCAGGCGGTCGCGGTCGTGGGGATTCGGCCGGTTCCGGCGCGCTTTCGTTCCGCGCGCGGACAGGACCGTTACTGACACGCGCGCGTTTTCCGATTAGGCTCAGCAGCGGGGAGGGAGGAGTGGTGGCCTCCCGGCCGACCGGCGATGCGAGGAGGAGGCGCCAGATGGGATTACTCTCGAAAAAGCCAAAAAGGGGCGAGATCGTCACGCTCGGCGAGCACGATCTGGCCTGCGTGATCTGCAAAAACGATCGTTTCTTCAAGCGCGAGGGGCAGCTGAACACAGCCGGGCTCACGTTTCTCGACCTGGACTGGGCCAACGCCTCGGCTCTTTGCTGCGTCTGTGACGTCTGCGGTTACGTCCACTGGTTCATGCCCATCTGAGAGAGAAGCGGCGGTCGCCTTCACGACGCGCGTCCCGGAAAGGAAGATAAGTTGGAAACACTTAACGCCATCAGCAACCGCTGCAGCTTGAAGACCCATCTCTCGAAGAAGGCCATCGAGGCGGAGAAGATCGCGCAGGTTCTCGATGCGGCGCGGCTCGCGCCTTCGGCGCGCAACCTCCAGCCCTGGCGCTTCGTGGTTGTGCAGGGCGACGAAGCAATCTCGGAACTGGCGAGCGCTTTCACCGAGACGAACCAGGAGGTGCGAAACGCGGCGGTCGTCATCGTGGTCTGCGCCCGCGAAGAAGATGACGTAACCAGCGACGGCAAGCCGTATTACCTCTTCGACGCCGGCCTGGCCGTCGAGAACCTCTTGCTCGCGGCGACGGATCTGGGCCTCGTCACGCACCCGATCCTCATGTTCCGCGAAAGCGAGGTCAAGAAGATCCTCGAGATCCCGGACGAGTACCGCGTCGTTATCACCACACCGCTTGCCTACCCGGACGAACCGAGCTACGAAGCCGCCGCCAAAGCGAGATTGCGCGAGCGAACCAGGAAGAGTCTCGAGGAGATCACGTTCTACGGAAGATGGGCCAAGCAAGGGTCGATCTGAATCGCGACGAATGACTGGCAGGCGCCCATGATCGATCACACCGGTATCAACGTCTCCAACTTCGAGCTGAGCAGGGCCTTTTACATTAGGGCGCTCGCACCGCTCGGCTACAGCATCCGCCTCGAGCTCGAGGGCGCCGCGGGCTTCGGCGCCCAACCGGGCGCGCGCGACGACCCGGGCGGCGACTTCTGGATCGCGGCCGGCGAGCCGCAGACGCCGCGCACCCACCTCGCCTTCCGTGCCGCGAGCGAGCAGCAGGTGAGAGAGTTCTACCGAGCCGCGATTGAAGCCGGCGGCGAGGACAACGGGCAGCCGGGAGAGCGACCGCACTACCACGCCGGCTACTACGCGGCCTTCGTCCACGACCCCGATGGTTACAACATCGAGGCGGTCTTTCACGGCCCTTGATCGACGGCCGCTCGATGACGCCTCGCGACCTCACAGCAGAGAACAGCGCCCTCCCGGTGATCGACGTCATCAACTCCTGCGCGCACCAGATACTGGAAGCTCTGTCGCGAGCAGCTTCGGACTCTATTTAAAAAAAGCTATAGATAAGCGCCAATGAAACGATAAGCCCGAGGGCTTTGCGAAAAGGGCTTACGCCTTTAGTGATCTCCAAATACGCCCAGACAAATAGGAACGCCACGCTTAGCCGCTCGCACCCCGTTTTTATGGCGCCCTTTTCAAGGGCCAGTGATAGCGCCTTGAAAAGAAACCAACCGGCCAACGGCACGTTGGGCCATTGCCAGACAACAATATTCCCGTGTTTGTCTTTGAAGAAATGAGCAATGTGCTCAACCATTAACCGAGCGTAACAAACGACTTCCGAGGAGCTCGACGAACGGCTCGCGCCCGATGCTGGAAGCTTTCCCACTCGCAGCCTCGGATTGGCGACGCGCTAGTCTCCGCCCGTGCGCCTGAAGCTGACGATCGAATACGACGGCACCGCCTTCCACGGCTGGGCGGCGCAACCCGGACTGGAAACGGTGGAAGGCGAGTTGCGCAAGGCGCTGGAGCGGGTCTTTCCGGGCTACCGGGGCCTCGCGGTCGCCGGTAGAACCGATGCCGGCGTACACGCGCTGGGCCAGGTGGCGAGCGTCGAGGTCGGGACAGGACCGACGCCCGAGCGGGCCGCCGCCGCGCTCAACTCGGAGCTACCGCACGAGGTGGCGGTGATCCAGGCCGAGCAGGCGCAGGCCGGCTTCCACGCGCGCCACTCGGCGCGCTCGCGCAGCTATCGCTATCGCATATACCGCCGCCCTCTGCCCTCTCCGTTCGAGTCCGGTCGCAGCTGGTGGTTCCCACGCCCACTCGACGAAGAGCGACTCGCCCACTCGGCCGACTTACTGCTCGGCGAGCACGACTTCCGCGCCTTCACGCCCACCGACACCCAGCACGAGGTCTTCCTGCGAAACGTCATCCGAGCCCGCTGGCGCCGGCGTGGCGATGCGCTCGAGCTCGAGATCACTGCTGACAGCTTCCTCAGGCACATGGTGCGCTCGCTCGTGGGCTCGATGATCGAGAAGGATCCTGAAGAGATTCGGGCTCTGCTCGACGGGCGCCCGCGCAGCGAGGCCGGTAGCACCGCCCCTCCCTGGGGCCTGTATCTCGAACGGGTCGAGTACTGAGTCCGAGCCTCGGGCCGGCCGCCTAGTCCCTCCGCACTTCGGTATTGATGCGGCGGCTACGATGGCCGCCGATGCTTCTCGAGACAGTTCTCTTCGATCTGGACGGCACCGTCATCGATACGGGGCCGCTGATCGCCGAATCGTTCCGCCATGCGGTTCGCACGGTGCTGGGCGAGCCGATCGACGACGAGGAGATGCTCGCCTACGTCGGTGGCTGGAGCCTACGCGAGCAGATGTTCAGGCTTTCGCCCGACCGCTGCGAGGAGCTGGTCGAGGCCTATCGCGCCTACAACGAGCCCCGCCACAGCGGGCTCGAGTTCTGCGCGGGCATGCGAGAGCTACTACTCGAGCTGCACGCGGGCCGTGTGCGGCTTGGTCTCGTCACCGCGAAACGTCGTTCTACCGTCGAGGTCGCGTTCGACCATCTTCCCGGGCTGGAAGGCGTTTTCGACGTGATCGTGACATCTGAGGACACCGAGCTTCACAAGCCCAACCCCGAGCCGCTGCTGCTCGCTTTACGCAAGCTCGAGACGACGTCCGCCGAGGCGGCCTACGTCGGCGACTCGCCCTTCGACGTCGAGGCGGCGAAGGCGGCCGGCCTGCGCTCGATCGCGGTCACCTGGGGTGGGATCCATCCCGAAGAACGCCTGCTCGCCGCCGGGCCCGACGCGATCGTGGCGACGCCGGCCGAACTTGCGACGGCGCTTGGGGCTCGTTCCAACTGAAGCACTCGGCCGCCTGGGGCGCGCTGTGTTGTCCTCAGTCGCGCCCGTAGCGCCGCTACGAACGCTCCCTGCGTCCTAGCATCGCATCCACCGATCGCACTCAGTCGGCCGGTCGTCAGTCGTAACGAGCCCTTGGAAGTTTCTCCGGCCTAGCTCGCGGCTAGATTTCCCTCATGACCGAAGCGTCTGTCGAAAAGCGCGTTCGCGAGCTGCGGACGCAGATCGAGCACCACAACTACCGCTACTACGTGCTCGACGATCCCGAGCTGGAGGACGCGCAGTACGATCGCCTCTTCGACGAGCTGAAGGCGCTGGAGCGGGCCCACCCCGAGCTCGCCAGTCCCGAATCGCCCACGCAGCGCATCGGCGCGGCTCCCTCCGAGCGCTTCCAGAAGCTGCGGCACCTGCAGACGATGGGCTCGCTGGAGAAGGTGAACAAGAGCGACGACGTGCTCAAGTGGGCCGAAGATGTACGCCGCCGCCTCGACTCGGACGAGCCGGTCGCGTTCGTGACCGAGCCCAAGATCGACGGCTCCGCCATCTCGCTCGTCTACGAGAACGGCCGTTTTGTACGCGGCGCCACCCGCGGCGACGGCGAAGTGGGGGAGGACGTGACCCGCAACCTGCGCACGATCCGCTCCATCCCGCTCACGATGCGCCTCGCTTCCGGCGAGCAGGCCCCGCCGCTGGTCGAGGTGCGGGGCGAGATCTACCTTCCGCTGGACGGATTCAGGCGCCTGAACGAGCAGCTCGCGGCCGAAGGCCGAAAAGCCGCGCCCAACCCGCGCAACGCCGCCGCCGGCTCGCTGCGCCAGCTCGATCCGCGCATCACCGCCGCCCGTCCGCTGGCGATCTGGGTCTACGGCATAGGCGCCAGCGAAGGTCTCACGCTCGAGACACACTGGCAGGCGCTGGCCTGGCTGCGCGAGCACGGTTTCCGCGCCAATCCCGGCGCCGAGCGGCACGAGTCGATCGAGTCGGTGATGAGCGCCTGTGCGGAGTGGGAGCGTCGCAGGGCCGAGCTCGACTACGAGATCGACGGGCTCGTGATCAAGCTCGATTCCTTCTCTCAGCAGGCTCGTCTAGGCTCCCTGCACCAGCGCCCGCGCTGGGCGCGCGCCTTCAAGTGGGCGCCGACGACGGCGCAGACCGAGCTGCGTGGGATTCACGTTCGCGTTGGCCGGACGGGAGCTCTCAATCCCTGGGCCGAGCTGGAGCCGGTGGAGGTGGGTGGCGTCACCGTTTCGACCGCCACGCTGCACAACGAGGAGGACATCAACCGCAAGGACATCCGCGAGGGCGACACGGTGATCGTGCAACGCGCCGGCGACGTCATTCCGCAGGTGGTCGGACCGGTGCTGCCCCATCCGTCCGGTAGCGAGCCCTTCCGGATGCCGGTGCGCTGCCCGCTCTGCGACGCCGAGATCGTCAAGCCCGAGGGCGAGGCGATGCACCGCTGCCCCAACCGCGCCTGTCCCTCACGCGGGCTGGAGACGCTGATCCATTGGGTGCAGTCGGCGATGGATATCGAGGGCATCGGCGAGAAGTTCGTGCGCAAGCTCTGGGGCGAAGGGTTGCTTCGCTCGATGCCCGACCTCTACCGCCTGCGTGTCGAGCAGCTGACCGAGATCGAAGGCTACGGCGAGATCTCCGCCCGCAGCGCCGTCGATTCGATCGAGCGCTCCAAGCAGCAGCCCTTCTTCCGCGTTCTCTTCGGGCTCAACATCCCGTACGTCGGCTTCGTCACCGCGCAGGCGCTCGCCTATCACTTCGGCTCGGCCGAGAAACTGGCCGCGGCGACGCAGGAGGAGATCCAGGCCGTCGAGGGGATCGGCCCGGTCGTCGCCGAGGCGGTCGGGGAATGGTTCGCCGACGAGGAGAACGCGCGGCTGGTGGTCGAGCTCGGCGAGCTGGGGCTACGGCTCGAGTTGGGCGACGAGGAACGGCCGGCCGAGGGACGGCTCTCGGGCGCGACCTACGTGATAACCGGCACGCTCGAGCGTTTCAGCCGCGCCCAGGCGCAGGCGGCGCTCGAGGAGCAGGGCGGCAAGGTCGCAGATTCCGTCTCGGCCAAGACGACGGCGGTGATAGCCGGCGAGAATCCGGGCTCGAAGCTCGAGAAGGCGAGGCGGCTGGGCCTGACGATCCTCGACGAGCAGGGCTTCGAGCAGCTACTGCGCGGCTAGAACGGTCACGAAGCGGTCCTGCGCCGCTCGCGCCCGGGCGGCCGCGACCGGGCTTCCGTTCTGCAGGATGACGAAGGCGTAGCGATCTCGAACGTAGCCCGATAGCGCCGAGGCCGAGTTGGTCGTCCCGGTCTTCGCGTACACGTTGCCGAACGCAGGCCGCAGGCGCAAGCGGTGACTGAGCGTACCGACGCGGCCGGCAATCGAAAGCGAGCCGACGAACGAACTTCGCAGAGTCGTATCGTCCCAGGCTGCGACGAGGAGCTGGGAAAGAGCTGCGGCGGTGAGCCGATCGCTTCGCGACAGCCCGGAGCCGTCGACGATTCGCACCCCGGCGAGCGAAATACCGGCGTCCGCCAGCACCGTCTTGACCGCGGCGGCGCCGTTCGCCGTCGTTCCCTGTTCGTTTTCGAAGGCCCCGATTTGCTTGAGCATCAGCTCGGCGCTGTAGTTGTCGCTCTCGCGGTCCATGAAGCGGAGCAGCTTCCAGAGTGGAGGCGACTCCACGGAGGCGATCGAAAGCGCCTCGGCGGAGGCCACGCCCGGGCGCGGATCGCCCTTCACGCTCACGCCGTTTGCGGCGAGCAGCGTTGAGAACGCTCGAGCGGCGACCAGCGGCGGCGACGCACTGGTGACGTGCCCGCGGTCGACAGAGAGAGCCGAGAGCGGGGCGCACTCGTTGATCAGGAAGGAGCTCTTCCAGCCCGGCGCGGTCCTGCTTCGATCGAAAAAGCTCTCGTCGGCGATCAGGCTTCCCGAGACCGAGCGGATGCCCGCGGCGCGCACCTGCCGCGCGAGCTGTTTCAGGTCGCCTGTCGAAAGATCGGGGTCGCCGTACCCCTTCAGCACCAGGTCGCCGACCCACTCGCTCCCCTGTTGCTCGCCCTCGCCCAGCACCTCGGTCGAGATGCGGTAGCCCGGGCCCAGCAGGGTCAGTGCCGTCAGCGTGATGGGCAGTTTCTCGTTCGAGGCCGGCGCGAGGGGTCCGGTCGCGTGCCGCGAGAAGAGAACCTCACCGTTCGTGAGGTCGACCACTTCGGCCGCCCGCTGCGACGAGGGGATCCTGGCGCTTGCCAGGGCGGCGTTGAGCTGGCGGGCCAGCTCTGTTCGCGCCGCAGCGTTCTCGCCGGCGGACCGTGCGGTCTGCGGCGCCAGCTCGAGGGCAGTCGAGCTGCCACAGAGCGCCAGGCCAAGCGTGGCGGTGAGCGCCAGAGCGGCCAGACGAGAAAAGATCGGCCTAATCCTCATTCGCCGCCAGAGGATACCCCGACCTTCGGCGTGAGGTTCGCTAGAGGATCGTAATGGTGAGAGTCTGCCGACCGTATGCGGCGGCTTTCGCACAGCTTGCAACCCAGAGATCGATGGTCAGCCCCGTTACGGCGGAGCCGGTGTCGGCGGCGACGGCGTTTCCGTAACCGGGTACGGAGACGCGCGTGCCCAGTGGAATCACGGACGGATCACTGGCCATGATGCCGGGACCGACCGGAAGCCCGCTGGCGGTGGATCCCTTCAGGCAGTAGTTAGTGGCGGACACCGTCAGCTGCTGCCCTTTCTCGAGCGAGCCGCCCGAGGGGGGAGGAGGCGTGCCGGACTCGGTCGTGGTGGTCGGGGGAGCGGGGGCCGACGGGCTCTCTGTCTGGAGCGACTTCGTCGCCGCTTTCGTCGCCTGCGTCGAGAGGTTCGCCAGTTGCCGGCTCGTAAGGACGCGCGCGCTCGTGAGCCGGTGGATCGTGGCGGCCTTGCTCGAACGCGCGGCTTCGAGGTTGCGGGCGTTGGCCAGCGCCGTGGCGCTAAGCCGATCGAGCGCCGCCCGGCGCTCGGCCAGGTCGGCCTTCAGGCGCAGGAGCTTGCTCTGCGTTGTCCTCGCCCGGCGCAGGACGACGTTCTGCTGGTTGGCGATCTGCCGGATGTTCTCGAGGCGGGTAACGGCGCCGTCGATCGACTCGGCGCCGAGCATGATCGCGATCGGATCGTTGACGTCTCCCGACTCGTAGAGCGCCCGCGCGCGAGCGCCGAGAGTGCGCCGCGTGGCGGCGATCACTCGCTTAGCCAGGCGCAAGCTCGTTAGCGTGGATGCACTCTCGCGTTCGAGCTGGTTTCTCTGCGCGTCCAGACGCGCGATCTGGGCCCTCGCTCGCTCGAGTCGAGTCTCGATCGAATAGAGCTCGAGCAACGCGCTATGAGAGCGCTGCCCGAGCTGAGCGCGCCGCGCGCTGAGCGATGCCGCGCGCTGACCACCTGGCGCGCCGGTCACGGCCGCCGGCAGTGCAATACCGATCAGTACTGCCGCACAGAAGGCGAGCGCTACCAATCGCAGCGTCTGTCTGCGTGCTCGCACGAGGCGCGGACCGTAGCACAGCCGCCCCACTGCGACCGGGTTTTTGGCACTGTAGGTAAGCTTTCCGGGCTCTCCTTGTCGGTTGCACGCATCCGGACCGCTTGCTAGGGTGCTGAACTTAACCGGGCCCGTTGTTTCCGGCCCCGCTGTCCCATAAGCAGCCCGTGAACGGCTTTATTAAAAGACAGCTCACCTCGTTCCTCGTAGCCGTACCGGTTCTGGTCGGCATATTCGCGCTGGCCGGAAGCGCCTTCGCCACTCCCACGGTCAGTTCCAAGCGCGCCGACGCACAGCGGGCGTGGGAGCAGATCAACCAGATGGACCAGCAGATCGAGGTAGTCGGTAACAAGTGGCAGGGCGCCCAGTACCACCTGAAACAGACCACCAACAAGCTGAGCGCGACGAGAGTCTCACTCGATCTCGCGCGCAAGAGCCTCGACGCCGCGCGCCACGCTCTCGCCCGGCGCCTCATCTCGGTCTACATGGAACAGGGCGATGCGAGCGATTCCACGGTCGCCATTCTCTTCCAGGCGTCGAGCATCCAGGACATGATCGATCGGGTCGATGCGGCTCAGCGCATCTCCGATCACGACACGCGAGTCGTCAAGCAGGTCAGGACGCTGCGCGATCAGACCGCCGCCGAGGCTGCTTCGCTCGAGAAGCTACAGGCGAGACAGCAGAGTTACTCGAACCAGATCTCGTCGCAGTTGAACGCCCTCAAGAGCAAGCAGGCCGAGCGTGAGGCCTACTACAAGAGCGTGAAAAAGGAGATCGCTTCGCTGCAAGCCGAGGCGCAGCGCCAGGCCCATCTGGCAGCGATACAGGCGAGCCGGACAGTCGCCAGCTACAACAAGCCGGTCTCCTCTCCCACCAGTCCGTCCACTCCTTACGTTCCCGTTCCCGCGTCGTCGATCGGGGCAGGCGTCGTACAGGCCGCCATGTCGAGGCTGGGAAGACCGTACGTCTGGGGCGCCGCGGGCCCGGATGAGTTCGACTGCTCAGGGCTCGTGGTCTGGTCGTTCGCCCAGGCCGGTCGGCCGGGTATGCCGCATTACACCGGCAGCCTGATGGCCGGCGGAACCCCGGTTTCCACCAGCGACCTTCAGCCGGGAGACCTGGTCTTCTTCTACGGCGGTAGTCACGTCGGCATCTACATCGGTGGCGGGCAGTTCGTACATGCGCCGCACACCGGCACGGTCGTTCAGGTAGCGAGCCTGGGCTCCTACTCGGCCGTCACCGCTGCCGTTCGCTACAGCTAGCAGGCTCGGCGGTAAGGGGTAAGAGACGAGGCGGCGCAAGCGTCGTGCCGGCGTCCTGATTCTGTCTACGTCAAAGCACGGTCGAGCAGGGCGATTCGCCCGTCCGTGAGGCGATCTGGCTTTTACCGACTAGGCGCCGCTGCGCCCAGCGCCGCGAGTTGCGCCTGGAACAGGTACTTGTCGATCTTGCCGTGATAGATCGGCACGCCTTCCTTCATGCAGACGCGGATCACTTCGTCACGGTCGATCCCCATTTCCTTGGCGATCTCCTCGGGCGTCAGGTGGTTTGCCATCTCGCTCCTTTCGAAAAAGAAAACCCGCTTGTGCAAACGCACCAAGCGGGTCTATCCATTCCTCCGCAAATTATGTGTGGCGGCCATCAGGCGCACCGCCGAACCGAGACACTCATTAACTGCAGCATAGAGCGTTCACCCGACGGAAGCAACGGACCGGGCTATACGGGATTCGGAAGCTCGACGAACTCCCAATCGATGCCGAAACGCTCGCCGATTTTGGCGGCCAAAGCCTGGATTCCGAGCCTTTCGGTGGCGTAGTGGCCGGCGGCCAGGAAGTGGATGCCAAGCTCGCGCGCGGCATGCAGGCTCGGCTCTTTGGGCTCGCCGGTGAGAAAGAGGTCGTAGCCCTCCCGAGCCGCGGCGAGCAGGCTCGGGCCACCACCGCCGGTGACGATCGCCACCGTCTGTACGACCTCGGGCCCGTGCAGGAAGGCGAGAGGCTTGCGACCGAGCTTTTCCTCCACACGCGCGGCGAACTCTTCGCCCGAGAGCGGCTCGAGCAGCCGCCCGCCCGTGCCGAACTCATCGAAGACTCGCTCGGGCTCGACGCCTAGCTCACGGGCCAGTAGCACGGCGTTTCCGATCTCGGGGTGGGCGTCGAGGGCCAGGTGATAGGCGGCGAGCGAGAGGTCGGCGTCGAACAGCGCCTTCAGCCGCCCCTTCTGGCGCCGGTCGATCACGAGCTGCTCGCTCGCCCAGAAGAGCCCGTGGTGGACGAGCACCATCTGGGCGCCGCGCTCACGCGCGGCCTCGAAGAGCTCGCGCGAGGCCGAGACACCGCAGACGATCTTCTCGACCTCGCTCGCTCCTTCGACCTGAAGCCCGACCGGTCCGTAGTCGCGGAAGCGGTCTACTTGGAGCAATTCGCTCGCAAAGGCGACTATCGCGTCACGCTTGGCCACGCCTGGATTCTATGGCTCCATCATCGTGAGGGACAGTGCGGCACGGTAAGGGGCTTGTCTCGAGCCAGTTCGCGAGGATCGCGATCTTCTCTGATGTATGCCCTGAAGCGTGGCACTTCGAAGGTAACCGCCCCGCAGCTGGCGAGAACCTCGATCCGGCAGGCGTACAAGCCGTCGCCGCGGTTCTTGCAACCCGTGACGGACACCTTGTTCGGCGCGATCCGGTCGTACGTGCGCTGGATGTCGCGTTGCGCGCCGGTGGGATCGGCGGGATAGGGGCCGACGTGTCCCACTTTCGTCGTGCTGCAACCCCATATATCGAACGCGAGGAGCCCGATCGCAAGGGCGGACAAGACCCCGGTTGCTGCGCTAACCCAGCGGCGTCTCGAGTCCACCCTGCGATTCTAGGCTTTGGTCATCCAGACCTGCTGGCGTTCCGCTCAGGCCGGTACCGCCTCCTTGTTCTTCGCCGGCGCGGCGCCCGCCTCTTTGTGCCGCGGCTTGGAAAGGAACTGAACGCGGCTTGCAACGACCTCGATCGCGTTGCGGCGCTTGCCGTCGGGGTCTTGCCAGGAGCGGCTGCGCAGGCGGCCGTCGATCGCCACCTGATCACCGCGGGCGAGATACTCGGCGCAGATCTCGGCCTGCCGGTTCCAGCAAGTGACGCGAACGAAGTCGGCGCCTCCGTCCGCGCTCTCGCGATCGACCGCGAGCAGGAAGCTGGCCAGCTTGCGCTCCTCCGCCAGTTCCTTCAGCTCCACGTCGCTCGCCAGGTTTCCTACCAGGGTCACGCAGTTCACTTCTCCTCCTCTCGTTGTCAACACAGGCAACGTAGCGGTCAAACTCAAACGAGAGGCGCACGCTTCCGCGCCGCTTCGTGTCGGATTCGCGGCGGAGTAGCTAACGTATGGGGCGCTCGGGGTGTGGCGCAGCCTGGTAGCGCGCTCCGTTCGGGTCGGAGAGGTCCCCAGTTCAAATCTGGGCACCCCGATTAAGCGGCCGGAAATCTACGATTTCCGGCCGCGAGAGCTTCGGAGAGTTGAGCGCGCTTGGCGGCGCTTGCTCAACTCCTGCTCCTTCAAGCGGGGCGGGCTGGCCGTTGCTGTCTTGCGGGGCCCGTGGCGTGTCGGGGACCTGCGCTCGACCCCCGCGAGCGTATGTCTTCGGCCTACAGCGTGGGAGCGAACCGCTCCGAGCATCGAGCACTCGCGGGGCTATCCTGCGGAAGTGCCCGATTCTGTCCGTATCGCCTGTGTACAGCTCACGGCCGGCGCCGACAAGGCGGCCAATCTCGAGAACGCTCAGAGGTTCGTCGCCCGCGCGGTCTCGCTCGGCGCCGAGCTGGTCGTACTACCCGAGAAGTGGAATCTCGTCGGCGGCCCGGAGGTGCTTCACGAAGGCGCCGAGACGCTGGAGCATGGCGAGTCTGTGCGAGCCATGGCCGGCTGGGCGAAGCAGCACGGCGTGGTGCTGATCGGCGGCTCGATCGTGGAGCGACGTGAGGGACGCGAGAAGCTCTCCAACACGAGCCTTGTCTTCGACGCAGGCGGCGATCTGATCGCGCGCTATCGCAAGCTCCATCTGTTCGACGTCGAGGTCGGCGGCCAGGTCTATCGCGAGTCGCAGTCGGAAGAGCCGGGCGACGAGGTCGTGCTGGCCGAAGCCGGCGGCTGGAAGATCGGCTTGACCATCTGCTACGACCTGCGCTTTCCCGAGCTCTACCGCTTGCTCGCGCTGGCGGGTGCGGAGCTCGCCGCAGTGCCCGCCAACTTCACGCTGCGCACGGGAATGGCTCACTGGAAGGCGCTTCTGCGCGCGCGGGCGATCGAAAACGCGTTCTACGTGGCGGCGTCCGGCCAGATCGGCGAGCCGATGGCGGGCCGGCCGAGCTACGGGCACTCGCTCGTTGTCGACCCCTGGGGAACGGTGATTGCCGAAGCGCCGGACCGCGAGACCGTCGTCGTGGCCGAGCTCGAGCGCCGGCGTGTGGATGAGAGTCGATCGAGCCTGCCGGTTCTGGCCCAGCGGCGCCCGGATGTCTACCGTCGCTTCGAGCCGAAGTGAACATCAAGGCCGTTCTCTTCGACGTCGATTTCACGATCTGCCGACCCGGACCGGAATTGCGACCCGAGGCCTACGCCGAGCGCGGTCGCGCCTTCGATCTGCGGCTCGACCCGGATCTGTTCGAGCCGAGCCGGCGAGCGGCGCTGGCAGAGCTACAGCGCCATCCGGAGCTCGTGCACGAGGACGAGCTTTGGATCGCGTTCAGCGAGGAGATCATCCGCGGCATGGGCGGCGGAGGGGAGGGAGTTCGCGCGCTGGCCGAGGCGATGGTGCTGGCCTGGGAGCAGGCCGAGCACTTCGAGCTCTACGACGACGTGCTGCCGGTCTTCGCCGAGCTACGCGGCTACGGGCTCAAGTTGGGGCTGGTCTCGAATACGGCCCGCGATCTGCCGGCCTTTGTCGTCCATCACCGACTCGACGTCGACGTTGCGATCGACTCTCGCGTACACGGAAAGACGAAACCGGATCCGTCGATCTTCTCGGCGGCGCTCGCGGCGCTCGCCGCCCTGCCGGAGCACGCGGCGATGGTCGGCGACTCGCCCGAGGACGACATCGCCGGAGCGCGTGCGCTGGGCCTTTGCGCCTTCCTGCTCGATCGAGGCGGAGACTACCCGGACTCGTCCGGAAGGCTGCGCGGGCTGGACGAGCTGCCCGGTGCGCTGGGACTGCGCTAGGCCGCCGCGGAGCCCAGGCATCGGCGTACGACAACTGGCGCCCGCCCTCCGGGAAAGCGCGGGCGCCCTGTCGCTAGAACTCGGTATCAGGTGGAGGTGATTACCGGTCGGACGTGCCGGCGTGCAGCCGGCAGGTAGAGGTTGGCGCGCTCGCCACAACCTGCGTGTCGAGCGCAGACGAGCGCGCCTCCCACTGCCTCCGCCGTGTGGCGGAGCGCCGCAAGACTCGGCCGCTCGAGTCGTTGCGGCGATCCCATCCGGGTGGTCCACGCGTTTTCTGCACCCTCCGACCAGCCCCCTGTGTCGGAGACGCTGACGCGGACGTACTCACCCGGTGGTAAATCGATCTCTTCGCAAGCTTTCTGATCGAGCCTGACCCGCGACGTCTCGAGCGAGAGAAGCCCGCCCTGATGCATGTGGTCGCAGGCGCGCCGGCTGAGGCCGAGGAGCAGCTCCTCGATCAGCGCGCGGTCGGCTCTCACGCCCGTCCAGCGGTCGCAAACCAGGCAGAGACGCACGGCGACGCCGGCGTCGTCCAAGAAGTCGAGCGCGCGGACGATTTGCTCCACGAGCTCGTTGACCGGCGCGGGCGGGCCGACGCGCGCGGGCGTTGCGCTCGCTCTCAGCTCGCGCTGCTCGCAGTCGTCTCGCAGTAGGACGCTCACGGCTCGAGAACCTCCGCTTCGAGGATGCGATCGAAGGCGATCTGCGCCTTCTCGAAGCACGTCGCGATCGAGTCGGCCGAATCGCTGTTGAAAAGGCAGAAGCTGACCTCGTCGGCCGGCATGTAGATGGAGCTCAAGTAGGCGACCGCGCCCTCCTCCGCGCTGCTCAGACCCTTCGCCGCCTGCGTGACGCGCTCACCTTCCGAGCGCAATTCGTTTGCGGTCGATCGAGGGACGTATCTTTCAACGACGTAGGTAGGCATGAGGTGTTGTCGGCGCGCAGAGGATCTATCCGACACTGACACCTTAGAAAACTGCCTGCAAAACCGAAATAAGCGATTCCCGCAGACTTTCTCGCGCGCGAATACGTGGTCGAACGCCCAGGAATCCGTGGAAAACGATTGTGGAAACGTTTTCTCGGACTTTCGGGGGTTATGGCGCTGTTTCGGCGTCGCCGCGTAAGCGGCCGGCAAGCTCAGAACGCGACTCGATATCGAGCTTGCGGAAGATCTTGGACAGATTCGCTTCGACCGTGCGCACGCTCACGAACAGGGCGGCGGCGACGTCTTTATTCGATTGCCCGCTCGCGACCAACTCGGCGACGCGACGCTCGGTCGGCGTGAGCTCGTTGCCGTCAGCGCGTCGGCCGGCGCCCGTTCGAGCGAGCTCGCCCTGTGTTCTCTTCGCCCACTCGGCGGCGCCCATCTTCTCGAAGCGCTCGAGCGCGCGAGTGAGCACGCGTCGTGCCTCGCCTCGGCGTTTCGCGCGGCGTAGCGTCGTTCCGTAGTACAGCTCAGTGCGCGCCAGCTCGAACAGGTGCGATGTACCGGCATGGGCCGCGAGTGCTTGTTTGAAGTCTCCGCGCGCGGATTCCAGGTCGCCGCGCAAGGCCGCGAGCAGAGCGCGCGAGCGGGCTGCCATGGCCACAGCCAGTGGCTGACGAGTCTGCTCGGAGATCTTCGTCAGCTCGTCGACGTAGCGCTCGGCCTGCTCGCTCTCGCCCAGCGCGAGCAGCAGCTCCGCGGCGAGCGAGCGGGGCAGGATGATGCGCGGATTGTCGAGGCTGGGGTGCCCGTCCGAGAGCGCCTCATCCTCGTGAATCTCGAGCAGAGACGAGATCCACCGCCAGGCCTCGGAGAAGTCGCCCTTCGCCTGGTCGAACATGGCCAGGTAAGCGATCGCCGTGTTGGCGGCTTGGATGTGGGCGCTTCGCAACCCTTGCTCGTAGGCCTCGATCAGGCCCGAGCGCGCCTCTTCCTCGCCGCGCATCGATCTCAGGCCGAGATGGATGACCTCGAGATTTTGAACCAGGTAGGAGATGTCGACATCCCGTGCCTCCGGCAGGGATTGCCGGCAGTAGCTCTCGGCGAGATCCCAGTTTCCGACACGAAGCTCGACGTTGATCAGCATCGGGATGAGATGCAGCCATTCGGTCAGCTGGCCTTCGGCCAGCGCTCGCTCGGTCTCGCTTTGCACGATCGGCCGGGCGGCCTCGATCTCGTCCAGCCAGAAGAGCTGCCATCCTTGCCACAGGCGCGGGCTGCGTCTCCCCGGCAACCCACCGATCTCGCGCTCCAGCTCGAGCGCTCGCTGCATCGAGGCCTCGTCGATCGAACCGCCCAGAAGAACGACGGCATTCGCCACACCCTGCAGGGCCTCGATCAGGAGCTCCTTGTCACCGGCGAGCTCTGCGTGTTTGAGAGCGATTCGCGCGGCCTCCAGCTGCTCGGCGTTTCGGTTCTCCCGTCCGAACGAGGCTCCGAGCACGATCGCGGCTTTTGCGGCGCGGGCGTTGTCGTCGCCCGCCTCCTCGAGCGCCTGTCTGCAAAGACGCACCGCCTCGTCGAGGTCGGGAACCACCTCGGAGAGAAGGACGAGCGCATCGGCACGCTGAGGGCAAGGGCCGAGATCGCCGATCAGCGCCTCGAGCAGGGTTCGACAGCGCTCGGCTTCGCCGGTGACGAAGAGCTGCTCGGCGGTCGCGAGGCGCCGGCGCGCGAGTGCTTCGCGGGCAGCAGGCGGCGTGAGCTTGGCTGCGAGCTCGCTCAGCTCGGCGGCGGAATCTGGGGCCGCTCGAGCGGCCGCGGCGGCCGCGGCTTGCTCCAGTTCCTCTGCCACCTTCTCGTCTGGCCCGGCGCTGGCCAGAGCGAGGTGGTGTGCGCGCTCGTCGCGGTTTTTTGTCAGAGCGGCGGCACGAGCGTGCGCGGCGCGCCGTTCCTCGACCGAGGCTCCGGCGTAGACGACAGAGGCGGGAAGGGGGTGCGTGAAGCGGATGATGCCGCGCTCGATCTCGACGATTCCCGCGTCCACGGCTTCGACCAGGCTCGCGCCGTCGGCTTCGCCGAGCACGCTGACGGTGGGTTGCGAAAGCGTGGCCGAGATCAGGAGCGCCTTTCGGGTTGAGGGCTGCAGCGCCTCGAGTCGCTCCTCGATCAGCCCGCCCAGCGACTCGGGCACGTGCAGCGGCCTCCCGGGCTCGAGCTCCGTTCGCTTCAGCTGAGCACGCGCCAGTTCGAGCGCGTAGAACGGATTGCCGCCCGACGCGTCGCAAATCGCGACGATTATCGGACGCGGTAGGCGAGCGGCGAGGCGGGTGCGGATCAGGTTCTGGAGCGCACCCAGGCTGAGCGGACCGATCGTGCGGCGCTCGACCGTTCCCGGCGAGCGCGATGCGAGCTCGACATTGAGCGGGAGGGCCGGCCCGCTTTCCCGTTCGATCCGTCGAGCCAGTAGTGCTCGGCAGCGGTCGAGCTCGATCCGGCGAAAGACGAAGGCCAGCACGCGAGCCGACGAGGCGTCTAGCCACTGAATGTCGTCGATCGCGATCAAGAGCGGCGTCTCGTTCGCGCTGGCTCGAAGCAGGGTCAGCGTGGCGAGCGAGACCGCCCGCTGATCGGGTACTCCGCCGTCGGCCTCGCGCAGGAGCAGGCCGATCTCGAGCGCGCGCCGCTGGGGAGGAGGAAGCCGCCGCAGCATCTCTTCGCCCAGTTCGCCGAGCAGGTCGCCGAGCGCCGAGAAGGCAAGCGGCGTCTCGGCGGGCGAGGGTCTGCAGGACAGAACGCGAAAGCCATGCTCGCGCGCGACCTCCAGCCCCCGGAGCCAGAGCGTCGTCTTCCCGATTCCGGCGATGCCCTCGAGCATGAGGATGCCGGGCCCTTTGGGGGCCTGAGTGAATAAACGCTCAACCGCAGCCAGCTCTTCGGTGCGGCCGAGCGGTTCCGCGCTCGACATAATCGGAGCCTATTCGATTGCCACGGCGTCGCAAGAGGACGCCTTTTCGCGACCCGCTCCAGCGCCCGCGCCGCGGCGCGCGAAAGGGCGCTAGTTGTCGTCTGCCGCCGACAAACGCGCCGCCAGCTCGGCGCGCGACTCGAGCCCCAACTGGCGGTAGATCTTGGAAAGAGTCGCTTCGACCGTGCGCACGCTTACGAACAGAGCGCCCGCGACCTCCTTGTTCGAACGGCCCTTGGCCACAAGCTCGGCGATCCGCTGCTCGGTCGGCGTCAGCCCGAGCTCGCCGCCTCGCTGCCCGCCGACCCGTTCGAGCGCCGCCTGCGCCTTTTGCGACCAGAGGCGCGCCCCCAGGCGGTCGAAGATGTCGACCGCCTGCTCGAGAGCCTCGCGCGCCGTCCGCTTCTTCTTTGCCCTCTGTCTGACCGTTCCCGCAACGAGCATCGTCCGACCGAGCTCGAAGGGATCGGGCAGCGCTTCGTGCCCGGCGATGGCTCGCTCGATCGCGGCCGCGGCGCTGTCGAGATCGCCCCGGCTGGCGTCGACGAGCGCCCGGCAGCGCGCCGAGCTGACGACTGCGTTCGGGCGTTTCGTCGCGGCGACGTGCTGCTCGAAGCTTTCGAGCAGGCTCTCGGCTCGATCGAGCTCGTCCAGAGCGATCAACGTCTCGATCGCATTTGGACGGATCGTGAAGAGGGGCAACGAGATCGAGATGTCGCGGCCGAGCTTGTCCTGCAGCCCGAGCGCCGGTTCCAGCCAGCGCCAGGCTTCCTGCGCGTCGCCGAGCGAGAGCTCGAAAAAACCCGCGAGCGATGTGAGAGTGAGCGTTTGCCAGTGGGCCTTGGCTCGCTCGGCCTCGGCCATCTGCTCCGCAAGCTCCAGCTTCGACCTCTCGACGTCTCCGCGGAACACCGCCAACTGGAGGTGCTGAAAGCCGAGCCCGCGGATGATGTACTCGTAGCCGATGTCGGTCGCCTGCTCCAGCCCTTCGCCGGCCATCCGCTCGGCGAGATCCCAATTGCCGCTCCGCATCTCGACCTCGATCAGCGGGGCGAGGATCTGAAGACTGTCGATCAGCTCGCCTTCGTGCTGGGCTCGCTCGAACTCCGCGCTGAGAAGCGGCCGGGCGCGCTCGAGCTCGTCGAGCCAGTAAAGCTGCATGCCGTACCAGAGCAAGGGACAGTGATAGGCAGGAAGAGTCAACTCTTCGCGGTCGATCGCGATCGCTTGCTGCATGAGCTTCTCGTCGATCGCGCCGCCGCTCAGGACGGTCATGATCCCGACACCCTGCAGCGCCTCGACGAGTATGCGCCTGTCGCTGCCGCGCTTGGCGTGAGCGAGCGCCTCGTGTTGAGCATCGACCTGGCCGGAGAAGTTGCCCATTATCGAGCGGGTTCTCGCGAGAGCGATGTAGGCCGTCGCCAGGCGATCCTCGTCGCCTTGGGCCTCCTTTACCGCCTGCCGGCAGAGTTCGGTTGCCTCCTGCTCGTCTTCGACGATATTCGCGAGCAGAACAAGCATGTCGGCTCGCCAGGGACCGCCGCCGGGCTCGTTCAACGCCTTCTCGGCGATGGCCCGGGCGCGCTCGATGTCGCCCGCCGCGAAGTGGTGAGAGGCGGCTTCGTGGCGACGGCGGTGGATCTCGCCCGACTGTTCGGGCGGCGTCAGCCGAGCGGCATGCTCGTACAGCTCGGCGGCCGCTTCGGGCGCTCCAAGCGAGGCCGCGCGCGCGGCTGCCGCGTCGAGCTCCCCGGCTACTTCGGAGTCGGGCGTGTTGTTTCCGAGCGCCAGGTGCCGCGCGCGTTCCTCGGCGCCCACGGCGACCGCGGCCAAGCGCTTGTGTAGCTCGTGCCGGCTTTCTGGCGTCGCCTCGGCGTAGAGGACAGAGGCGAGCAGCGAGTGGGTGAAGCGGATCCGGTCCCCGTCCAGCTCGATAGCGCCGCTGGAGATCGCCTCGCTCAGGCTTCCGCCGCCCGCCGCCTGCACCAGCTCGACGGTCGGCTCGGCGAGAGCCGCCGCGATCAGGAGCGTCTTTTGAGTCGCTTCGGGCAGTGCGACCAGGCGCTCCGCGACGAGCGCGCGCAACGACTCCGGAACGGGAATCGGCTCGCCCGGGGCAGCCGGCGCGTCTTCGAGCCCGGAGCGGGCGAGCTCCAGCGCGTACAGCGGATTGCCGCCCGCGGCGCGGTAAAGCTGATTGAGCACGGCGCGCGGAACGCGGTGCCCGGTGCGCTCGGTGAGCAGGCGCCGGATCGCGCCGAGGCTGAGCGGACCGATCGTGAGGCTCTCGGTAGCGCCCCCCAGCCCGTCGCTCGTATCCAGATCGAGCGGCGGTTTCCCGCCGGCGCCCTCGTCGCTCCGGCGCGTCATGAGAAGGCCGATCGGGCCTTCGCGCAGGCGCCGCAACACGAAAGCCAGCACACGAGCCGACGAGGCGTCGAGCCACTGCACGTCGTCGAGGGCGATCAGGATCGGCTTTTTCGCCGCGAGCGAACGGACGAGCGTCAGCACCGCAACCGAGACGGCTCGTTGGTCGGCCTTTCCATCGCCGGGCTCGATCAGAAGCAGGCTGGTCTCGAGCGCCTTTCGCTGCGGCGGTGGCAGGCGCTTGTGGCTCGAGAGAGGAACCTCGTCGAGCAGGTCTCCCAGGGCTGCGAAGGCAAGCGGTGTCTCGGTCGGAGTGGCTTCGCAGGCCAACACGCGAAAGCCGCGCTCGCCTGCCAGCGCGATTCCCTCGCGCCAGATCGCGGTCTTGCCTATCCCCGCCTCGCCGCTCAGGAGAAGACCGGCCGGACCAGCTTTCGCCCGGTCCAGTAACTGCCGAAGCACAGCTAGCTCGTTGTCCCGGCCGAGCAGCTCCGCCGTCCCCATGTCTCCGAGCTTATCTCAGCGGTTTGTAGAAATCGATGACCTGTTGTCAACGGCGCAGGCGGCCCGACCGCAGGGGCGTTTTCCGGTCGATACGCGTAGATACACTTGCGTGCTCTCTGCAAGCGCCGTCCGTCTTTCGGATATGAGTCCTTACCAGCACACCTCCCGGCCCACCAGCCATCCGCGCAGCCGGCACCGGAAGCGCAAGTCAAGGCGCTCGCTGGCGCTGATCGTGCCCGCCGTCGCCGCACTCGCCGTGCTCGTGATGGTCGGTTACGCCTTTGCGGGATCGTCCGATCGCATCGCGGCCGGCGTAGAGATCGCGGGCATCAACGTGGGTGGCTTGACCTCGGCCCAGGCGCACCAGAAGCTGGAGAAGGCTTCGAGGAAGCTGACTTGGGTACCGGTCAAGCTCGTTGCCAAGGGCAAGCGCTTCGAGGTTGCCCCCGCCCAGCTTGGAATCGCCGTCGACTGGGACGCGGCTATCGCCAGGGCTCGTCGCGACGGCGACGGAACCGGCCCCTTGCGCGGCTTCAAGCGCCTGGAGATGCGTCTCCTCGGCAATCACATCAAGCCGCCCGTAAAGCTTTCCTCGCCGGCCCTGAAGGCGCTTCTCGCGACGATCGCGAAAAGGGTGGACAAGCCCGCACTCGAGCCGGCGCTGGTCGTCAACGGGCCGCAGCTCAGCGTCGTTCCGGGGCACAGGGGTAGAGCGCTGGACAAGAAGCGGGCAGCCGAGATGGTCGTCAAGACGCTCGGGTCGCTCACTCGCGGCACGGTCGTGCTACCGGTGCGCGTCGTCGCTCCGAGGGTTCGCCGCAGCGATCTTGTGCGCGTCGAGGGCCAGGTTCGGACTGTGGTCTCGGCGCCCGTGCAGCTCAAGCTGGGGGCGGTACGCTGGACGATTCTTCCGGCGCAGATAAAGAAGATGCTCGAGTATCCGCACGACGGCGAGCGGAATCTGAGTATCGGCGGGCATGATGCCGTCGTTTTCCTGGCTTCCCTCGCCAAACAGCTCGATCGGCCCGCCAAGAACGCCGCGTTCGGGATTGCCGGCCGAAGCATCCACGTCGTTCGAGCACGCATCGGTCGCGTGCTCGATCGAGAGAGAACCGCGGGCGCGATTCTGAGCGCCGCGCGCCGCTCCTTCGGTCGAACCGCTTCTTTGGTGATGAAGAGCACTCAGCCGCGGCGGACGACCGAGCAGGCCAAGGCGATGGGCATCACCGGGCTCGTCGGTTCCTACGAGACGTCGTTCACCGGTACTGCGAACCGCATTCACAACGTCCAGCTGGTGGCCAAGCTGATCGACAACAAGTTCATCGCCCCGGGCGCGGTCTTCTCGTTCAACAAGACCACCGGCGAGCGCAGCGCGGCAAAAGGCTTTCTGACCGCACCGCAGATCGCTAACGGCCAACTCGTCGACGCGCTGGGCGGGGGTATTTGCCAGGTTTCGACCACTGTTTTCAATGCCGCCTTCGAAGCGGGTCTCGACATCCTCGAGCGGACGAATCACGCTCTCTACATCAGCCACTACCCGCTCGGGCGAGACGCCACTGTGAGCTGGCCCAGCCCCGATCTGAAGTTCCGAAACGACACGGGTCATTGGCTTCTGATTCGCACGTTCTCGAGCTACAGCACCCTGCTTGTGGGGATCTACGGAGAGCCCCAGCATCGCAAGGTCGAGTCAACGGCGACCCCGCTTCGCATCACCGGCGGGCCGCCCGTGAAGCGGATCCTCGACGCAAACCTGGCCGTGGGAACGAAGATTGTCGAGGACATAGGGCAGCCCTCCAGCTCGACGAGCGTTCACCGGCTCGTCTACGGCGCGGACGGCAAGCTGCTGCACGACAACACCTGGTACTCGACCTACCGGTCTACGCCCAAGGTCGTGCGGGTCGGGACAAAGACGCCGAAGAAGGACAAGGGGAAGGGGACCGGCACGACGACCACCGGCACGACGACCACCGGCACGACGACCACCGGCACGACGACGACAGATACTACGACGACCGACACCACGACCACCGACACGACGACGACCAGTACCGGCTAGTCGCGCCGGTCGAAGCTAGAAGGCGCCTCCGTCCTGCTTGCCGGGCAGGAATGTCGAGGGGCAGATGAAGCGCAGCGCACGCGCGACCCTTTTCGCTCGCTCAAGCTCGGCTTCGCTTTTCGCGTGCTCTGTGGCGAGCTGTGCGTCGAACATCTCCGAGAAGGCCTTCCTGGCCGCATCGTGGCGAGCTTCCGCGCTCGGGAACTCGCTTCGGATCATGTTCAGCTCGCCCGCGTCCAGCCAGATTCCGCCACAGCGCGGACACTCGTCAACGGCGACCTTGCGGGCGACGCTCTCGAAGTGGCGCATCATCACCGTCTCCGGCCCGCATTTGGGGCAGCTCCGCCGCCGGCCGGAGTCAACCGTCAGCGAGGGATCGCCGGGTATCGCCAGCAAGGTCGCGCCCGCAGTCTCGCTCTGCTCGTCCACCTTCTCGAGCTCGAAGTGATCGAGCCAGATCCCCGCGCAGCCATTCGCGCAGACGTCGGCTTCGATCGGACCGGCGGTCATCGCCGTCAACTCGCGGCCACAAGCGGGACAGTTCATCTCATCAGTCCTTTCTGACTCGACTGTGACTTGTCAATCGAGGGGTTGTTGGATTCGGCCTCTTTGATCGCCTCTTTCAACCAAGCCGGCATGCGGGTCGGTCGAAAGGTGCGCGAATCGACGAGCGCATGCAGGCTCGAGCCTTCGGCCAGGCGCTCGCCGTCGCGCTCGACGACGTACTGGCAGCGGAAGCGGGCGCCGCGGACATCGAAGATTCGAGCGTAGACACGCAACTTGTCGTCGAAGCGGGCCGGGGAAAAGTAGCGGACGCTTATCTCCACCACCGGCGACTCGATTCCCTTGTCGCGCAATGCCTGGTATCCGCCGGCATGCTCGGCGAGATATGCGACGCGGGCCGCCTCGAACCAGACGAGGTAGACGGAATGATGAGCGATTCCGGCCGCGTCGGTCTCGGCGAAGCGGACGATCAGCTCGGTGGAGAAGTGGTAGGGCAAGGTGGAGGAACTCTAGAGCCAGGAGAGTTGTGGCGGTACTGCCTGCGGGAACCGGCGCGACTGATGTGGTTCGCCTCTCGGGCGACCGAAACGCTCGACTCAGGCCCGCGCCGGGATAAATAGATGGCTCGACTCGCTATTCCCGGCTAAAGCGAAACGGCGCTCGCGCTCGCTGCGACCGCCTGAGCGGGCCGCGGGCTCTTCGCTCTCGCAGCTAGGCCTCGAGACGAGCGTCAGGCAGCGGCGCGTCGAAGCGGCCGCTCCGAGAGGATCTCGTGGCATTCGCCGCAGAAGGTGCGCTCGACCTCGTAGGGCACGCCGCCCTGTTGACCGAGCACGCGAACCGTGACCTGCCTGTGAGTGTGCCCTTTCTTCTTTGCCGTAGCTTTCATGCGTTCTTCCAGATTACTTTTAGTATCGGCGGGACAGGTTGCGTTGTTGAGCCCGGTTTCCTACCTGTATAGACGGTTCGCTGTGGTGAGGGTTTGCACCCTGAAACGGGGATCGAAACGAGAGCGCTGTCATCGATCACCTGAGTAGCGATTCGAATGAAGACTTCGGCCACATCCCCCTTGCTTTCGTCTGACGCAATAGAGGACGACGCGCGACTCGACGAGCCGCGGCTGGAGAGCGATGAACTGGCCGCCGCGAAGGCCGAGCTGGAGCAGGTTCGAGCGCAACTCTACGGCGTGCTCGAGGGAGCGCGGGCGGCATTCTCGGCCGAGGACGGCATCGTGCACGCTCTCGCCGAGGCCGAGCAGATCGACGAAGTTGCCGATTCAGTGCTCGAAGTCCTCTGCGAGTCCTTCGAGTTCGACACGGCGACCTTCTGGCTGCTCGATCCCGAGGACGGCAAGCTCTGCGCCCTGGCTCACCGCTCGGCTCCGACTCGCAGGGCTCGCTTCTTGGCGGCGAGGATTCATTCCACGCAGCTGGCGCTGAACGAGGGAATCGCGGGTCGCGTATATGTGGAGCGGAAGGTCTTCCTGAACGACGACGCGCCGTCCGTCTCGGAGAAAGAGCTGGGCATGCTGCTCGAGGACGACAACCTGCGCACTGTCTGCGCCTTTCCCATCAGCGGCACGCGCGCACCCCTCGGCGTAATCGAGCTTGAAAGGCGCTTGCCGCTCGCCCCCGACCAGGCGATCGAGTCGGCGGCGCGCGTCATCGGCGATCGTATCGGTGCCTTCATCGAGTTCAGCCAGCTTCGCTGGCGCTACTTCGCTCTCGTCGCCGACATCAATCGTGGCGCGCACAAGAGCTCCAAGGTGGCGAAGATCTCCGAGCCGGCGGAGAACGTAGTTCCGCTCAGGCAAGTCGCCTAGGCTCATTTCAGAATAAAGACCCGCCGGCTGGGTGCGATCGGTGGATGCGATGCTAGGACGCAGCGCCTAGGTCGTAGCCAAAGCTACGGGCGAGGCCGAGGACGACGCAGCGCGCCTCCGAGCGCGGCCAGATGGTTGGAGTGCTTCGTTTTGAAATGAGCCCCTAGCAGTACCTCGCAACTAGAATCATTGCTCTGCGTAGGTTGCTGCTTCTCGGTCTCACTGGGCTCGCCGTGCTGGCGATCGGCTTGCTGGTGCGCGGCTTTTCCAGCCACGATGCGCGGCGGTCGGTGGGCGACGGGGCGAAGCGGCTGACCGAGACGACTCGTCACTGCCGGGCGGGGGAGGTTGCTTTCGGCTCGCGTCGCGTCTCGGTCGTAGCCTTCGTGCGCACTCGGGCGAACGTCTACCGGCGCCCTGGCGGCGAGCGGCTGAGCATCCTGTCGCGCTCGAGCAAGAGCTTCGTCGAGACGAGTCGTCGCGGCGTACCGACAGTAGTCGCCGCGCTCGGCGAGGTGCGAGCAAGTGATTGCCGAGCGCTCTGGTACAGGGTAAGGCTCTCCGGCAGGCCGGGAATCTCGGGCGGGCGGGAGGGCTACGTCTCCACGCGCAGCGTCGCGCTGGAGGAGGTGCATACGCGCGTGCGCGTCGACCTTTCCCGGCGTCGCTTGACGCTGTACGAGGACGGTGCTCCCGTGCTGCGCGCCGCGGCCACCGTCGGGGCTCCGTCGACGCCCACTCCGCGTGGGAGCTTCATCGTGCGAGAGCGCATCCGCATCACCGATACCAGCGGCGTGTACGGGGCCGCCGCCGTCGCTCTCTCCGGCTTTTCCGAAAAGCTGATCCACTGGCCCGAGGGCGGGCCCATCGCCATTCACGGCACTAACGATCCCGCCTCGATCGGCAAAGCCGCGTCCCACGGCTGCGTGCGGCTCGGCGCCGCCGATCTGAAAAAGCTGTTCGAACGGGTACAGGTAGGCACTCCGGTAGACATCGTCCAGTAGCGCCCGGTCGCCCGGGCCCTTTCGCAACCGCCTCGAGCTAGCTACGCTCCACTTAGCGCTCACTACCGAATCTAGGAGGAGATGCCAGGTGCCTCAGGGTACGCCGGAAATCGTCAGCAAGCTCGCCGATAGAGGCGAGGAAGCTCTGCAGAAGATCGCTTCGACGCCGGCCGCGCAGAAGCTGCTCGACGCTCTGACTGGACTGCGAGACCGCATGGACGAGCTGCAACGGCGCGTCAGCGGGGTGGAGGCGCTCGAAAAGCGCGTCGCGGATCTCGAGAAGCAGGTCAAGGCCCTGGGCAAGCCGGCCAAGCCGGCCGCGAAAAAGCCGGCCGCCCGCAAGGCGCCCGCGAAGAAGCCCGCGAAGTAGTCGCTATTTGAACTCGAATCAAAACGAAGTACTCCACCGCCTGACCGCGCTCGGCGGCGCGCGGACGTTGTCCTCGGTCGCGCCCGTAGCTTCCAGCTACGAACGCGAC
>JADGPD010000045.1 GCA_017882615.1 Thermoleophilia bacterium
CATCGGTGTGAGCAGCCACTTGTGCGCGTTGACGACGAAGGAGTCGGCCAGCTCGATTCCGTCGAGCGCCCAGCGAAACTCGGGGCAGACCGCGGCCGAGCCGCCGTAGGCGCCGTCCACGTGCAGCCAGGCCCCGTGCTCCTTGCACAGCCGCCCGATCTCGCGCAGCGGATCGACCGAAGTCGTCGAGGTCGTCCCGACCGTGGCCGTGACGGCGCATACATCGCCCTTGGCCAGCTCTATCTCCAGCGCTTCGACGCGCATGCGGAAGGCGTCGTCTACCGGAATCGTGCGCAGCTCGAGCTCGAGCAGGCGGCAGGCCTTGGCGACCGAGGAGTGCGCCTCCTCCGAGCAAAGAACCGCGCGGCGCCCGCCGCCGGCCTCGCGCGCCGCGGCCAGCGCCGAGAGGGTGGAGGTGGAGGCCGTGTCCTCGATGTGCCCGAACCATTCGCTCGGCAGCCCGAGCAGCTGCCCGAGCCAGTCGAGCGCCAGCTCCTCGAGCTCGGTCGCGGCCGGCGAAGAGCGCCAGAGCATCGCGTTCACGTTCAGCGAGGCGATCAGCATCTCGGCCAGGATCCCCGGCTCGGAGGTGGTGGTTGGGAAGTAGGCGAAGAAGCGGGGATGATTCCACTGCGTCAGCCCGGGCAGCACGATTCGTTCCAGATCCTCCAGCACGGCCGAGAAGGGCTCGCCCTTTTCGGGCGGCGCGGCGGGGAGCTGCGATTGCACCTCGCCGGGCTCGACCTGGGCCAGCACGGGCAACTCCGGCAGGCGCTCGAGAAAGCTCGCGATCCATTCGCTCGTCGCCGCCGCGCTGGCGCGGAAGCTCGTCAGCTCTTCAGCGCGCTCAGGATCTGCCTCCAGTGGCGTGTGTTCACTACCTGCTCGCTCGTCAGCCATGCTCTCCTCGCTTGTGCCAGGGCCAACTCGATGCTCATCAGAGTCACCGGCCGGTGCCCATCACTTGAGATGACGATCTTAGCCCCTGCCTCGCCCGCAAGTCGGGCATGAGTGTCGCGCAGATCGAGCCGATCGGGCTGACCGTTCATCTCCAGGGCCGTTCCAGTCTCGACCGCCCTCTCCACCAGGCGCTCGATCGCGACCGGCGGCTCGCGCCCGCCGATCTTGCGCGCCGTGGGGTGAGCGATGCAATCCACGTACGGGTTGTCCATCGCGCCGAGGATTCGCTCGGTCGGGCTGCGCTCGAACGAGGTGTGCAGCGCGCCGATCACCCAGTCCAGCCGCGCCAGCTCCTCGTCGGGCAGATCCATCGAGCCGTCGGCCCTGATCGCCGACTCCACCCCGGCCAGGATGTGGAAGGGGGCGAGCCGGGCGTTGAGCGCTTCGACCTCCTCGAGCTGAGCGTCGAGCCTTCCCTCGCGCAGCCTGTCGCCGTGGTCGGTGATGGCCATGTACTCGTAGCCGCGCTCGATCGCGGCCAGCGCCATCTCCTCGATCGAGGCGCGCCCGTCCGACCAGGTGGAGTGGACGTGCAGGTCGCCGCGCAGGTCGCGAAGCTCGATCAGCCGCGGTAGCGTGCCCGCGCGAGCCGCCGCGAGCTCACCCGTGCCCTCCCTCAGCTCGGGCGGGATGTAGGCGTAGCCGAGGAACTCGTACAGCTCCTCCTCGCTTGCGAAGCGCGCGATCTCGCCCGTCTCGACGCTGGTGACGCCGTACTCCGAGATCGACAGCCCGCGCCGAACGGCATCCTCGCGCAGCTCGACGTTGTGCTGCTTGGAGCCGGTGAAGTGCTGGAGCAGATTGCCGTAGGCCTCGGGAGGCACGACGCGCAGATCGAAATGAAGACCGCTTTGCCCCACGACCTCCGCCTTCGTCTCTCCGGCTGCGGCGACTTCGGCGACCCATTCCATGGCCGTGAACTTCTCGATCAGGAGCCTCGGCTCGGCCGCCGTGGCGATCAGATCCACGTCGTGCACCGTTTCGCGCCGGCGCCTGACGCTGCCGGCCTCGGAGACCTTCACCGCCTCGGGCAAGCCGGCCAGCTCGGTCAGAACCTCCCGCGTCGCCTCGAGGGCCCGCCCCAGCGGCACCCTCTCCTCAACCGGCGCGGCGGCGGTGTCGAGCGCCTTCAACACCTTCGCCTCGATCGAGGCGCCGAGCCCGGGTAGCGTTCGCAGCTGTTCGCGCTCGGCCGCGTGGCGCAGCTCGTCGGGCGTCGTCAGGCCGAGCTCGAGCCAGAAGCGCGCCGCGGTCTTCGGCCCGATGCCCGGTAGGCGCAGGAAGGAGATGACCCCGGTAGGGACTCGCTGCTCGCGCTCGGCCAGAGCGTGAATCTTCCCGTCTCGCGCGATCTCGCGGATCTTGCCCTCGATCGTCTTGCCGATGCCCGGAAGCTCCGTGGCCCGCCCCGCCAGCGCCAGCTCGACCAGCGAGCGCGAGCTATCCCGAATCTGCTTCGCGGCGCGCCGGTAGGCGGTGATGCGAAAGCTGTCACCGCCTTCGAGCTCGATCAGGTCGGCCAGCAGCTCGAATTGCGCGGCGACATCGCTGTTGGAGGGCGTCGGCGGCGACATGAGATCGATGTTATGCCCTACTTCGCCGAGGGGCGCTCCGGCGGCTCGTTCTCTCCGCTTGGGAACGTGTTGGGGGACGAGACCGCAGTCGCCGGGGTACGGGCGCTCATTGCCCACCCACCACCCCCCACCCTCCCACGGGGCGGGGAATGGTTGCGAGAAAAGGCGCACCGCACTGTGCCAATTCCGCGCCGCCTTCCCCCGAGGCCGATCGCGAGGCAATGCTCGTCGCTCTTCGCGCCCGGGGGCTACCCGCACCGCCGCTCGGGAGCTGGCTCGATCGGAGATGGGGAGCGGCAGGCGGTACGGTTCGCGCATGGCCGGCGAAACCTCGGCGCCTCGACGAGCACACCTTTCCGGACGGGTCTGGCTCGTGCTGGTTTGCGCGCTCACCGTGATCGTCTTTCTCGCCGTGGTCACGCCCGCTGCCTTCGACGTCAGGCACGAAAAGCGCTCGCGCGAGATCACCAGGCCGATCAAGCGGCTCGTTCTCGATTCCAAAGGCATGGTCAAGCTCGAGATCAGGCCCAGTCGCGACGGCCACGTTCACATTCTGCGCAGCTCCGATGTCTCGAGAGACTCTCGCTTGGTCGAGCGGGTCAAGGTCACCGGAACGACTCTGACGATCCACTCCTCCTGTACCGGCAGCCGGCTTGGCGTCCTGCGTCGCTGCAATCTCCACTATCGCCTGCGGCTGCCCCGGAAGACCGCGCTCACGCTTCGCCTGCACTTTGGAGCGATCACGTTAAAGGGGATTCAGGGCCGACTCAATCTCAAGCTCGACGCCGGCAAGTTCGATGGTTTTGGCTGCAACAAGCGCGCCGACGTCTCACTCCGCTTCGGCGACATCGACTACCGCGACAGCTGCGTCCCCAAGTATTTCCGCGCCCGGATGAGTATCGGCGACATCGCGCTCCGGGTGCCGGCCGGGCGCTACAACGTGCACGCCGAGCACCGCGCAAAGCGGCCGTTCGCAAACATCATCGAGGATCCCTCCTCGCCCGATGAGATCGACGCCGAAGTTACCTTGGGCGGCTCGATCGCAATCACGGGAGCGCGCAGGTGAGCGAGGCGCGGAAATTCGAGCTGACCTTCGTACGCGAGTCGCAGGAGCGCAGGCGCGGGCCCGCTCCCGCGCGGCGATCGCTCGCGCAGGTGGTCTGGGACGCGGTCAAGACGGGCGTCTACATCCTGTTCGGCTTCCCACTTGCGATCGCCTATATCGGCTTCTTCACGACCGGAATCAGCGTGGGCATCGGGCTGCTCGTCGTGATGGTCGGTTTCGTGATCCTCGCCTTTCTCGTCATCGCGATCACGCTGGCGATGCGGCTCGAGCGCTGGCTGGCCATTCACCTTCTCTCGGCGCAGATCCCACCGCTCAATCTGCGGCGGGCGCAGAGCGAAAAGGCGCTCGCGCGGGCGGGCAACGAGAGCCGTGCGCGCGCGATCATCGCCACGCTCAAGGACTACCTCGCCAGCGCTTCCCTCTGGAAGGGGCTCGTGCTGCTGGTGATCAAGCTGCCGCTGATCATCGTCGCCTTCGTGACCGCGCTCATTCCCGCGGCGCTCACGATCGGGTTCGCGCTGGCGCCGCTGCTCGGTTACTTCAATGCGGGCTGGACCGTCGAGCTCACCAGCGGCGGCGCCTGGGTCACCGGCTTGATGGCGATCCCCTCGGCCATCGTCACGATCGGGGTGCTCGACGGCATTCGCTCGGTGCTCCGGCGCATCACGACCTTTTTCCTCTCTTCGCCGCCGCGGACAGACCAGCTCGTACGCGACTCGCTGGCCGAGGGGCTCGGAGACGAATCGCTGACGATCGCCTACTGGCTGCCCGAGCGCGAGATCTTCGTCGACGACGAGGGGCACGAGGTGAAGATCGCGGCGGCGACGGCATCGGGCCGGGTCTGGACGCCGGTCGAGCACGACGGCAAGCTGATCGCCGCAATCGTCCACCGCCCCGATCTGGCCAACACCGACATCGTCCAGACGGCCGGCACCGCCGCCGTGCTGCAGCTCGAGAACGAGCGCCTGCGCGCCGACCTGCGCGCCCGGTTGGACGAGCTGCGCGACTCGCGCGCCCGCATCGTCGAGGTCTCCGACGCCGAGCGCAGGCGACTGGAGCGAAACCTGCACGACGGCGCCCAGCAGCAGCTGGTGGCGCTCGCGCTGCAGCTGCGCCTGGCACGCAACAAGACGACCGACCCGGAGAGCGCGAAGCTGATCGACGGCGCGCTCGAGCAACTCGACCAGGCACTGTCGGAGTTACGCGAGCTGGCGCGGGGAATTCATCCGGCGATCCTCAGCGACCGCGGCCTCGCCGCCGCCGTCAAGGCTCTGGCCGAGCGCCAACCGCTGCCGACCGAGATCGAGTTCTCGGTCGAGCGCAAGCTGGAGCCGTCGGTCGAGGCGACGGCCTACTTCGTCGTCGCCGAGGGGCTGACCAATATCGGCAAGTACGCCGGAGCGGAGCTGGCCACCGTGCGCGTGCGCGAACGGGAGGGCGTGCTCGAGGTCGAAGTGTCGGATGACGGCTGCGGCGGCGCCGACGCCAGCAAGGGAAGCGGCTTGCACGGTCTGGAAGAGCGGCTACGCGCCATGGACGGAACGCTCAGCGTCGAGAGCAAGCCCGGCGAAGGGACACATCTCGTGGCCCGCATTCCGCTGCACGAGAACGAACAGGAAGAAACCGGCGAGGCCGAAGCCGACAGCGAGCCCGCGGATGAGGAATGATTCAGTCGTGCGCGCCTGCGTCTGCCTTCCCACCTACAACGAGCGCGAGAATCTGGAGCGCATGCTTCGCGCCCTCGCGGGCGTGCTCGGCCCCGACGATCGCGTGCTGGTCATCGACGACGGATCCCCGGACGGCACCGGCGAGATCGCGGATCGCCTGAAAACGGAGCTCGGCTTCGTCGAGGTGCTTCACCGCGAGCAGAAGGAGGGCCTCGGCCGCGCCTACATCGCCGGCTTCGCCTGGGCGCTGGAGCACGGCGCCGAGCTGGTGCTGGAGGTGGACTGCGACTTCTCGCACAACCCCGCCGACGTGCCGCGCCTGATCGAGGCGGCGGCAGACGCCGACCTCGTGCTCGGCTCGCGCTACGTCCCCGGGGGCGGTACGCGCAACTGGAGCCGGGTCAGGCGCGCCATCTCGATCGGCGGCTCCTTCTACGCGCGAACGCTCCTACACGTGCCGATCCGCGACCTGACCGGCGGCTTCAAGTGCTACCGGCGCCGGGTGCTGGAGACGATCGAGCTGGAGACGATCTCGGCGCGCGGCTACGCCTTCCAGATCGAGACGACGTACAGGGCCATTCGCGCCGGCTTCAGCGTGCGCGAGATACCGATCGTCTTCATCGACCGCGAGGTCGGCGGCTCGAAGATGGGCAAGCAGATCGTGCTCGAGGCGATTTGGAAGGTGCCGCTGATGAAGCTGGGGCGCTGGCGGCCGCGTTAGCCTGGCAGACGCTATGGCAGCGTTGACGCACGTCCTGTTCGACTTCTTTGGAACCCTCGTGACCTATTCGGAGAGCCTGGTCGAGCAGGGCTACGACGGTTCATACGAGGTGCTTGCAAGGGCGGGAGCGAGAGTTGATTACTCCGGCTTCCTCGAGCGGTGGTCTGACACGTTCGAAGAGTTCGAGCTGCGAGCTCAGCAAAGCCTGGACGAGTATTCGATGGACGAGGTCTGCGCGGAGTTCCTGCGGCGAGTGCTCCCGCAGCCAGCAAACGGCGAGCTTGTCGATCGATTCCGAGACACCTTTTTGCTGGAATGGAATAAAGGCGTCGAACCCATCCCAGGGGTGACGTCGCTAATCGCTGATCTGTCGCGAAGGTTCAAGCTGGTTCTCGTGACCAACACGCATCACGCCGGTCTCGTCCACGACCATCTGGGAGCAATGGACGTAGGGCAGTACTTCGCCGCCGTTGTCACCTCCGTAGAGCACGGGAAGAGAAAGCCATCTCGATCCATCTTCGAAAGCGCACTCGCGCAGTCGGAAGGGAAGCGAGAGACCTCGGTCTACATAGGCGACTCCTACTCGGCGGACTATCTGGGAGCGATCAGCGCCGGGCTTCGTGGCTTGCTGATCGATCCGGAGCAGCGATACGACGTACCGCGGACTGATCGTCTCGCCCATGTTCTCGAGACTCGCGCGCTAATAACGGACTGATCCAGAGTCGCGGCCTGATGCGGAATGCAGCTCCTTACCTGCGAAAGTGATCCCAGCCGCTGAGTTCCACCGCCTCACCGTTGTGTAGAAACACCACGCCCTCGCCCTCTTCACAGCGACCGATCACCGTAAAGCGACCGGCTTCCGGAACGGCGGCCAGCAACTCGTAGTCTTCGCCGAAGGCGCAGGCGAGCGAGTAGACGTCCTTTTTCAGCCGCGCAGCGATCTCGGCCACGCCCGCGGCGACGGGCACCCGCTCGAGCTCGATCACCAGGCGGCAGCCCGAGCGCTCGGCGATGCGCAGCGCGTCGGAGGCCAGTCCGTCGGAGATGTCGAGCATGGCGTGGGCGCTTTTGGCGAGCTCTTTTCCTTCCGCCACGCGTAGCGGCGGACGTAGGTGCTCGCGGGCGCACGGATTGGTGAGGCGCTCTTGCAGACAGTAGAAGCCGGCCGCGGAGGCGCCAAGCGGGCCGGTTACGACGAGCAGATCGCCGGCACGGGCGCCGTCCCGGCCGGGCACCCGATCGGCCCGCCCGAGCGCGGTGACGCTCAGATAGAGGCGATCGGCCGAGGTCGTGTCGCCGCCCAGCACCGGCACTCCGGTCTCGGCGATCCCTTCGTAGAGCGCGATCACATCTTCCGCCTCGCTCTCGCCGGGCAGCCCGAGCGAGACGATCAGCGCCTCCGGCTTGGCGCCCGAGGCGGCCAGGTCGGAGATGTTGACCGCCGCAGCCTTGTAGCCAAGGTCGTGCCAGCTCGTCCAGTCGAGGCGGAAATGGACGCCCTCGACGAGCGCGTCCTGAGTGACGACCAGGTCGGGCGCAAACTGGGCGGCATCGTTCTGGATCCGCTGGACAAGGCCACGGCGCTCCAGCTCGCGCAGAAAGCCGAACTCACCCAGCTCAGAGAGCCGCATCGATCGCCTCGATGATCGCCTTCGAGTCGCGCGCGGCGCGGATCACGGCCACGCCCGCGGCGCCGGCGCGAATGCAGTCCGCCGCGTTGGCCGCATTGACGCTGCCGATCGCCACCACCGGCAGCGACACCGCGGCGCAGATCGCCGCCAGACCGTCCAGCCCGATCGCCGGAGCGGCGTCGGTCTTCGAGGGCGTTGCCCAGACCGGGCCGGCGCCGATGTAGGCGGCTCCCTGCTTCTCCGCCTCGAGCGCTTCGGCGACCGTCGAAGCCGAGAGTCCAAGCATCAATCCAGCTAGCAGCGCCAGCTCGATGCCCTTGTCCGATTGCCCCAGATGAACGCCGTCGGCCGCGAGCGCGATCGCTGCCCCGGCATCGTCGTTGACGATGAAGGTAGCCGGAAGCTCGCGAAACGGGACGCCTCGCTGGACGATCTCCTCGGTCGAGGCGCCCTTCAGCCGCAGCTGCACGACCGTGGCGCCGCCTGCGACCGCCGCGCGGGCGGTCTCGAGGTCGTCGACGATGGCGTGCAGCTTCATGAAATATGGACGCGGGCGTCGAGCGTTTCGGGGTCGAGGTTGTAGAGGCTGTCGTAGAGGGCAACGTGAAAACTGCCCGGTCCGGCCGCGCCGACAGCGGCGTCTTCGGCGGCGACGCCGTAGGCGGCAAGCGCTTCCGCGGCGGCCTCGAGCGGCTCGTCGGGCTTCGCGGCCAGGAAGCAGCCGGTGATGGCCGTGGACATGCAGCCGGTTCCGGTGACGACGCCGAGCAGCGCGTCCCCATTGGCCACTCTGAAGCCGCGTTCACCGTCGGAGATGCGGTCGACCGGACCGGTGACCGCGACGACGCAACCGAGCTTGAGCGCGGCCGAGCGCGCGATCTCCCCGGCCGGCGAGCCGACTCCGAGCGAGTCGACGCCGCGCATCTCGGCCTGCTGCCCGATCAGCGTCGCCACTTCGCCCGCATTCCCGCGCACCACGGCGACATCGACCTGATCGAGGATGCGCTCGGCGGTCTCGGTGCGGAAGCGCGTCGCGCCGGCGCCGACGGGATCGAGCACAACCGGTACGCCCGCGACGTTCGCCGCCCTGCCGGCCAGCAGCATCGCTTCGATCCAGGGCGTCGAAAGGGTGCCGATGTTGAGCACCAGCGCTCCCGCGGCGGCGGCCATCTCTTCGACCTCTTCGGGAGCGTGCGCCATCACCGGCAGCGCGCCGATGGCCAGCGTCGCGTTCGCCGTCTCGTTCATGACAACGTAGTTGGTGATCTGATGAACGAGCGGCCTGCGCGCACGCAGTGTGCGAAGGGTCGCTCCCGCTGAGACGGTCATCCCTGCTCCTCCAATCCGAGTACGTCGACGGGGCCTTCCCCGGCGCCAAGCCATTCCAGCCCATTCGCAACGGCTTGCGAGGCGATCCGAGCAGCTTCCTCGGCGGCCTCGGGCAGGGGCACGCCTTTTGCCAGCAGCGCTGTCAGCGTCGCCGAGTGAGTGCAGCCGGCTCCGTGCGTCGAGAGCTTCGAGTGCCGTTGCACGGGAATCTCGAAGTGCTCGCGCCCGTCGAAGAGATGATCGACCGGCTCGGCGCCATGCCCGCCGGTGACGATCACCGCTGCCGGCCCGAGCGCGTGAATGCGCTCCGCCAGCTCCCGGCGCGAGCCCGGCTTCCCCGCCAGCACGATCGCCTCGTCGAGGTTGGGAGTCGTCACCGTCGCCAGCGGCAGCAGCTCGCTCACCAGTGCCTCGACGGCCTCCGGCTGCAAGAGCCGCGCGCCCGAGGTGGCGATCATCACCGGATCGACGACCAGCGGAACGCGGTGCTCGGAGAGAAAACCGGCGACGGCCTCGATGATCGGGCGCGAGAAGAGCATCCCGGTCTTCGCCGCGTCCACGCCGATGTCCGAGAAGACGGCCTCCAGCTCGGCCAGCACGAACTCCGGCGGCGCCTCGTGCACGGCCGTGACGGCGGTTGTGTTCTGCGCCGTCAGGGCCACGATCGCGCTCATACCGAAGCAACCGGCGGCGGCGAAGGCCTTCAGATCGGCCTGGATGCCCGCGCCTCCGCCCGAGTCGGAGCCTGCGATTGTGAGGCAGCGCGGAATCATGGGAGCTCGCTTCGAAGTGATTGATCACCGGCTCGGGGAACGCTACGGTACGCAGCCCCCCGCCCTCGAGCGCCGAGCGGAATGAAGACCCGCCGATTGGGTGTGATCGGTGAGTGCGAGGCTAGGACGCAGTGTCGCGTTCGTAGCTGGAAGCTACGGGCGCGACCGAGGACAACGCATCGTGCTTGCCGAGCGCGGCCAAGCGGTGGGGTGCTTCGTTTCGCTCGGCGCTCAGATAAACCCACCCGCGGGGTCGTGAAACGGTACCGGCCCCCAACGGCGACCGACGCGCAAAAGCGCGCCGATTTCGAAACAGTTTCGCGCCGCCGAGCGCGGCCAGGCGGCGAAGTGCTTCGCTTTGAGGTGATGTCCAAACTCAGCTCCCTTCGCTGGCATTACCCAGATCAGGTTCGACGGGTTTTTCTCAGCCCGCGAGGGCACCCCGGTGGGCACAAGATACCATCGCTCTTGGGGTCAACCTGAACTCGAAATCGCTGAAGAGCTGGGATCCGCTCCTCGTTGGCGAGGAGCTTGCTTACCGCGGCGAGGAGGCCGCCCACGAGGCGCGGCTCGAAGAGCTTCCGGCCGAGCTGGCGCCGCGACTGCGCCAGGCGCTGATCGGGCTCGGAGTCAGCTCTCTCTACTCGCATCAGGCTGAGGCCTGGCGGCTGGCCCAGGCCGGCTCGCACCTGATCGTCACCAGCGGCACCGCCAGTGGCAAGACGCTCGCCTTCAACCTGCCGGTGCTCGATGCGCTCGCGCGCGAGCCCAAGCAACGGGCTCTCTATCTCTACCCGACCAAGGCGCTGGCGCAGGATCAGGCACGCGCGCTGGCGACGCTGCACGTCCCGAAGGTGCGGGCCGCGATCTACGACGGCGATACGCCGAGCGAGCAGCGCTGGCAGATCCGCAAGTGGGCCAACGTGATTCTCTCCAACCCCGACATGCTGCATATCGGCGTGCTGCCGCATCACGATCGCTGGGGCGATGTGCTGGCAAACCTGCGCTACGTGATCGTGGACGAGGCGCACGTCTACCGCGGCGTCTTCGGCTCGCACGTGGCAAACGTGCTGCGGCGCCTGCGCCGGCTGGCGCGGATCTACGGTGCCGAGCCGCAATTTCTGCTCGCCTCGGCGACAATCGCCAACCCCGGAGAGCTGGCGCGCGCGCTCACCGGGCTCCACGTCGAAGTCGTCTCGGACGACGGTGCGCCGCGTCCCGAGCGAACGCTGGCGCTCTGGAATCCGGAGCTGATCGACCCCGAGCTGGGACTGCGCGCCAGCGCGCTCGGCGAAGCGTCGAAGCTGCTCGCAACGCTCGTCGAGCGCGGCGAGCGGACGATCTGCTTCGCCAAGAGCCGCAAGGCCGTCGAGCTGATCCACCGCTTCACCAGCGACCGCCTGCCCGCGGAGCTGGCTGCGCGGATCGCGCCCTACCGGGCCGGCTACACGCCCGAGCAGCGGCGCGAGATCGAGCGGCGTCTGGTCGCCGGCGAGCTGCTGGCGGTGACCGCGACCGACGCGCTCGAGCTGGGCATCGACGTGGGCACGCTCGACTGCGCGATCTCGGTCGGCTTTCCCGGCACGGTCGCCAGCCTGCGCCAGCAGTGGGGCCGCGCCGGGCGCCGCGAGCACGGCCTGGCGCTGATGATCGCCAGCGAGGACGCGCTCGACCAGTTCTTCATGCGCGACCCCGAGGCGCTGATCGGGCGCCACGTCGAGGCCGCGATCCTCGATCACGCCAGCCCGCGCATCCTCGATGGGCACCTGCTCTCCGCCGCCTACGAGGCGCCGATCGGGCCGGAAGACGCAGAAATCCTCGGCCCGGAGGCGCTCGAGCAAGCCGCCAAGCTGCCAGAGCTGCGAAAGACCCCGGCCGGCTTCGTCTGGCAGGGACGCGACTTTCCCGCAGCGCGCGTGCCCTTGCGTTCGGCCGAGAGCGAGAGCTTCACCGTGATCGAGGCAGGTACCGGCTCGGTGCTGGGACTGGTCGAGCGGGCCCGCGCCTTCTCGACCATCCACGAGGGCGCGATCTACCTGCACCTGGGCGAGGCGTATTTTGTTCGCACGCTCGATCTGGAAGCCGGACGCGCTCTGGTCGAGCCCTTCTCGGGCGACTACTACACCCAGGTCAAGCGCGAGACCGAGACCGAGATCAGGGAGGAGCTGAAGCGAGAGGAGCGTCTCGGCGTGGAGCTCTGCTTCGGCCGCGTCTCGGTGACCGAGCAGGTCGTCGGCTTCCAACGAAGATCGATCCAAACCCAGCGGGCGATGGACTTGACGCCGCTGGAGCTGCCGGCCACCTCGTTCGAGACCGAGGCGATCTGGTTCTGCCCCACGCCCGAGCAGCTCGAAGGGCTGGAGGAGCTGCCGCTACTACTCGGCTCGCTGCACGCCGCCGAGCACACGCTGATCGCGCTTCTGCCGCTGCGCGCGATGTGCGACCGCTGGGACATCGGCGGCCTCTCCACCAACCTGCACGCGCAGACACTTCAGCCGACGATCTTCGTCTACGACGGCCACGCCGGCGGAATCGGCATCAGCGAGCGCGGCTACGAGGTGTTCGAGGATTGGGTCGCCGACACGGTGCGCCTGCTCGAGGGCTGCCCCTGCGAGCGCGGTTGTCCATCGTGCGTGCAGTCGCCGAAGTGCGGGAATCTGAACGAGCCGCTGCGGAAGGCCGGGGCGCTGAAGCTGCTCGGGCGGATGCTGGCTAGCCCTAGCGCCTGAGCCAACGCCGCGCTCGTTCGATCAAGGAGGGGCCGCGCAGCTCCGCCAGCGCCCGCTCGCGCTCGAGCGACTTCTTGGCCCAGGCTCGTTCGCGCATCCTGCGGGTCGCATACCTCGGCTTCCAGATCAGCGGCCTAGGCTTCGGCACTTCGTGCCTCCAGCGCCGAGAGCGCCAGTTCGACCGCCTCTTCCGGTGTGGCGGCGCGAAGGAATCCCTCGCCCTCCGCCGCGACGCCACCTTCGAGCAGCACAGTCGGGCGGCCGAGCCGGCGCGCGAAGGCGAGCTCGCTCAGCGTTCCCCAGCTGCCGCCGACGGCGATCACCGCGTCGCCCGAGGCCGCCACAGCAAGGTTGCGGGCGTGGCCGATGCCGGTCGCCACAGCAAAGTCGATCCACTCGCTGGCTTCGCCGAGCGACTCGCCGGGCAGGATTCCGATCGTCCGCCCGCCGGCTTGCTTGGCACCCCGCGCGGCGGCCGCCATCACCTCGGTGCCGCCGCCGGTCACGACCGTGCAGCTTCGTTCGGCGAGCAGGCGCCCGACCTGCTCGGCCTGCGCCTCCCACTCGCTGCCGCTACCGACGACTGAGATTTGAATCGCGCGCACTTTGAGAGCCTATCTCGCCAGTTCATCTCGCTAACCCGGCAGAACGAGCTCCTGTTGCGGCGCTGGGCGAATTCGAACGAGGCGTCTCTCGCGTTCTCGGCCGGCCGCTTAGGAAGCCCAGTCGCGCCTGGCCGCACGGAGAGACCGGCCGAGGACACGGAATGGTAGAAGACTGTTATGGAAAACGCAGGTCCGCGAACGACGACGCCCTCCGACGATCTAGAGCGCATCGTCGGCTTTTGCCGCTACCTCGACGAGCGCTGCTCCGAGCGGATTTTCTCTTCGTTTCTCGCGACCGCGCTTCTCTGCGAATCGCTGCCGCTGGTGTATGACCGTAACTTCCTCCGCGTCGAGGATCCAGAGGCGAGCGCGAACGAGCTCGCGGCGCTCGCCGACCGGATTTTGGGGGTGGCCGGAATGGCTCACCGCAAGGTCATCACCGACTCGGCCGAGATAGGCGAGCGGCTGACGCCACAGTTCGAGAGCCTAGCCTGGAAGGTCGATCGGGCGATCGCGATGGTTCACTCCGGCGCGGTCGAGCAGGAGCGACTACCACTCGTTTCCGAGGTCACGAGCGAGGAGATGCTGCCCTTCTGGGAGGAGGAAAACAGCGAATTCCATCCCGAGAGCGAAGAGCTGGTTCGCCAGCTCACGCAGCAGAATCTGGTGGTCGAGCGCAGCATCGATTGCAAGTATTTCGCGCGCCGCTCGGGCGGCCGAGTTGTGAGCGGCTGCCAGCTTTACTCGCGTGGCGGCGCCGCGCAGATCGAGGCGGTCGGCACCCTGCGCGAGTACCGAAACCAGGGCCTCGCCAGCTCGGTTGTCCGGCGCGCGGCCTGGGAGGCCTTCGCGTCGGGCCACGATCTCGTCTGGCTGATGGCCGATGAGAACGATTGGCCCAAGGCGCTATATGCCAAGCTCGGCTTCAGCCCGGTCGGGCGCTTCTACGGATTCAGCCGCGGGACGAGCTAGTTGGACGACAGGCGCGCCAGCGCCTCTTCGCGGCTGGGCGCGATCGAGAAGACCTGATTCAGCCCCGTGATCTCGAAGATCTTGTTGATGTTGCGATCGCTGCAGACGAGCGAGAGATCGCCGTCCTTCTCGCGCAGGCGGCGAACGCCGCCCACGAGCACTCCGAGGGTGGTGGAGTCGATGAAAGTCGTCTTGCTGAGATCGACCACGACGTGTCGGGCGCCCTCGGCAACCGCATCGATCAGTTGCTGCTTGAACTCCGGCGCGGTGTAGAGATCGACCTCACCGCTGAGCGAGATGACGAAGACACCCTCGCTTGGCCGCTCACTGGCTATGTCGAAGTCCATCTCGTCAACCTCCTCTCGGGCTTTACTGCTCGACGTCAACTCTAACCGTTGGCGCTGATCTTCCGCAGTTCGGCCAGCGCCTTCTTGACCTGCGGAGCCAGGGCGCTCTTCGGGGTCAGCTTCAAGAAGGACTCGTAGGCCTTGATCGCGGTCGGATAATCGGTCGCGCTGCTGGCCGCTTGCCCCAGCTCGAGCTCGATCTGGGCCCGCTGGAGAGAGTTCGTGATCGGAACGGCCTTGGCGTAGCGCTGGTAGGAGCCTTCCCAGCCCGCCGCCGCCTTGACGTATGAGCCGTATGCGTTCGTCACCTTGGTGGTCAGCAGGCTCGAGTAGGCCGTGAGCAACGTGTCGGTACCCAGCTTCGGGAGCGGTTCGGAACCGAGCGGGCCGTAGGTGGCCCCAAGCTGGGACTGCAGCCTCGAATAACGATCGAAGCGGAGCAGCGTTAGGTCTCGCTGCAGGCGACTGAGCTGCACGAGCACGCTCGGATCCTTCGGCTTGATCGTCAAATACTTCTCGTAGGTGTTGATCGCGGCGCTCCGCCGCTGCTTGCCGTCGTAGGCCTGAGCGAGCCGGATCAGGGCGCTCGTGTTGTGCGGGCTCTTGGCCACTGCTTTCTCGGCCGCCTTGACCGGATCGCCGCCGCGCATGCCGAGAAGCTCTTGGATGATGTCGCCGCCGCCGCTGCTTCCGCTACCCACGCCGGCGAAGAGGAAGGTGAAGGCGAAGGCGATGATGACGGCGATGAAAACCCACTTCGAGCCCTTGCGCAGGCGTACGAAGAACATCGTGCTCTCGATCGCCGAGGAGTAACCGCTCGTGCCGGTGGGAGCCGGAGGCTTAACTACCGCTCGACTGCGCGCGCTTCCCTGCCGCCGGCGAGCATTCGACCTCTGGCGGCTGCGCTTGCGCTGCGAAGAACGTCCCACTCGAACTCTCCCTTCTCGTACTTCGTCTCGCCGTCTACGACGGTCAGCACAACTCGTTCAGGACTGCCGCCGAGGACGACAGCAGCCTGTGCATCTTCCCATGGTAGAAGCGACGTTTCATCCAGCGCCACGATAGCGATATCTGCGCGCTTACCGGGGAGGAGCGAGCCGACTTCGTCGGCGATTCCGAGCGCCCTGGCCGATCCGAGCGTCGCCAGCTCGAGCGCCTGCGATGCCGCGAGCGC
>JADGPD010000079.1 GCA_017882615.1 Thermoleophilia bacterium
CCTCGCGCAGCGAGCCAAAGGTGTGCCAGTAGAGGGACTTCGACGGAACCTGTCCCTTTCGCGCGTCGAGGTCTCGCGCCGTAGGCGTGCGGTCGAGCTCCTCCCCCAGCTCGCGCAGGACGCGGAGCAGCTCGTCGCGCGTGGCGAAGCGCCTGGGCACCAGGCCCGCCTCGCGCTTGGCCGCGTTCCAGCTTCCGAAATGCTCGATCACGGTCTGCGGATGGATCGTCGACTGCTCGTCGCTAGCGAACTCGCGCATCGTCGGGGATCGTCCCAGGCGCTGGGCGCAGTCCCGTAGCTCGCTCAGGATGCGCTCGTTCGAGTAGCGCTTGCGGATGCTCGCCTGGAAGTCGGCCAGAGCCTGCGGATCGATCGCGCTCAGGGCGCGAAGAGGGGGCTTTGAGGCCATCGCAAAGAGTCTAGAGCATTATGCGCGAATTGCAAACTCTTTCGATCTCGGTCTGAGCGGCCCTCTTTTTGCACTCGGGCGCCGGCTTATCCGTCCGCGCAGCGGAGGCAGATGGAGCGACTTCGGAGAGAGTCAGCGGGTGAGTTCGAGCGCGCTGTCGGGAGACTCGCCCTCGGGCGCGTCGCCGCCTTCTGTCCCGAGCGCCTCGACCGGGAGGATGCTCTCGAGCGCCGAGACGCAGCGCGGGCAGAACTGCTCGCCGGCGTTGTCGCGCAACTCGACGAGCGCCTGCTTGACCTGGCGTGCCGAGCGGTAGGTGCGCGTCGTGAGCATCGAGTCGAGCGCATCGGCTACATGGATGATGCGAGCGCCGAGCGGGATCTCCTCCCCGGCGAGGCCGTCGGGGTAGCCGGAACCGTCGAAGTGCTCGTGGTGGTGGCGGATGGCCGGAACCGCGTCAGCCAGGAAACCGAGGCGCTCGATGATGCGGGCGCCCTCGTCGGCGTGGCGTCGCATCAATTCCCATTCGTAGTCGTTCAGCTCCGCGGGCTTGAGCAGCACAGAATCTGGCACGGCCAGCTTGCCGATGTCGTGGAAGAGAGCGGCCTGACCGAGGATGTTCAGCTCCGCTTGCGAAAACCCGATCTCGCGCCCGATCGCGAGCGCGAGCTGCTGGACGCGGCGCGAGTGGCCGGCGGTATAGGAGTCGCGGGCATCGACGGTCGCAGACAGGCTCTCCATGGCGGCGGTCGAGCGCTCGCGAAGCAGCCGGTTGGCCTGCTCGAGCGAGAGGTTCTGCTTCTGGATCGTCTCTGCCGCCTGGCGCAGCTTGTGAGCGCTCTTCTGAGCGTGGCCCAGATAGTCCTCTTGCGTCTTGCGCATGATCAGAAGCGGCAGGGCGAAGACGAGCAGCGCCTCGCTGCCGATGGCGTGGTAGGCGACCGCGATCAGCGCCCCGACGAGGCCGTAGACGAGGTAGTAAGGCACCAGCCAGGTGAAGCGCTCGCGCCAGGCGCCTAGCCAGTCCTCGTTGCCCTCGAAGGCCAAAGCGATCGCCAGCAGGCCGGTGTTGATGAGGAAGTAGACGCCGCCGGCGGCGATGCCGGCCAAATCGAAGGCGAGCTGGCGCGAGCTGAGGTCACGGCTCAGCGCGAAGACTCCGCCGGCGGCCAGCCCGGCGAGGCTCAGACCGCCGATGTTGAACAGCACCTGGTGCAACGCCGAGCGGCGTGCGCTCCACTCCACCACGCTCGTAGTCAGCGCAAGTAGTAGCGCGACGCGAATGTCGAAAAGAGCGACACCGGCGATCGTGCCGACCGCGCTGACCGAGATCGAGCCGTCATCCACCTGGATGGCGAGCGCCTGCCCCACTCCGACCAAGGCTGTGACGGCAACGATCCCGCCCCAGTCGATATGACCGTGCGAGAACACCATGGCCGCGACGCCGAGCGTGATGCCGGCTGTGCTGATCACAGCGACGAGCGCGGCCAGGCGGAAGGAGAGCGAGAGGAAGTATGGGTTCTGGGCGGCGTGAGGCCGCGGGCCCTGTTCGGAGGCGGAAGCGGTTCGTTCCTCGTGCTCGGCGATCTGGGCCGCGACCTCGAGGTGACCGGCGAGAGAGGGCGCGAGCACGGCCGCCTCGGCGCTCGCCGCCTGTACCCGGTTGCGACCTTGCAGCTTGGCTCGGTAGACGGCCAGATCGGCCTGGTGGATGAGCGCGTTCTGGTCGGCGCCGTCGCTTGGGAAGGAAGCGACTCCGATCGAGACGGTGACGTGGATCGGCTCGCTCGAGGTCGAGACGTCGACAGAGCGCTCGGCGACGGCGCGCCGGATCCTCTCGGCGATCTCGAGCGCCTTTTCGACCGGCGTCTCCGGCAGCAAGATGCTGAACTCCTCGCCGCCGAAGCGCGCCGCCACGTCGTAGTGACGCAGCTGTGAGCGGAAGACGTCGGCGACCCCGCAAAGAACGGCGTCGCCGGCCAGGTGGCCGTAGGTGTTGTTGATCTCACGCAACAGATCGAGGTCGACCATCAGCACCGAAAGCGGGTGGCCGTAGCGAATCGAGCGCGCCAGCTCGTCGCCGAAGACGCGGCCGAAGTGACGCGCGTTGTAGAGGCCGGTCTTCGGTTCGACTCGCGCCTCCTCCTGCAGGCGCGGCACCGTGAGAGAGCGTTGTGCGAGCGCCAGTGGAGCGATCGCGAACAGCGCGAGCCACGAGTCGTAGGTCCAGATGAGGGCGATGACGACGCCCAGCGCCGCCAGGGCGAGGTTGTAGCCGAGCGAGGACAGCCGAGCCACCGAACGCCAGCCGTCCAGAGCGCCGCCAAGCTGATGCTTGACGACCGCAACGAGACCGTGATCTACGAGTACGAAGGCCGTCGCCGCCAGCAGGCCGGCCAGTGCGATCCGGTTGGTCGCGTTGGAGGTCAGCTCGCGACCGCCGAGAACGAGGTCTGCGGATCCCCAGGCGGCGAACGCCGCCAACGTAGCGCAGGACACAGTGGCCGCCTGCACCGTCCACGCATAGCGCTGTTTAAGCCACTCGGGGACGTGTTGCGCGATCGGAACCAAAATCACGAGCTCGGGCGGCAGCACGAGAGCGGCTGCCACGATAAAGACGGCGAGCGACACCTGAGCGTGACGCGACGACGAGCTGCGCGTCACGAGCAACTGCGTGATTGCGGCCGCCGCGGCGAACCAGGCGAAGGCTTTCCAGCCGCTCGTACCGGAACGAAGGTGAACGAGCAGAGCGGCATCGAGGCTGATCGCGCCCACGATGAGCAACACCGTGAAGATTCGGGTGCCCAGATTGCGGCGGCGAAGCGCCGGTTTCGGCTTGAAACCTTCGGTGTGATCGGTCTCGTTTACGGCGACGCTCACGTCAGCGAGGCCTTCGAGAGCGGAGGCTCGCCGTCCTGGCGAAGAGCGCTGGGAATATCGGGGAGCACAGACAAGGCACGACTGTTACTAACACACCACGCTATCGGTGAGAGGAGAGAGATGGCATCACCCATCCAGGTAGTAGACGGATAGCTTAAGCATCGTACGGAAAGACGTACTGTAGGCTCGTTACCAAGGTGCGAATTCCGCTCGTAATAAGCACTCTAGTCGCCCGCTCCGTCGGCGCTACTTCGCGCCTCAGCGGCAGGGGCGGGGGCACGACCTTGCCCGGACGCGTGCTGAACACACTCAACCCCGGCGCGGGCGCGCGTCTGGCAAAGAAGCTCGCGCAGGGCTCGGCGGTGATCTCGGCGACGAACGGCAAGACGACGAGCGCCGCGATGGCTGCGGCGATTCTCTCTCCTCGCTTCCGGCTGGCCGGGAATCCGGCCGGCGCCAATCTCTCCTCGGGCGTCGCAACTGCACTCTTGCACACGCGCGGCGCCGATCTGGGCCTGTTCGAGGTGGACGAAGCGGCTCTGCCGCGTGTGGCCGCCGCGCTTCGGCCCCGGGCGCTCTGTCTCGGCAACCTCTTTCGCGATCAGCTCGACCGCTACGGCGAGCTGGAGATGCTGGCGGAACGCTGGCGCGGCGTGGTCGCGGGGCTCGCGGCGGAGAGCACGCTGATCGTGAACGAGGACGACCCCCAGCTCGCGCAGCTCGCGCGCGGGCGCGAGGGCGTTATCCGCTTCGGTATCGAGGACGCTCGTCACGGCGGCCCACTCCCCCACGCCGCCGACGCTCGCTACTGCTCGAACTGCGGCGTCGCCTACGATTACCGGCTGGCCTACGTCGGCCACCTCGGCGAGTACTCCTGCCCCGGCTGCGGATTCGAACGCTTGAAGCCGGACATCTGGGCCGACGAGATCGCGCTCGAGGGCCTCATCGGCTCCAGTTTCCGTCTTCACCTGCCGGAAGAGACGCTGAAGGTCAAGCTCGGGCTGCCCGGCCTTTACAACGTCTACAACGCGCTCGCGGCCGCGGCGCTCGGACACGCCCTCGGCGCTTCGGCGAGCGAGATCGCGAGCGGCCTGGAGAGCACCGAAGCCGCATTCGGCCGCTCGGAGCGGATCGAGATCGGAGAGAAAAGGCTGCTTCTGTTGTTGATCAAGAACCCGACCGGCGCCAACGAGGTCGTGCGCACGATCGTCGCCGACGGCACGCCGCAGACGCTGGTGCTCGCGCTCAACGACGGCATCGCCGACGGGCAGGACGTCTCCTGGATCTGGGACGTCGACTTCGAGCCGCTGCTGAGCGGGCTCGAGCGCTTGATCGCGAGCGGCGGCCGGGCGGCCGAGCTGGCGCTTCGTTTCAAGTACGCGGGCTTCCCGGAAAGCCGGATCGAGCTCGTGCTCTCGCCGGCCGAGGCGCTCGATCGCGGGCTGGAGCTGACGGAAGCGGGCGGAGAGCTCGTCGTCTGCCCGACCTACACGGCAATGCTCGAGCTGCAGAAGGTGCTGGCCGAGCGCGGACACGCCGATCTGTACTGGCAGCGAGCCGCCCGCGCCCGCAAAGAATCCGGACCGCCGAGGCATCAGAGATGACCCGAATCCGGCTCTGCCACCTCTATCCCGACCAGCTGAACATCTACGCCGACCGCGGCAACATCGCCGTCTTCCGCAGCCGGGCCGAGCGGCGCGGCTACGAGCTGGAGGTAGTCGGAATCGGGGTCGGCGAGGCGCTCGCGCCCGAGTGCGACCTGATCTACCTGGGTGGCGGGCAGGATCGCGAGCAGGCGCTGATCGCGCCCGATCTGGCCCGGCGCGGCGGCGAGATCTCGAGGGCGCTCGAGGACGGAGCGGCGCTGCTTGCGGTCTGTGGCGGCTACCAGCTGCTCGGGCGCGGCTACCGCGACCGGTTCGACTTCGAGATGCTCGGCGCCGGGGTGCTTCCGCTTGAGACGGTGGCCGGCGAAGGGCGCTTGATCGGCGACGTCTCGATCGAGTGCGAGCTCGATCCGGGCGAGATGCTCACGGTGGTCGGCTTCGAGAATCACGGCGGCCGCACGCTGCTCGACCCCGGCGCCGTCCCGTTCGGCCGCGTCGTGCACGGCTTCGGTAACGACGGTGATAGCGGCTTCGAAGGCTGCCGCCTGGGCAAGGCGATCGGCACCTACCTGCACGGCCCTCTTCTTCCGCGCAACCCGTGGCTGGCCGACTGGCTGCTCGGGCAGGCCCTGGCGCGGACGCTCGGTGAGCCGCCCGAGCTGGAGGCGCTGGACGACGAACTCGAGTACCAGGCTCATGCGGTCGCGCTGCACCGGGCGCGGGAGCGCGGCGGGAAGCTCCGCTAACCCGAGTCGTAGGTGAGCCCCGCTAAACAAAAGCGGTGGGTCGTCGCGTCAAACGGATAGTGATGACGAAAGGCGCCAAGCTCGAAGACTTGGAACAGCTCTACAAAGAGCGCTATCCATACTTCGTGCAGGTCGCTCGAGCTGTTGTCGGCGATGAGGCGACGGCGCACGATGTCGTTCAGGACGGGTTCTCGCACGCGATCCGGGAGAGGCGGTCGTTTCGCGGCGAAGGCCCACTCGAGGCCTGGCTCTGGCGCGCGGTCGTAAACGCGGCCAAGAGCGCGCGGCGACGAAAAACGATGCTCGATCCATTCGAGATCGTGCCCGAGGCGGCAGCGAACGGACAACCGGCCGAGGACAAGGAAATCCGCGCCCGGAT
>JADGPD010000046.1 GCA_017882615.1 Thermoleophilia bacterium
AATCGCGCGGGCTCGCCCGGCTCGAGCGGATAGTCGGTCGTGATGACGGCGAGCATCGTCGCCAGCTGGGGATGGATCATCGCGGCGCCCTTGGCCATGCCTCCGACGGTGAAGCCGGCGGTCGAGGCGCTCGCTTGCTTGGGGCGCGTATCGGTGGTCATGATCGCCCGCGCCGCATCGTCGCCACCCGTTTCGGAAAGCGCCGGCGCCGCGAGCGCAAGCCCGGGAAGGAGCTTGCCGAGCGGGAGCTTGACCCCGATAACACCGGTTGAGCAGAGCAGGATCTGCTCGCTCGACAGCTCCAGCAACCGAGCTGCCTCGGCTGCGGTCGCCAGCGCGTCGAGCTCGCCGCGCTCGCCGGTGGCGGCGTTGGCGCAACCCGAGTTGAGGACGATCGCCTGCGGTTGCGCCTGATCGAGATGCCGGCGCGAGACGACGACCGGTGCGGCCTGCACCCGGTTTTGCGTGAACATGGCGGTCCCGACTGCCGGCGCCGCCGAGCGGACGAGCGCCAGATCAAGCCCCTCCGTCTTCATTCCGGAGCGAACGCCGCAGGCCAGAAATCCCTTGGCGGCCGTCACGCTCATGCGCTCAGAATTCCGATCCGAAGTCCGGCCGTCTGATCGAGCCCGAGGGCCAGGTTGGCGTTCTGCACCGCCTGTCCGGCGGCGCCCTTGCCGAGGTTGTCGAGCGCGCAAACGACGATGGTCGCTTCCGTCGCGGTGTCGGCGAAGGCGTTGATCTCGACGCAGTCGGTCTCCTGCATCCGGCGAAGGTTCGGGACGGCACCCTCCGGCAGCACGTTCACGAGCGGCGCCGACGCGTAGGCGCTCTCAAGCTTGGTCCGCGCCGTCGCGGCGTCGATCCCCCGGAGATAGGAGGTCGCGACGATGCCGCGCCGTATCGGCAGTAGATGAGGTACGAAGGTGGGCGTAAAGCCTAGGAACTGAGCCATCTCGGGTACGTGCTGATGGACGCCGATCTTGTAGGGCATGACGGTCTCGAGCACGGCCCCAGCGTGCAGAGCAGGCTTCGGGCTCCGGCCCGCGCCGGTGGTGCCCGACTTGCCGTCGACGACGACCGTCTCGGGATCGAGATCGTCCTTGAGCGGAGCGAGCGAGAGAAGGGTGGCGGTCACGTAGCAGCCGGGGCTGGCGATGAGCTTGCCCGTCGGTGGCGCCAGCTCGGGAAGCGCGAAGCACCAGTCACCGAGGGCCTCGGGCTTGGGATGGACGAAGCCGTACCAGCGCTCGTAAGCGGAGGCGTCCTTGAGCCTGTGCGCGCCGGAGAGATCGACCACCACGGCGCCCTCGGGGGGCTCGACCGCGGCCGCCCGCTCGTTCTCCATACAGAGGAAGACCAGCTCGGCACCGCTCGCGAGAGCTTGCTCGTTTGTGACCAGCTTGAGCCCGGCGATCGCGCTGCTCGAAAGGCGCGGGTCGAGCACGCTTGACGGCTGACCGGCGAAGGTGTTGGAGCCGAGCGCGACCAACTCCAGCTCGGGGTGAGAGAGAACGCGGTCGAGGGTCTCCTGGCCGGTGTACCCGGCCGTGCCGATGATCGCAGTTGAGATCATTCGCGTATTATGCAGATTCTCGCGTATCATGCAAACTCCTATGCAGAAAGCAACGCTCGTTCTTGCGGACGGGGCCGACTTCGAAAGACGTGTCGTGAGCGCTCCCGGGTTTAGGGCCGGGGAGGTCTGCTTCACAACCGCCATGGCGGGCCACGAATGACCCTGCACCGATTTTAGCTATGCGCCTCGGGCACTCGTTTGCGGCTATTCGTAGGCGCCCGCCCTGGGGCGGAGACGAAATCGGCCGGTGAGGTTCCGCTCGGTCGGAAGGATCTCGGCCGAGGCCTGCGTCGCGTGTTTAGTGCGACCAGACGGGGACCACTGGCAAGGATCGATCGCGGCTATCTATCTGCACGGCGGAATCGGCGGTAACGACTTCAATGGCAAGAAGACGATGTCGGAGATGCCGTGGGAAGCTTTCTTCGCCGAAGGCGTGAGCAGAACCAGGACCTTCGTGTTGAGGCGCGCCCAGCCGCCTTTGTTGATTTGGAGATAGCGGCCGCTTGCTCCGTCGGCGAAGTAGCTCCGTGGTTGGACGCCGAAGAAGACATAGCGGCCGGCCACTTGTAGCGAGTTGTCGATTGTGTATGCGTCTCGACTCGAAATCACGATTCGCGGCTTAGTTCTGAGCGATGGCGACCACCACAAAGATGTCCAACTGTCCGCGATAAAGGCAAGCGCCTCACCGTCGGTGACCGGAGCTAAACCTCCCCGGATCTTTCGCAGCGCCGGTGGCGCGGCAACTATCCGACCGGTTCTGGCGCCCGCGGTTCTCATTATCGTCAGCGCGCCTGGCGCTATCGACTCTGGCCAGACGACCAGCGGGCCATCGATAAGGAACGATCCCCCGACGCGTCCGCTGTGAACGACGCGGTCGCGACCACTCTCGAGATCGACAACGTGAATGTCGCCAACGTTGTTCTGTCCTGAACCCTGCTCCCAGGTCGCATAGCCAGCGAAAGCGACAGGTGCCTGCCATGCGCTGGTCCAGAACTCCCCGGACGGCGAACGCGCGGCCGATCCGATCTGGCGCAGCCGGCCAGTGCGGGAATCCCACGACCAGATTGAGAAGTCACCCGTATCGTAAAGCGAGTGATACTCCGCCCAGACCAACCAGCGCCCGTCGAAGCTGCCGCTCGCCTGATCGTTATTAGAATCTGGGTAGCGCTTTATCTTGGTGAATCGACTGCTTGTTGCGTCGATCCTGACAACACCTGAGTAAGCCTTTGTGTAGATAGAGGCGAAGAACGACCGCCCGTCGGTTGCCAGTGCAAGCGGAACGACGGAAGCTCGCCGGGAGATGGCAACGACGCCACCCCGCAGGGCCTTCCTCCAGGCCGCGTTCGGCCGTGCCTTGCACCAGGTGTGCTTCGCGACGCTAGCCCGCTCGACGTGAGTTGCGGTGATTTGCTCGAGCTGCGGGCTGCCTATGCCCTTTCGGATAGACGAAGATCCAGATTGGCAGCTCGCCGCGACGAGGCAAATGATTACGAGCCCCGCGGCGGGCCGAAGCCCGCCGCGATAGCCCTCATTCCTCGAATCACCAGACGTAGCCACGACCGCCTACGATCGTAACGATCGCGTTGCTGGACATGGTCGAATACGGCGGAACGTTATTGGCCCACCCGATGATGTTTGTCGGAACGCCATGTACCGAGTCCTCGTACATCGTGTTCGCACCGCCGCTCGTGTACCCGCGGATGTTGAACCAGTGGAAGATTGTGCTGCCCAGAGGATGACCTATCAGGTGATACTGCCCTCCTGGGACTTCCCAGGCATCACCGACCAGCGGTGCGCGCAGCGCCGTGATGTTGAACACGAGACTTGACTTGTAGCTACTTATTTGCGCGGAAGTAGGCGAACTGGAAACCGGCGCGGGAACGTAATAGTTCCTCGATTGGTGGGAGTTCATCACGTCCGGAACCGGAAAGCCTGTCCGCGTCGGCCCGCCCGACCAGGCGGTTCCGGCGGTGGTCGTGCCGAGCTCCTGCGCCAGCTGCGCTTGTGTGAACCAATACCCCATTTGACCGAGAGCTTCGTTGACCGAAGCGGGCCCGCACCAGTACGAGGTTTTTTGCGGGTTCTGATCTGCGCTCAGAGAATCAGAGTCCGACGCCGCAGCCGCCGTTACCATCGTCGAGCTCGGCGCCACCGTGCCGATGGCGCTCAAGCGAGCAGTACTCGCTTTACCGGAGTCGACGGTCGCTACGGCCTGATTCTTCAGCTCCGACATCTGCTGCTGGTAAGCGGTCAGTGGTAGATGCGGATCGGTGTCAGTCGCCGCCTTGTAGGCGGCTTCGCTCTTTACCGTCGGTGCGCCCGCGGAAAACGCTCCTGTGGGGAGCAGCAGGACGCAGAGAATTCCAGCCGCGACCAGCGCGACCTTTTTGATCGTCGTCATGTGGAATCTCCCTTTTTGCGGATTGGAACGACGCGATCGTAGGCCGCCCGGCGCTGACCGGCAAGATGGCCAAATGGGGCATGGCTACTGCGGACACGTCGGCTTCGAACACGGCCAGTTTCGGCTTATGCTTGCTGCGAAGCCGGGGGCCCTCCCGCGGATTGGAACACGCTGGGCTATGCCCCCGGCTTCTCTTTTAAAGGGATTCCGCTGCCAGAAGATTCCCCGCTTTACGCTGCGAGACCGAGATTTGGGCCCTTTTCCTGAGAAAGACACCTCTTCTGGGGGTGCAAGATGCCCCGATATCGGGACACTTCCTTGCGCCCGAACGTCCGACAAGAGACCTGATGGCGCGCTTCCATCGTTTTTTCTTGCGGGGCGGTCTGCGGGCGATCCTTCTGGCCGGCGCCTTGGCTTGCGTCGGTGTTCTCTTTACGACGGCTGCCGGCGCCGGCCCTCACTCCTCCTACTCTTATTCGCCGACCGCGCACAACTCGCCCTCGGCCGAGAGCATCGTTCGCTTCGACGCGGGCACCTCGGCGGCCGACATGCAACAGATAGTCGCGGACGCCGGCGGAGACGTGGCTACCGTGATGCCCGAGATCTCGGCCGTCTCCGTTCGCACGAACAGCGCCGATTTTTCCACCGAGATCGAAGCCAACCCGAAGGTGAACGCCGTCTTCGTCGATCGCTACGTCTCTTGGGGATCGACGGACAGCCGCCTTGGCGGTAACAACTCGTCCACCTCGTTCATGCCGAAGACGAAGGGCCGCTCTTCCTTCCCCGATCCGCTGCACAACGCGGCGGCTCCCAACGCAGAGGGGATCGTCCAATGGGACGACAACCGCATGGACGTGCCGGACGCCTGGCGCAGGACGACGGGAGACAAGTCGATCGTCGTCGCGGTGCTCGACACCGGCGTTCAGGGCAACACGAAGGAATTGAGCTCGAACTTCGACTCGCGGACGTCCGAGAACGCTCTCGACTGCAAATCGATCATCCGCGACTACGGGCTCGGCTTCCTGACGGACAACGGAATTCTCGACGAGTGCCGTAACGGCGATCGCGACGGCCACGGAACCTGGGTAGCCAGCCGTATCGGCGCGGCAGCCAACGGATTCGGGTCGAACGGAGTCGCGCCGAAGGTGACGATTCGCAGCTACAAGGTGCTCGCCGGCGAGTTCGGCGGGCTGACGAGCTGGATCGTCAACGGCATGATCGACGCCTGCCACGATGGAGCCGACATCCTCAACATGTCGATCGAGGGTTACGACGATCCGACGCTCGAGGCCGACGTCGAGGATTACCTGTTCTGGGCCGACGCGGTCAAGTACTGCCACGCGCGCGGAACGACGATCGTCGCCGCGGCCGGCAACGAGCACGTAAATCTCGAGCGCAGCAACATCACGATCGCGGGCCGGACGTTCATCGGCGCCGGCCGCGTCGACAGCGGCTCGAAGGGAATCGGAACTGTTTACCCCGGCGACTCGATTGAGCCCTACGTCACCGACCTGCGCGGGATGCTGCTGGTGCCGGGCGGAGTGCCGGACGTGATTGCCGTCTCGGCTACGGCCAACGAAGTCGTCAACGCACCCGACGCCGATCTGTCGGTTCGCTGGCCGGCGAGGTGGCTGGGCGCTCGCGATCAGCTTGCGTACTACTCGAACTACGGCTCGCGCATCGACCTCGCGGCGCCGGGCGGCGCGCGCAAGTTCAATATCGCGCTCTTCGACGGTGGCCTGGGTGACGTTCTGACAGGCGGATATGGCACCTTCTCGGCCGTTGATCCCAATTCCGCCTACTGCAACGATCCCGAGCTTTCGGCCTCTTACAACTCCGACTGCTTCACGATCGGCGGTCAAGGCTTCGCCTGGTCGCAGGGAACCTCGATGTCGGCTCCGGACGTTGCGGGCGTCGCCGTCTTGACGCTTGCGACTCATCCTCGCCTCCGGCACAACCCCGATGCACTGCTGGCTCGGCTGGCGCAGACTGCGAACCACCGAATCGCGAACTACACAGGCCCGAACGACCCGAGGAACAAGACCGCCGCGATCGACGGCACGCCCTGTGATACGGGCTACTGCCACCTCGACTTCAGGCATCCGATCTCGTCCGGTGATGCCTACGGAGCGGGCATCGTCGACGCCGACAGCGCCGTTTCCTAGCGGGCTCCTTACTTCTCGCTCGCGGCGACGGGGGTAGCTCCGTCCGCGGTTTCCTCCGAGCCCTCGTGCTCTTCTTCTATCCGAGCGACGTTGCCCTTCGGGTGAACTCGCTTGAAATCACGGAGCGTGGTTTCCCAATCGCCGAGTAGCGTTTCGGCGCGGGCAGAGCCGGTGAGCTCGAGGTGCTCCTCGACGAGCGTCCGCAGGGTCGCGGCCGCGGCCCCGTCGAGCGGCTCGGCGGCGACCAAGTCGGGGTTCATGCGAACCGCCAGCCGTCCTTCGGGGTCGTAGACGAAAGCCTGTCCGCCGCTCATGCCGGCGCCCAGGTTGCGCCCGAACTCGCCCAGGATGACCACGGTTCCAGAGGTCATGTACTCGCAAGGATGCTCGCCGGTGCCCTCGACAACTGCGACGGTGCCGGAGTTCCGAACCGCGAAACGTTCACCGACGCGCCCGGCGATGAAGAGGCGGCCACCGGTCGCTCCATACAGCAGGGTGTTCCCGGCGAGAACCGGGTGGCCTATGACATCGTCGCCCGGCCTGATGATGATCGTGCCTCCGTTCATGCCCTTGCCGACATAGTCGTTTGCCGCGCCGGTCAGCTCGAAGGTGATTCCATCGGCCAGGTAGGCACCGAAACTCTGTCCCGCCGAGCCCTTGAAGCGGACGAGCACCGATCCGGGCGGAGTGCCGAAGCCGAATCGCTCGCCGATGTCGCCGCCAAGGCGGGCGCCCACCGTACGGTCGCCGTTCCGAATCTCGTACTCGAGCTCGAGCTCGAGCTCACGTTCGAGAATCTCGGCCGCGTCGGCTGAGAGGCGGTCGCCGAGGTCGCCGCCTACCGAATCGATCGGTTGCTCGCCGACGAAACGCGCGGGACCTTCACCCGCGTGCACGAGTAGCGGCGAAAGGTCGATCAGATCCTTACGAGCGTTGCCCGTCTTGGTCTGACGAAGAAGGTCGGTGCGCCCGATGGCCTCGTCGAGCGAGCGTAGCCCCAGTGCGGCAAGCCGGTGCCGTACCTCTTCGGCGACGAACATCAAATAGCCGGCTACCTTCTCGGGCGTGCCCGTGAAGCGCTCGCGCAACTCGAGCCTCTGAGTTGCGATTCCCACGGGGCAGCTGTCGAGATGGCAGGCGCGCACCATCAGACAGCCCTCGGCGAGCAGAAGCGCCGTCCCGAAGCTGTACTCGTCGGCCCCGAGTAGAGCCGCGACGACAACATCGCGTCCGGTCTTGAACCCACCGTCCACGCGTACGCGCACACGGCCGCGTAGGCCTTCGGAAACTAGCGCCTGCTGGGTCTCGGCCAGCCCGAGCTCCCAAGGGGCGCCTGCGTTCTTGATCGAGGAGAGCGGGCTTGCGCCGGTACCGCCGTCACAACCGGCGATGTGCACGATGTTTGCCAGCGCCTTGACGACGCCCGCGGCAACGATGCCCACTCCCGCCTCGGAAACCAGCTTGACCGAAACTACGGCGCGCGGGTTAGCTTGCTTGAGATCGAAGATGAGCTGCGCCAGATCCTCGATCGAGTAGATGTCGTGATGGGGCGGCGGCGAGATCAGCGCCACGCCGGGCTCGGTGTGACGCAGCTTGGCGATCTCGGCTGAGACCTTGTGCCCCGGAAGTTGACCGCCCTCGCCGGGCTTGGCGCCCTGTGCGATCTTGATCTGCAGTTCCTCGGCCGACCGCAGGTAAGCGGGCGTAACGCCGAAGCGACCCGAAGCGACCTGCTTGATGCCGGAGTTGCTGGCCTTTTTGTAGCGCTCGATCGACTCGCCGCCTTCGCCGGAGTTGGAGCGGGCGCCGATCATGTTCAGGGCGAGGGCCAACGTCTCGTGCGCCTCGGCCGACAGGGCCCCCTGACTCATCGCCCCGGCCGAGAATCGCCGGGCGATCTCGGAGGCAGGCTCGACCGAGTCGAGCGGTACGGGCGAACCGGCGGGCACGAACTCGAAGAGATCGCGCAGCTCGATCGGCTCGCGCTCGTTGACGATCTCGGCGAACTTCTCGTACAGCTCCCAGCGCTTTTCGCTGACGGCGCGGCGCAAGAGCACGTTGGTACCGTTCTCGCCGTTGCTGTTGATGCTCTGGCGCAGGGCGTTGATGACCTCTCCGCTGGTTGCGTGCTGCTCGCCGTGCCGCCTCGCCTTGACGTTACCGGGGTTCTCAATCTCCGGCTCGCCGGCGAAGGCGTCGGCGAGCCGCTCCCAGGCGTCGGCCTCGAGCTCGGCGAACCCGGCACCGCCCACTGCCGAGGAGGTGTTGGCGAAAGCGACCGTCATCACCTCGTTCGCCAGTCCGATCGCCTCGAAGATCTCGGCGCCGCAGTAGCTCGCCACGTCCGAGATGCCCATCTTCGACATGATCTTGAGCACGCCGTCCTCGATCGCGGTGCGGAAACGCGTCTGAGCGGTGGCCGCGTCGGGATGGTCGCCATCGAGCTTTCCGCTTTCCGCAAGCGAGCCGACCGTCTCGAGCGCGAGGCGCGGGCAGATGGCCTCGGCTCCGTAGCCGAGCAGGGTGGCGAAGTGGTGCGTCTCACGCGGCTCGTTGCTCTCGACGAGGATCGAGGCACGAGCGCGCAACTCCGCTCTGACCAAACGCTGGTGCACGGTGCCGACCGCCAGCAGGATCGGAATCGGAGCGCGCCCGGCCGAGATCTGCGTGTCGCTGATCAGCAGTAGCTGCTGCCCGCTTTCGGCAGCTACTATCGCCTCGCCGGCCAATCGTTCGCACGCCTGCTCCAGGCTCTCCTTGGCGCCGAAGGTGGCGTCCAGGCGAATAGTCTCCAGGGCCTTGAGTCCGTCCGGATAGAGAAAGAAGCTCTCCAGCTCGATCAGGCGAGCTGCCTCCGGCCCTTCGCTGAGGAGCGGAGCTCGGGTTCCGAGGCGGGTGTTGAGGCTGAAGACGATCCGCTCGCGCAGCGAGTCGATCGGCGGATTGGTCACCTGCGCGAAGCGCTGCTTGAAGTAGGCCGGTAGCGGGCGAGGTCGATTCGCGAGTGGAGAGATCGCGGCGTCGTCTCCCATCGACGAGGTCGGCTCATGCCCGGTCGCGCCCATCGGGCGCAGGATGATGTCCAGGTCCTCGCGGGTGTAGCCAAAGGCGGATTGTCGGCGGGTCAGGTCCTCGTAAGGCCCCGCGGCAGGATTGCCGAGCGAAGCGCGGCTGATTCCATCGCGCAGCCAGCGTCCGTACGGGCCGCGAGCCGCCAGATCGCGCTTCATGCTCTCGTCTGAGAGCAGGCCGCCGCGACGGGGATCGACCGCGATCATCTGGCCGGGGCCGAGCTTTCCGTGCTCGACGGTCACGCCCTCCGGAATGTCGACGAGCCCGACCTCCGAAGCGCAGACCACTAGGCCGTCCGAGGCCGCGAGGTAGCGAAGCGGGCGCAGGCCGTTCCGGTCGAGCCTGGCGCCGACGATCTTGCCGTCGGTGAAGATGATGCCGGCCGGGCCGTCCCAGGGCTCGATCAGGCAGGCGTGGTAGCGATAGAAATCGCGTAACGCCTCGTCGAGCTCGACCGCCTCTTCCCAGGCCTCCGGGATGAGCATCGCCAGCGCGTGCGGGATCTCGCGGCCGCCGCGCACGAGCAACTCGAGCGCGTTGTCGAGCGTGCGCGAGTCAGCGCCTGCGTCCTCGATCGTCGGATAGAGCGAAGCGTCGTTCGCACTGCCGAAGTGGTGCTCGCGCGCGCGCATCCAGTTGACGTTTCCGGCGAGCGCGTTGATCTCGCCGTTGTGGCAAAGCATGCGAAACGGCTGCGCGCGCTCCCAGGTCGGAGTCGTGTTGGTGGCGAAGCGCTGGTGGAAGATGCCGAACGGGATCTCGATCTCGGGATTGACGAGGTCGGGGTAGAAGGCGCCGAGCTGTTCGGCGGCGCAGAGGGCCTTGTAGGTGACCGTACGGAAGGAGAGGGACGCGATATAAGCGTTCGCGCCCGAGCGCTCGATTCGCTTGCGCGTGCGTAGAGCCGCGAGCTCGGCCTCGTCGTCGTTTGCGTCTTGCGGCGGAACGAGATGAGCCTGAACGATCGTAGGCGCGCTCGCCCGGGCGCGCTCGCCGAGGCTCGTCGGCTCGACCGGGACTTCTCGCCAGCCCGCGAAGCCGACGCCTTCCTCCGCGCAGGCGCTCTCGATCGCCGCGCGAGCGGATTCGTCGTACATGAACACCATAGCCAGGCCGCCGTGAGGAGCGAGCACCGGCGAGAGCGGAATCAACACGCCCGCGCCGTCGCCGGTGAGCCGGTCGGCGTTGATCGCGCCGCGATGCCGCACGCGCTGTAGCGCAGCGAGAATGAGATCGAGAACTCGTCTCGACGATCGTCCACCGGCATCGGCGACGAAGCCGATTCCGCAGGCGTCCCGTTCGGTCGTTCGATTGTTGATCTCGTAGAGCGAGCGCGTTGCCAAGTTCTTCGCGTTCCTTCCTCGGAGAGAGCGAAAGCCTTCCTTCCGGGAATCGTAGATACCCGGAGCCTCGCCTCCTCTTCTTTTCAGCCGGCGCGGAGGCGAGGAAGACGCCAGCTAGCGTTTTTCAGCGCGTGTGGCGACGATGAGCGCAGCCGAGCGAACGGTGACAACCGTTGTTGTCCCAGACATTAACGGTGTTGTTGCTGCGCTAGCCATCGGAGCCAAGACTATACCTCGTATAGCGACCTCAATCCAAAGGGTAGCGTACACCGTGAGGTCGGAAAAAGGGGGTTTCTACGTATCTCCCCTCGACCCCGTCCTGTAGATCGACGAGAATCAGAGAATCATGGCCAGCCAAGATCTCGATCAAGAGCAAGTCGGCGAGCTGCGCGGCTTCCTGCGCGCGTTCGCGAAGCTGCATCAGGCGCTCACGATCTCGCGCTTCGAGCACGACGTCGTAGTGCTTCCGGTTGAGGGTGGTATTGAAGAGACGCTGCAGGCGCACTTCGATTCGCTCGGCAAGAAGCTGAAGCCGCCGGTGAAGCACTGGGAGATGCAGCTGGAAGAGCTGAAGCCCTGGGAGCAGCCTGCCGAAGAAATGTTCGCGCGGTGGCTTGTCGCCGACGACGAGCTGCGCCAGTTCTATCGCACGAGGCGCGAGAACGATCCGCGGCCCGGCGAGCTCCACGTCGGCACCAACGACATCGCCCGCGCTCTGCGCGAACAGATCGAAGAGCTGCTCGGGCGCGGCAAGAAACAGGTCTGGGACGTGTCGATGCACGCGCTCGTCGGCGCAACCGACCGCTACCTGGCCACGCTCGACAACCACCTCGCCTTCGATCTCGGCGACGGCGTGCTGCTGGTCAGCTTCACGATGATGAAGTAGCCGAGCGCCGGCTCCCCGCTTGACAGACTCCGCTTCCCTTCGCCACACTAGGAATACGGTTATGAAGGTCGACTCCGCATCCAGTCAGCTTTCTCGCGACGCGCGCGTGCTCGTCGACCTGCTCACGATTACCGTCGTCACGGTCACGGTTCCCCGCTAGGGGAACGTACTTTGACAGAGCGCCGAGGCGCCACACACAGACCGGACTAATGCCACAGGTGCGTCCGCAAACGGGCGCAGGCACCAGACGAAACGGCGGCGATGAACACCAGATCTGACAAACCGATTACAGCAAGCCCGAGCTTCGCGACAGAGATGCTCTGCGAGGCCCCGGGCGAAGTACCGCGCAGAGGGGTGCGAGCAGCGGATATGGTCAAGGCGGGAATCGCAGCGACCACGCGCGAATTCAGTGAAACGATCCTCGTTGAGCGCTCTGCCGCTCGGCCCGGAAACAATCTTTCGACGGAGGAACTCGGATGACCAGGATGACAGGAGCAGACGCCATTATTCGCTCGCTGGAAGCCGAGGGCGTCGACGTCTGCTTCGGAGTCCCGGGCGGCATGATCATCGACACCTACGACGCCCTCTATCGAGCGCAGGCGAACGGAAGCAAGCTGCGCCACGTGCTGGCGCGGCACGAGCAGGGCGCCGGCCACATGGCCGAGGGCTACGCCCGCGCGAGTGGCAAGGTGGGAGTGGCGATCGCGACCTCCGGGCCGGGCGCGACCAACCTGATCACGGCGATCGCGGACGCCTGGATGGATTCCACGCCGCTCGTCTGCATCACCGGCCAGGTGCCCTCGACCAAGATCGGCACCGACGCCTTCCAGGAGACGAACGCGACCGGAATCACCCTTCCGATCGTGAAGCACTCCTGGCTGGTGCAGAAGGCCAGCGAGATCCCGGCGACGATCAAGGCGGCGTTCCACGTTGCCCAGACCGGGCGCTCCGGGCCCGTGCTGGTGGACATCACCAAGGACGCGCAGATCGCCGAGCTGGACTTCAAGTACCCCGACCACGTCGACCTGCCGGGCTGGAACCCGCCGCGGAAGGTCAATCATCGCCAGATCATGGCCGCCGCCAAGGCGATCCTCGAGGCCGACAAGCCGATCTTCTACGTCGGCGGCGGAATCATCAACGGCGAGGCCTCGGCCGAACTGCTCGAGCTGGCCGAACTGACGAACATCCCGGTCGTGACGACCCTGACCGGCAAGGGTGGCTTCCCGGAGTCGCATCCGCTGTACGTGGGCGTTCCCGGTATGCACGGAATGAAGTACTCGAACCTGGCGCTCAACCGGGCGGATCTGGTGATCGCCGTGGGCACCCGCTTCGACGATCGCGTCACCGGAAACGTGTCGGCCTTCGCGCCGAACGCCAAGGTGATCCACTTCGAGGTGGACGCGGCCGAGATCGGCAAGATTCGCGAGGCCCAGATTCCCATCTGCGCTCCGCTTCAGCCGGCGCTGGTCAGGCTCCTGGCCGAGCTGCGCAAGCAGATGTCCGAGGGCCGAGAGGGGCCGACCGACTGGCTCGACAAGATCGCCGCCTGGAAGGAAGAGTTTCCTCTGCGCTACGAGCTTGGCGACATGCTCAAGCCGCAGCAAGTGCTCGAGGCGGTGCGCGATGTGACCGAAGGGCTGGGCGACGTCGTCTGGACGACCGGCGTCGGTCAGCATCAGATGTGGGCCATGCAATACCTGGTCTGCGATCGGCCCCGCTCCTTCATCACCTCGGGCGGGCTCGGCACGATGGGCTTCGGCATCCCGGCGGCCGTGGGCGCCAAGGCTGCCCGACCCGACGCGACCGTGATCTGCATCGACGGCGACGGCTGCTTCCAGATGACCTCGAAGGAGCTGACCACGGCGACCCTGCACGGGCTGCCGATCATCGTCGTGCTGATCAGGAACGGCTATCTCGGCATGGTTCGCCAGTGGCAGGAGATGTTCTACGGCGAGCGCTATTCCCAGACCGATCTGACCGGCCCGATACCCGACTACGCCAAGATGGCCGAGGCCTTCGGCGCGGTGGCGATGACCGTCACCAACGCCGGTGAGCTCGATGCGGCGCTCGAGCGGGCGCTCGCGGAGAACGCAGCCGGACGCTCGGTGCTGGTTGATGCCGTCTGCGATCCACAGGAGAAGGTCTTCCCGATGATTCCGGCCGGCGCTTCGGCGGCTGACACCATCGAATATGGCAGTCACGAGAAGGCAAAGGAGGTCGAGGCGAGATGAAGCACACTCTCTCGGTCCTTGTGGAGGACAAGCCGGGCGCGCTCTCGCGCATCTCGAACCTGTTTGCGCGGCGCGGCTACAACATCGAGTCGCTAGCCGTGGGACAGACCGAGCGCGAAGGCGTCTCGCGCATCACGCTGCGCGTCGACTGCGCCGAGCACTCGCTCGAGCAGATCACCAAGCAGATCCACAAGCTCGTCAACGTGCTCAGGATCACCGAGCTCACTCCCGACGACGCCGTCGAGCGGGAGATTGCTCTCTTCACCGTGGCGGCTCCGCCCGAGCGGCGCGGCGAGCTGATGGCGTTCGCCGATCACTACGGCGCCCGGGTCTCGGACCTCGGCCCGCAGGAGATCGTGTTCGAGATGGTCGGCCACCCCGAGGACCTCGATTCCTTCGAGGAGCTTGTCAGGCCGTACGGAATCAAGGAGATGGTGCGCACCGGCCGCATTGGCCTCAGCCGAGCCGTACGACATTAGGTCGCACGACATTAGAAACCCGCAAGAAGACCGCGTAAAAGAAAGAAGAAAGGAACCACACTCATGGCGACAATCCACCGCGAAGGCGACCTCTCCCTCCTCTCCGGAAAAATCGCCATCATCGGCTACGGCAGTCAGGGCCACGCACACGCGCTCAACCTTCGCGACTCCGGAATCGAAGTCGAGGTAGCCGAGGCGCCCGGAAGCGCTGCCTGGGAGCGGGCGGTCGAAGCCGGACTGCCCGTCAAGACCGCCGCCGAGGCCACCCGCGGCGCGGCCTTCGTGATGATCCTGCTGCCCGATCACCTGCAGCGCATCATCTGGGCCGCGGACATCGAGCCCAACCTCGAACCCGACGCGACGATCATGTTCGCGCACGGCTTCAACATCCATTTCGGCTACATCAAGCCGCCGGCCGGTCACGACGTGATCATGGTCGCCCCCAAGGCGCCGGGACACCGCGTACGCGAGCAGTACGAAGCGGGCGCCGGCGTGCCCTCGCTCGTCGCCGTGCACCAGGACGCCTCGGGCAACGCGCTCGCCAAGGCGCTCGCCTACGGAGCGGGCATCGGCAGTGCTCGCGTCGGGTTGCTGGAGACGACCTTCGCGGAGGAGACCGAATCGGACCTCTTCGGTGAGCAGGTCGTTCTTTGCGGCGGCGCCACGAGGTTGATGCAGGCCGGGTTCGAGACGCTGGTCGAGGCCGGCTACCAGCCCGAGATTGCCTACTACGAGTGCATCCACGAGCTCAAGCTGATCGTCGATTTGATCTACCAGGGCGGTTTCGAGTACATGCGCTATTCGATCTCGGACGTCGCCGAGTACGGCGATCTCACACGCGGCCCGCGCGTCATCGACGACGGCGTGAAGGCGCGCATGAAGGAGATCCTGGGCGAGATCCAGAGCGGCGCGTTCGCCAAGGAGCTGATCGCCGAGGAAGAGGCCGGACGACCGAACTTCGTGCGCATGCGCGAAGAGGCGGCCAAGCATCCGGTCGAGAAGGTCGGCAAGGAGCTTCGCTCGCTTGCCGGTCGCGAAGGCTTGATGGGCGTTGGATCCGATGGCGCCAGTTGACGTTCCCGTCGCCCTGCTTGGTTACGGAACCGTCGGGGCGGCCGTAAACCGTTTTCTGCACGAGAACTCGGACGACATCGAGCGTGCGACGGGACACCGCCTGCGCGTCGTGCGGGCGCTAGTTCGCGACCTGAAAAAGCAGCGCGACTTTCCCGC
>JADGPD010000080.1 GCA_017882615.1 Thermoleophilia bacterium
GATGAACATGCTGTAAGAATTCAGGTACAGAGCGTCACAGGGGAGCTGAGGCCAGTTCGACTTGCGCCTGGGAAACCACTCACTGCCCCAACTGTGGCGGCCGCCTCAAGCTGCGTAATATAGTTACCGCACCTCAGAGTATCGAACGTCTGCTGCGTCAGACCCACGCTTTTCGGCGGGCTGGGTGGTGCGGTGGAAGAGTTCATTCCGTTGGCGCTTTGGCTTGCCCTTGTGGCGGCAGATTGAGGTTTGTGGACGTCGTCACCGAATAAACCACGGCGAGGGAAATACTTCAGAGCACGGGACTATCGGCTGAAAACGCTTTGGTTTCCTTGGTCGCCTCGCGGCTTGTGCTTTGGACGAACTTGGACTACCTTGTTGACGTGCTTTTCTCGGAACAGAGAGGGCTTCTGAAAGGATGCCCGTAGTCGGCGAAAGCCTGTTGACAATCACAGATGTCGCCCGCTTCTTGAGCGTCACCGAGAAGATTGCCAACTGGTTGGGGCAGAGTGCCCAAATTCCAGCCTTCAACGTGGGCTTGCGCGAGGCCGAGATCTGGAACTGGCTTGAAGAGCATTGTCAGCGAGATGCGGCAGGCGCAAAGAAGGAAGCGAAGCGTTCGAGAAGGCGGCGAGCCAGGTGACCGTCCGCGCCTCGGAGATAAGCCCGGTGCTTGTCGTCACGGTTGGCGCGCGTGCCTGTGCCATCCCGCTGCACCACGTGGCGGAGACCATGCGCCCTCTGCCGATCGAGCCCGTTGCCGGGACGCCAGGTTTCGTCCGAGGCGTGTCCGTGATCCGTGGCGCACCGACGCCCGTCGTCGACCTCAGGGCGCTCTTGGAGAACGTCCCAAACAGCGTGACCTACGCGCGCTTCGTGACCATGAAGCTAGGAGAGCGGCGGGTGGCCATCGGCGTGGACGGCGTTGTCGGATTGAGGAACCTGGATTCGGCTCAGCTTGGAGAGTTGCCGCCGATTCTGCGAGATGTCGCCGCCGACCTCATCGAGGCGATCGGCACCCGCGACGCGCAGCTCCTCGTCGTGCTTCGCGCTGCGCGCATCATTCCCGATGAGGTCTGGACAACCCTCGCTGCGGCGGAGGCAACGCGATGACGCCGCTCCTCGACCGAACCAACCTCGAGCAGTTTCGGACCATCGTCGCGCGCCGTCTCGGGCTGCAGTACGAGGACGGAAAGCTCGACTACCTCGCCGAGGTCGCGCGTCAACGTATGAAGTTGGTGGGCAGCGCCCGCTTCGAGACCTACCTCGAGCGTCTGATTTCTTCGCCCCAGGGCGCAGGCGAGTTTCGGGCGCTCGCCGAGCAGCTCACGGTCAACGAGACGTTCTTCTTCCGCAACGCCGACAACTTCCGGGCGTTTGCCGAGATTGTTCTTCCCGAGCGGATTCGCGCGAAGACCCAGGAGAAGCGACTTCGCATCATTTCGGCTGGCTGTGCCTCGGGCGAGGAGCCGTATTCGTTGGCGATACTGGTGCGCGAGGCGTTGCCCGACCTCCGATCCTGGGATGTGAAGATCATCGGCATCGACGTCAACCCGGCGATCCTCGCGAAGGCGACCCAGGCCCGCTACTCCGCCTGGTCGCTTCGGGCGACCTCGGAGGACGCCAAGCGCCGCTACTTTCGGGCGGACGGTCCGGACTTCGTGCTCGATCCTGCAATCCACGAGATGGTGACCTTCGAGGAGCGTAACCTCGTCGATGAAGACCCTCTCTTCTGGCAGTCGCTCGCTTGCGACGTCGTCTTTTGTCGAAATGTTCTCATGTACTTCACGCCCGACAAAGCGTGTGATGTCGTGCGCCGCATCAGCCAGGCGCTGCTTCCGAGCGGATTTTTCTTCCTGGGCCACGCGGAATCACTTCGGGGGCTGACTCACGAGTTCCATCTCTGTCATACACACGATACGTTCTATTATCGGCGGCGTGATGCCTCCGAGGCTGCGGTCGCAACGGCAACATGGGTAAGCACCCGCAGGGAGCAAGCGGAGGATTCGCTCCCCGCGGTCGTCGAATCGACGGCGTCCTGGGTCGACGTCATTCAACGAGCCGCGGAGCGAATCGCCACTCTGGCCGATGCCCGAGATCGTTCGCCGGACCAAGACGCGCCGTGCATCACACAGGCCGGGCCGCTCGCATCGACGGCTGCCGCGCGCACGTGGGACCTGGGCCTCGTGCTCGAGGCGGTGAGGCAGGAACGCTTTTCGGACGCGCTGGAGCTCATCTGCTCGTTACCCCCGGACTCCCACGAGGACCCCGACGCGTTGCTCCTGCGAGCGGTCCTGCTCACGAACAACGGCAGGCTCGATGAGTCCGAGGAAGTTTGCAGCCGTCTCCTCGCTCTCGATGAGCTCAACGCAGGCGCTCATTACCTCATGGCCCTCTGCCGCGAACATGCCAGCGATTCGACCGGCGCCATCGAGCACGGCCAGACCGCCATCTATCTCGACGCCGGTTTTGCAATGCCCCACCTTCACCTGGGAATCATGGCCAAGCGCTCGGGCGACGCCGCGACCGCGCAGCGTGAACTTGGGCAGGCGTTGATCCTCCTCGCCCGTGAGGATGCCTCCCGACTTCTTCTGTTCGGGGGCGGGTTCTCTCGGAATACGCTCCTGCAGCTCTGTCGTACGGAGCTACGCGCCGCTGGGGGTGAAGGATGAATGAGATACCAGACGTCCAAAGCAAGGCTGCCGAGCTTCGTCAAGCGTTCGACCTGTCGTTCGCCTTGCCACCGCCACAGGCGTCGCAGGAGGTCGAAGACCTTCTCACGATTCGCGTGGCGGGCGATCCCTACGCAATTCGTCTTCGCGATATCGCGGGGATTGTAGCGGGACGCAGGGTGGTCCCCGTCCCCGCTGTCACACTCGACCTGCTTGGTCTGGCGGGCATCCGCGGTGGCGTCGTCTCGGTGTTCGGACTGGCGTCGATCCTCGGCTACGGACAAGCCCCCGGTTCGCCACGCTGGATGATCCTTTGCGGAGCGGAGGAACCCATCGCCCTGGCCTTCTCCGATTTCGAGGGTTACTTGCGACTTCCGAAGTCCTCTCTCCATGCGGACGAGAACCTTCGCACCGCACGTCAATACGTGAACCAGGTCGCGAGCACGGAGGCTGGAGCTCGCGCCGTCATCAGCATTCCACTTGTCGTGGCGACAATCCGGAATCGAACCGGCCATAACCGGCTGGCAAAGGAGCAGTGAACAATGGATCGTTCGTGGACATTTGGAAAGAAGATCGCTACCGGCTTCGCCGCCATCGGCGTGCTGTCGATACTCGTCAGCGCCATCGCTGTGTACGCGCTGAAGACCGTCGTGGCGAGCAAGGATCGTATCCTCGATGTCAATGCACAGAATCTCGTCGAAGCGGAGAAGCTCCGCGGCACCACCGAAAGAAGAGGCGGTGCCTCACGAGCGTACCTGCTGACGCGCGAGGAGCGATTCCTTGAACAGATGAAGTCCGCGCGGGCTGACTTCGCCGCGGCCATCACGCGCCTGAAGATGGCTGTCTACACAGACGAGGGCAGGCGTCTGGTCGACCAAATAGAACGCACCGAACCAGAATACCAGGCTGCGTTCGACCGCGTTATCGCCCTTCGGAAGACCGACGCCGCGCTCGACGCCGTGAGCCGAGCCTTCGACAGCGAGATCTTGCCGAAGCGGGAGGCCATCGACCAGCTCGTCTCCTCATTCGCGGCCAACGAGCAACGCCTCCTTGATGAGGGCAAGAAGGCCGCGACGGATACAGCCTCGGCCGCCATGACCGCAGTGGGCACCGTCTCCCTCGCGGCGCTTCTCCTCGCGTTCGGGATCGCCCTGGTGCTGACGCGGACCCTCTCGCGGCAGATCGGGTCCGCCGTTCAGCACGTGCAGAGTTCGTCCGCGGAGTTGCAGACCGCGGCCAATCAGCAGGCGACGGGCGCAAAAGAGCAGTCGACGGCGATGAACGAGATCACCACAACGATCAGCGAACTGCTCGCGACATCGATGCAGATTGCCGAGAGCGCCCAGCGCGTGGCCCACATCGCTGAGGAAACGGCCAAGGGAGCGCGCTCCGGAGAACAGACGGTTTCGAAGGCCAACGACTCGATCGGAGGCATCAAACGACAGGTCGACCTCATCGTGACCCACATGCTCGACCTCGGGAAGAAGTCTCAGCAGATCGGCGGCATTCTCGAAATCATCAACGAGCTCGCAGAACAGACGAACATCCTCGCGATCAACGCGACCATCGAGGCGGCCGGTGCCGGCGAGACCGGCAAGCGTTTTGCCGTAATCGCCGACGAAATCCGTAAGCTCGCCGACCGCGTCGGAGGTTCCACCAAGGAGATCCGTGGGCTCATCGACGAGATCCGCGCTGCCGTCAACACGACCGTGATGACCACCGAGGGCGGTAGCAAGGCGGTTGACGCGGGCGCGCGTCAGTTCTCGGACGTGGCAACTGCCTTCAGGCAGATCGTAAGCCTCGTGAGCACGACCACCGAGGCGGCTCGAGAGATCGAGCTCAGCACGAAGCAACAGACGACGGCGGTCGAGCAGGTCAACATCGCCGTCTCCAACGTCGCGCAGGCGACCCGGGAGACCGAAGCCAGCTCGAGCGAGACGCTCCAGACAGCGTCCCAGCTCGCCAACCTATCACGGGATCTTATTCGGCTGGTTCAACCCCAGGCGAACGCCTAGCTGAATGGCGAAGGACCCGCACAAGTATTTCCGTGTCGAGGCGCGGGAGCTCCTCGATGGGCTGGCCCAGGGGATCCTCCAGCTCGAGAAGAGCGCTCCCGCGCCCGACGTCGTCGCTCGCCTTCTGCGCCTGGCGCACACGCTCAAAGGCGCCGCTCGTGTGGTCAAGCTGCCTGGGATCGCCGAGCTGGCGCACACGGTCGAAGGCATTCTGACGACCCATCGCGAGGCCGGACAGCTCCTATCCAAAGAACAGGGGAGCGAGCTGCTGCACCTCTTGGACGAGATCACCTCGCGTCTTTCGGCCCTCGAACCCGCGAGCGACGTCGCGGCCACCGGCACCGCTGGCCAACCGGCCCATGAGCCACTCGAAACCTTGCGGGTCGATATCCGGGAGATGGACTCGCTGCTTCGCACGGTCACCGAGGCCGGCGTGCAGCTCGGCGCGGTACGCAAGGGACTCGGTGCAGCCGACCGCCTTCGTGATTTGACGGGCCTACTTTTGGAACTGCTCGCCGCGCGTCCCGGGGAGAACGGGGCCGGAGCCTCTCCGGGCATGGTCCGCGCGCGCTCCCTCGCGGAGGAACTGCGGTCGATCCTCGATCACTTTCAGCGCAGCCTTGCTGTAGACTTCGAGCGCGTCGATCGGACGCTCGCCGAGATTCGCAACGGCACGCATCGCCTTCGGCTCATCCCGGCCGAGACCGTGTTTCCGACGCTCGATCGCTCCGTGCGCGACGCAGCCCAGACGCTCGGCAAGCGCGTCGCTTTCGAGGCTTCGGGCGGCGAGGTGCGACTCGACGCGAACGTGCTGGCGTCGCTGCGGGATGCGCTCATGCACGTGGTGCGCAACGCCGTCGCACATGGCGTGGAAACCGAGGCCGAGCGTGTCGCGCTCGGGAAGTCCCCGACCGGGCAGGTGCGGCTGGATGTCGAGCGGCGCGGAAGTCGGGTGGCATTCATGTGCAGAGACGACGGACGGGGCATCGACGTGGAGGCGGTCAGAAAGGCCGCGGTGACCCGAGGGCTCGTTCCCGTATCAGAGGCGAAGTACCTATCGGCAGACAAGGTGATCGCGCTGCTTTGTGCCGGCGGAATCACGACGTCAAACGACGTCACCGAATTGTCGGGAAGAGGAATAGGCCTGGATGTCGTGCAGGCGACCACGGCCCGGCTGAAAGGAGAAATGAGCATTCGGAGCGAGCCGGGGCGCGGTACGAC
>JADGPD010000006.1 GCA_017882615.1 Thermoleophilia bacterium
GCTTGCTTCCGCGCGCGGCCCCGCTGCTTGCGCTTTCCACCCGTCAGGAGTCGCCGGACACTCAGGATCGTCCCGGCGAGTGCTCCAGCCTTTGCCAGGCGCCGGGCCCGCTTCAGCCGCCGCGCGATGAGCGGCCCGAGCTCGTCCAGCTCCTCCTCCAAGCGGGCCCGTACGGTCTCTATTTGCGCACGGATTTCAGCCGGGCTTTGAGCCATTCGATGTTCTCCTTGCTGCTCTGGATCGCCTGCTTCGGAAGCGGTGGAAGGGACGCGCGAAGGGACTGGATGCCGATGACCACGCACGCGCCCGTGACCAGTAAGAGCAAGCCCGCCACCACGAGCGCGGCCGCCCAGCCCGGAATGAGCAGGGCAAAGGCCAGCACCGCCGCGGTCACGAGCGTCGCGATCAGTAGGAACACGGTGAGAAGCGCGACCAAAAGCAGTCCGACCCCGATCGCGGCGTGTTTTCCCTTCGAGGCGAGCTCACTCTTTGCCAGCGCGATCTCGAGCCGAACCAGTTCGCGCAGGTCCGCGGCGAACTTCTTCCCGCTTGAGGCAGTCTTGTTCGTCTCTTCGTCCATCTCGTTTCTCGCCATACCCTAGCTCGGCGCAAGCGAAGCGTCAGCACGGCGAACACCGTTTCGCGGAGAGGCTGTCGCGGAGAGGCTGTCGGAAGCATCCCCAGCCGACGCGCCAAGTAGCGTTTGCAGCGGTCTAGATGGGCACGACGCGCAACTACGTTGCTTTCGACATCGAGACGGCCAAGGTGCTGCCCGAATCGGTGACCGACCTGATGGACCATCGGCCGCTCGGCATCGCCTGTGTCGCAGCCGTCGTATCCGGGCAGGAGGAGCCGTTCGTCTGGCACGGGGTACGCGGCGGCGAGCCGGCGGCGCAGATGTCGTCCGCCGAGGTGCGCGCGATGATCGAGCAGTTCGCCACCTGGGCCGATCAGGGCTACACGCTTCTCTCCTGGAACGGTCTCGGCTTCGACTTCAACGTACTGGCCGAGGAGTCGGGCCTCGCGGAGGAATGCGCCCGCATCGCGCTCGGGCACGTGGACATGATGTTCCACGTCGTCTGCGAGCTCGGCTATCCGGTGGGCCTGGGGAAGGCGGCTGAGGGGTTCGGCTTGCCCGGAAAGTGCGGCGGCATCACCGGCTGCGACGCTCCGATCATGTGGGCTCAGGGCCGCTGCGCTGACGTGCTCGAGTACAACCTCCAGGACGCCAGGCTGGCGCTCGCAATCGCGCACGAGGCCGAGCGCCGCGGCGAGCTCCTCTGGATCACGCGCCGGGGGACAACAGGGCGCATGCCCCTGGGGCAAGGTTGGCGCTCGGTCGAGGAGGCGCTACAAACCCCGTTGCCGGACACCTCCTGGATGTCCGACCCGCCGACTCGAGAAGATTTCGCTTCTTGGCTGCCGTCCGGCTCGCTCATGGCCTGACAAACAGCGGGATTTGCAGGATCTTGCGCTATTCGCCCTAACCCCGGGCCAATCTAGGTTCGCGCCGCGAGGCCCTGGGTATACGCGAGTCATGAGACTGGGCTTAGGGAGGAAAGACGAACAGCAGACGCAGTCCGGCGGGCAGCGCGAGCGCGGCGAGTCGCCCGGCCTCGCGCGCCTTCTCGAAGGCCATCACGGCCCGGTTTCCCAGCTCGCTTTCGATCGAGCCGGGACGCTCCTTGCCTCCGCCGGCTTCGACGCCACCGTGCGGCTTTGGGACGCGGAGAGCGGCTCCTGTCTGCACGTGCTCGAAGGCTCCGAGGAGCCGCTGGCCGGGGTGGCGTTCAACCCCTCCGGCGAGATGCTCGCCTCGGCCGGCTACGACAAGATCGTGCGGCTCTGGGACGTGAAGAAGGGGGTCGAGTTGCGCGCGCTCGAGGGGCATAAGCGTTCTGTCGAGGCCGTCAGCTTCAGCTCGGATGGGCGCATGCTCGCCTCGGCCGGCTACGACAAGACGGTACGGATCTGGGACCCGGACAGTGGCAAGCTCTTGCGAACGCTCGAAGGCCACTCCGATACCGTTGCCGGCGTCGCCTTCGATCCGTCCGGAAAGCTGCTTGCCTCGGCGGGGCACGATCGGACGGTCCGGCTTTGGGACGCGAAAAGCGGGCGCGAGAAGCGCGAGTTCCAGGGCCACACCTCGCTTGTAAACGGCGTCGCCTTCGCTCCCTCGGGGAAGCTGCTCGCGTCGGCGGGTTACGACGGCATGATCCGGCTCTGGAATCCCACCAGTGGTCAGTGCGAGAAGGTGCTCGAGGGGCATACGAACGCCGTATCGAGCGTCGCCTTCAGTCCCGACGGTAGCCGGCTTGTCAGCGCGAGCTCGGACCAGACGGTGCGGATCTGGGATGTTGACAGCGGCGTCTGCCTGCGCATCGTCACAGGCCAGAAGACGCGGCTGCGGAGCGCCGTCTTCAACCCGCGCGGCGACCTTGTCGCCTCGGCCGGGCTGGACGGGGTGATCCGAATCTGGGCCGTGCCCGAAGTCGCGAAAAGCGTCTGACCAGCGCCCTTGACGCTCGCGGGCGGGCCGCTCGCCGATCTCATCCCCCGAACGGGTTACTCCGGTCTGCGCACGCCGTAGTCCCACTACGCGGAAACGGGGACCTGGTCGAACAGCTGGTTGGCGCGGGCAGGCTCTATCCGAGGATGGACGCTGAGAGCGCTTCTCCGATCGCTTGGGTATGGGCACTCGGGGTCTCGGATTGCATTGCTGGAAGCCGCTTCGGCGCGATCGCCGAGCCGCTGACCGGGGGCTTGGGAATCGTCGCCTCGCGCGTTGGTGCGTTGCTTCCACTCTCGTCGCGGTGCTGATCTCGGGCACGGCGGCGCAGAAGGCCGCCACGAGCCCCACGAGCTCAAGCTCGGGCGCCATCCATGCGCGGCCTGCGCTGTGTCTCAGCGCTCAAAGCGCCGAGTGCAAAGCGAGCGCCGCGGCCGTGAACACGAAGGCGCACAAGAAGGCGAAGAAGAGCTGCGCGACCAAGGCGCGCAAGCACACAAAGAAATGCCTGGCGCAGGCTCGCAAGAAGGCGAAGAAGAAGCCGGACAGCACGGCCGGGCTGAACGCGAACTCGGTCAGCACGCGCCCCGCCGGTTATGGGCCGGCGCAGCTTCGCGGCGCCTACAACCTGCCCTCGGTCGCAGCTCGCTCGCAGACGATCGCGATCGTGGCGGCCTACGACAGCCCCAACATCGAGGCGGATCTCAGCGTCTACTCCAAGACCTTCTCTCTGCCGGCCTGCACTAGCTCGAACGGCTGCTTCCGCATAGTGAACGGGGCCGGGGCGAAGACTCCGCTTCCGAGTCCCAACGCCCTCTGGGCGCTCGAGACCTCGCTCGATGTCGAGGCCGCCCACGCCGTCTGCACCAATTGCAAGATCCTTCTCGTCGAGGCCGAGTCGAGCTCGGTCAACGATCTCGCCGCCGCCGTCGACACCGCGGCGAAGCTCGGCGCCGATGTGATCTCGAATTCCTGGGTAGTGAACGAGTTTCGCGGCGAGACTTCTCTCGACTCGCACTTCAATCATCCGGGAATCGCCATCACAGCCGCCTCCGGCGATACCGGCTACGGAGCGAACTGGCCCGCGGCCTCGCCCTACGTGACTGCGGTCGGTGGTACCACCCTCGATGTCGACGGCTCGAATGCCCGCGTCAGCGAGACCGCCTGGGAGCAGGGCGGCTCGGGTTGCTCGGCCTACGAGTCCAAGCCGGCCTGGCAAGCGGACGCGGGCTGCGCGCAGCGGACTGTCCCGGACGTTGCGGCTGTCGCGAATCCCGACACCGGCGCGGCAGTCTACGACTCCTACGGTTACTCCGGACAGCGCGGATGGTTCAAGATCGGCGGCACCAGCTTGGCCGCACCGATCGTGGCGGCCATCTACGCGCTTGCCGGCAACGCGGACACAGTTGTCGCCGGCTCGTATCCCTATGCCCACGCCACCTCGCTGTTCGATGTTTCGGTGGGTACGAACGGGACTTGCTCCTCGCGCTATCTGTGTAGCGCCGCCGCCGGCTATGACGGTCCAACGGGACTCGGCACTCCCGCCGGCGCCAGCGCTTTCTAGCCGATTGCCGGAAAGCCGAGCGCCCGGCGCCCGCTGAGAAAAAGCGGTGCTCCCGCTTTGAGAAAAGCGCTCCGGTCGACCCTGGCTCGCCGTGGCGCCAAGCTACCCTTGCCGCATGCCGGTGCTGGTCGCCTCGAATCTGCGTAAGGAGTTTGCCGGGACGCTTCTCTTTGAGGGCGTCTCGTTCTCGCTCGATCGCGGCGAGCGGATGGCTCTGGCGGGAGCGAACGGGGTCGGCAAGACGACGCTCCTTCAGGCTCTCGCGGCCAGGACCGAGTTGCAGGCCGGCGAGCTGGCACTGGCCAAGGGAACGAAGATCGCCCTGCACGATCAGCGCCCGCCGCTCGAGCGCGGGCTCGACCTGCGCTCGTACATGCTCTCGGCGAGCGAGGATCTGCTCGCTGCCGAGAAGGAGCTGGCAGAGCTGGAAGCGGCGATGTCGGCGGGAACTCACGATCCGGCGACCCTGCGGCGCTACGCCGACGCGCAGGCGCGGCTCGAGCATGCCGGCGGCTACGGCTGGCGCACGAGCTACGAGGCGGCCGCGCGCGGGCTCGGTTTCTCGAAGTCCGATCTGGAGCGCCCGCTGGAGAGTTTCTCGGGCGGCGAGCTGACGCGCGCCTCGCTGGCACGGGCGCTCGGCGCCGGCGCCGATCTGTTGCTTCTCGACGAGCCGACCAACCATCTAGACGTCGCGAGCATCGAATGGCTCGAGAGCGAGCTGTGCCGGCTGGACGCGGCGCTCATCCTGGTGGCGCACGATCGCTGGTTTCTCGAGGCCGCCACCAATTGCGTGCTCGAGCTCGAAAACCGGCGCGGAACTTTCTTCTCGGGCCCGTGGCATGCCTGGCGCGAGGAGCGCACGGTGCGCGAGCAGCACGCGGCCAGGATGGCCGCCCGCCAGGCCGAGGACATCGCGCGACTCGAGCGCTTCGTCGCCCGCTTCCGTTACGGCACCAAATCCCGCCAGGCGCAGTCGAAGCTGAAGCAGATCGCCCGCATCGAAGCGGACAAGGTCGATGCGCCTGCGCGAGCGCGGCGCTCGCTCGGCTTCGAGTTCCTGAAGCCGACGCGTTCGGGACGGATCGTGCTGGAGGCGAAGGGAGTTGCGCTGGAAGTCGGCGGTCGCAGGCTCCTGGGCGCCGTCGACCTCGTGCTGGAGCGCGGCGAGCACGTTGCTCTCGTCGGCGCAAACGGCTCGGGCAAGACCACGCTGGTTGAGACTCTGATCGGTCGCCGCGCGCCGGCAACGGGAACGGTGCGCCTCGGCCAGAGCGTCAACTGCGGCTTCTTCTCCCAGCACACCCTCGAGCTGGACGATCGCGGCAGCGTCATCGACTGCGCGCGCTCGGCCACCGGTCTCTCGCGCGCCGACGCCCAAAAAATGCTCGGGCGCTTCCTCTTCTCGGGCTACGAAACGCAGGAGAAGGCGGTTCGCACGCTTTCGGGAGGGGAGAGAAGGAGACTCGCGCTGGCGCTCCTCGTGGCCTCGGGCGCCAACTTCCTCGTTCTCGACGAGCCGACCAACCACCTCGACGTCGAGAGTCGCGAGGCGCTGGAGGCTGCACTGGAAGCCTTCGACGGAACGCTGCTCATCGTCTCGCACGATCGAGCCCTGCTCGATGCTGTCGCAACCCGCACTCTGGCGATCGAAGACGGCGAGTTACGTTCTTACGACGGGCGCTGGGCCGATTACGTTCTGGCTCGCGAACAGGCGCGCGCGCCGGCGACGCCGCAGTCGCTGCCGAAGGCGAAAAAGCCCCAGCCCGCACGAACGAAGACGTCGCCGCTCGAGCGCGAGCGGTTGCGCTTGGAGCAGGAGATCGAGCGCCTCGAGATACGACTCTCGGCGCTCGAGCAGGAACTGGCCGAGGACTGGGCCGATATGGAGAAACTGAGCGCCTTTCGGACGACTCGAGCCCGAGTCGATCGCCTGCTCGAACGCTGGGAGGCGCTGGTCGAAACCGAGAGCTCTAAGAACAGCGACCCTTTGGCGTAATGCCCTCGGAACCGGGGGAGCGCGTACACTCGATACGCGGTTGCTAGATGGAAGTTCCTGAAGGGACTTGAAGTTGGAGTGAACATGTTCCGAGCTGCGCTCGCCACAACCTTGTTAGCGGCACTAGCGGTGACAATCTGCACCGGAAGCGCACGCGGCGCCTTCCCCGGGAACGACGGCCGGATCGCCTTCATCAACGACCGCAACGGGACGCCCTCGATCTTCGTGATGGATCCGGATGGCTCGAACGTCCAGAAGCTGGTCGTCAACAATCCGCAGGGGGGGTACGCGGTCGCCTCGCCAGACGGGAAAAAGATCCTCTTCTCGGTGCGGATCTCGACGAAGTTGACCGTTAGCTACGAGTTCTGGACGATGGACTCGGACGGCAATCACGTCGGGCGCTTTATCGAGGACACCTCGAATCGGCCCTTCGCATCGACCTGGTCGCCGAACGGAAAGAAGATTGCGTATTACCGAAACGGCAGCCTCTGGGTGGTAAACGCCGACCGAAGCGATGCCCGGGAGATCACGAACGCCGACTTCAGCGGCGCGGCGCCGAGCTGGTCGAAGCGGGGGTTGATCGCCTTCGATCGCGGCGGAAGCATCTGGATTGTGAATCCGTCGAAAGGCAAGGAGCGCCGAGTCGGGTCGGGAAACCAGCCGTCATGGTCGCCGGACGGCCGCAAGCTCCTATTCGTAGCAGTGCCTCGCAGCGCCACGGTGAACGACGTCTTCGTGATGCGCGCTGACGGATCTGGGCGCAAGCGCCTAACCGCGACTCCGAACGTCAACGAGGTTCAGCCCACCTCGTCGCCGGGCGGTCGCTGGATCGCTTTTACCGCCGGTAAGGGCGTCTATGCGATGAGGAACGACGGAAAGAAGCTGCGTCTCGTCGCCGCCAAGGGCGTACAACCGAGCTGGGAAAAGGGGACAAACGGGATCGTCTACACCCGACGAACGGCTCGTTGGAGCGGTTTCGTCCTGCAGACAAGCCTGGACGGGAAGCACACGCGCTGGTTGTTGCGACCCCGGCTCGATGCCAGCCCAGCCTGGTCGCCCGACGGTAGCGAGTTGGCGTTCACACGCGACGGAGTCGTCTATCTGGTTGACGAGAACGGAGAGGTTCCGCGCTCGACCGGGCTTCGGGGCGCCGATCCCGCCTGGAGCCCCGACGGCGAGCACCTCGTCGTCGCGTCCGGGCTCGACCTGGTGATAGCGAACAACGACGGAACCGACCCAACGCCGCTCGGCCTCAAGTTCGACCCGACCAGCCCGACGAAGTACACGAGCTTCTCCGAGCCCGCCTGGACGGTCAACGCGAAGAACGAGAGCTCTATCGCCTTTTCCGCCACGGACACCGACGGCATCCGAAGCATCTTCGTGGTCGAGCTGCAGACCAGGTCTCTCAAGCCGAAGATCGGCCCGCTCGAGCCGCTGACCCTGGGTTGCGGCTCAATCGGAGCCAGCTCTCCCACCTGGGCGCCTGACGGAAGCCTGATCGCCTTTGCCTGCGATCAGTCGATTGTCATCTCCGGCAGCGATGGGAGCAATCCGCGCCCGCTAGGCCCCGCGGCGAACGCAACGCTTGCCTGGTCGCCCGACGGATCGCGGATCGTTTTCTCCAAGCAATTCGGCAGCGACTTGGCTGACCTCCACGTCATGAACTCCGACGGGACGGCGCCGATGACGCTCAACGCCGGTCCCGGCTCGAGCGATCAGCCGGACTGGCAACCGCTTCAGCCGCTTCCGTAGGGCTTCGCGGGGCTACGCTGCCGTTGCGTGCCGGAACGCCGAGGGAAGGGGAGCGCGGTGATCAAGGCGAATTCTTTCGTGGCAAACAACTCACCTGAAGGGACGTCGTTTTCAGTATGAGGTTTTCGCTAGGCGCCGCCGTAGCGTTAGTAGGCATGGTCGTTTTCGTGGGCTCGGCGCCCGCTCGTACGGCTCTCCCCGATCAGAAAGCTGCACTCGCCGGCATCAAGCGAGGAGTCGCAAAAGGCTGGATCGAACGAGCCGATGCCGCTCGCTACCGAGGCGCGGTGAACCGTGCGGCGAAGCTCATTCGCGGGTTACCGCAATCGCGGCGGGCTCCCATTGCGGCGAACCTGCACCAGGTGGCACGGGTGGCGTCGAAGCTGACCCGGGCCCGCGCCACCGCCGTGCTGGGGCAGCTTGAGATCAACAACGACTACTTCGCCAAGCATGGAGCGCCCGCAAGACACACCGATATCACCGACGCCGACGGTGTCGTCTACCGCTACATGAGCGGTGTTGGCTTCGAGTTTCACCCGCTAGCCAATTTCGGAGCGCTGAACGCGAAGGTCACCGGAGGATCGATTGAGTCGGCGCAGCGCCTGGAGCAGGCCCTGGTCGAACGGGGCGTGAACGAGCCCGGCGGCGGCCTTGGTTGGGAGTACTACTTCGATTATTCGGGCGGGCGGGGGCCCTGGCTGTCGGGAATGGCGCAGGCGGTCGCTGCTCAGGCATTCGCGAACGCCGCGCGAGTAGTCGAAGCCGACTCGGCGAAGCTGATGGCTACGGCCCAGGCTGCTTTTCGCACGATTCCCGGCCGACTCACGCTGCAGCGCTCCTCGGGCCCCTGGATAAGACTCTACGGCTTCAACAATCTCGTCGTGCTAAACGCCCAGCTGCAAGCGCTGATTTCGCTTCGCGACTACGCCAACGCTAGTGCCGACGGCGACGCGGCGACGCTCTCCACGGAGATGGAACAAGCCGCGGCCACCGACCTGCACCGCTTCGACACCGGTTATTGGACGTATTACTCGCTGCCTAGAACGCCGTCCACGCTCGACTATCAGAAGTACGTCGCGCAGTTGCTGAGAAAACTCGGATCGTCAGATCCCAGGCTCTCCGAAGCTACTACCAGGCTCGCCGGCTACACGAAGCAACCTCCGGCCTTCAAGCTCGCTAATGGCAACGCCGGAACGGTTCGATTCTGGCTTTCGAAGCCGGCCTCAGTAGAGATGAAGTCGGCGGCGGGCCGGGCGAAGCGCCTGACGCTCTACGGCGGTTGGTACAACCTCGGTTGGAAGCTGCCCGGTCGAGCCGGCGCCTATTCCGTCACCGTCAAGGCACGCGATTGGGCCGGAAACAGCTCATCTTTCACGGGCCTTCCGATCGTACGGGTCGTCCCGGCGGCGAATTGGACGGTGGTGAGCTCGGCCGTGTCGCAGACGAAGCCGGTCTTGGATGCGGCCGAAGCCGGTGTTGTTTCGCGAGCGACCGCCGTGGCGGCGGCGACACCTTCGACCGGTCCGGCTTCCTTCAGCGTCGGCGCCGGTCTGGACAACGCCGCTCAAGCTTCTCTCGCCACGAGCGCGAGTCTCAACACCGTCCGCCTGATCGTCAACTGGAGCCCCGGCGCCTTAGCACCCGATGTAGGCACGGTCGGCGATCTGAGCGCGATTCCCGCTACGGAGCGCCTGATCGTCGAGCTGGCGACGGTGTCTCCGCCTGCCGACGCCACCGGTCGCGCTCAGCTGGCGGCGTTCGCAAGCTCCCTCGTCACGCAGGTTCCGGGTATCAACGAGCTGATCCTGGGACCGGCTCCGACGCTCAAGAGCGCGCCCGCTTATGCGGCTGCGCTGGCCGCGCTTCGCGACGCCGCGAAAGCCAAGGCGCCGGCGCTCGTAGTGGCCGGAGAGCTGGACGGTGCGGTATCTCCGAATACGACCCTCATGACACTGGCGCAAGCTATCGATGAACTGGGTCGCACGCAGCCGAGCATGGACGAGCTGGCGTTCAAGCCCGCGCCGGAAGCCGCCAAGAACGTCTGGACGATCAAGAACTACCCACAACTCGTGGCGGCGCTCGACAAGGCGTTCTCCGACTCGTCTCAGAAAGGCTTGACGCTGCCGATACTCGTGGACGGAATCGCCGCGGCAACGACCATACCGGCCGAGAAAGCGAGCGTGTACCCGACGCCGCCCGGCCCCGTGGCAGGAGTCAGCGAGAGCGTTCAGAGAAACGCGTACAAACAGGTTCTGCAGAGCACCGTCTGCATGCCGAACGTCTCGGGAGTGCTGCTCAACCGGCTCGTGGACAAAGCCGGCAGCGGTGCGGTGCCAGGCGACCAATCCGGGCTCTACTACGCCGACGGAACCGCCAAGACCAGCGCGAGCGACGTCGCCAAGTCGGCCGCTCTGGCCGAGCGGGGTACGCTCGACGTCTGCCCCGGCCTTCAGGCGAGTGTGGCCACCAAGACCCTCGTCTTCCCGCTCAGTTTCTCGAGTCAATCCCCGCCCTGGGTACTGCTTGCGTGCACGCGCGACTGCGCCTACCTGATCACCCTGGAGCGCGCCGATGGTAAGCCCGTCAGAGCCACGCGTGGGATCTTGCAAGCCGACGTGACCAGCAAGCTGACCCTGTCTGCAGGTGCGCCTCTCAGTGCCGGTAGCGGATATCACCTGCGCGTACGGTTGGTCGCCAGCACCAGCCCCGGCCCGATCCAGCAGTACGTGAGCCCGCCGCTTTCGCTCACGTAGACGGAAAGATCGCGGCAACTCCGAAGCTGGTTCTCAAGAAGGCGGAACCAGGCGAGTTTCCACACGCGCATCCTTGGAATCGCGCCCGAGCAGAGGGCCCGGCACGCGATCGAGCTCGCTGGCGCCCGGAATACGATCGAACCCCGGGAATCCCTCGCCCAGGCTGCCCTCCAGCAACCAGTACTCGATCGCCCGCTGTCCCTTCGCCCCAACCAGCACCAGCGCCAGCGAATACGCCTCATCGGGAGTCTCCAGCCCGATTTCTTGCGAGAAGCGCCCGCCACTCGCATGCAGCTCGGGCTCGACCGGGAAGAGCAGGTCGCGTATCTCGAAGGCGAGCCAGACGTGGTGCCCGTGCGGGACTGGCGAGAGCTCGCCCTCGATACGAAGGCGGCGCGCCGGATCGAGACCCTTCTCGGAGAGGAGGATGCGGCCGCCGACATCGACGTGGCTGTCGAGAAAGAGCATCCAGATTGCGGAGGCGAGGAAGAACGCCGCAACAGAGGCGACGATCAGGAGCGCGCTGGCTGTCTGACTCATTCGCGGACCTCCTCCGGTCTCGACTCGATAGTCCAGGGAGTTTCTACCCGTGACCGGATACCGGCAACCCCGGCCGTGCCGATCCGGCGCCTTCTCGCGTACGGCCTGAAAGCGTGTTCCCGGGAGGGCGAGACGCGTATCTACTGAAATGCTCGCCTAGCTGTGAATATCGAGCTCAACGTTATTAGTGATCTAGCGGCGCGTGAGTGGGGTCGAAGCTGTGAATAGCCCGGTAAAGAGGGTGAGACCGGCTAGCTATTTCGGTTACTTGACGGGGTAGAGACACGCACTTAAAACCAAGTTATGGGGGAGGCTCGCTTCTCGAACGCGGTATGGGTTGGAGTCACTCGAAATGACTCCCACGATCGCATGCGCATATATCGGCCTCTGCGCCGGCCGGATCGGCGATCTGGAGTGACGAGATCAACAGGAGGTTCGGTATGAGGTTCAAGGAAATCGGCGCCAGGAGACGCACTTACACGCTTCTCTGCGCCCTCGTCGCCGCGGTCGCGCTTGCCGTCCTGTCTTCCGGCGCGGGTGCAACGAGCAAGTGCGAAACCGTTCTCGGCACCACTACCTTCACCGATCCAACCGGTGACGGCTCGGGTGCAGGCGCGCCCGACATCTCAGACGTCACCGTGACGTCCTACGAAGGCGGCGCGACGACGTTCGTGATCGCGCTTCCCGGTGTGGACGAGTTCAGCCCTGGCATGCTCGTCAGGACATATATCGACTCCGACAAGAACACCGCGACCGGAAGCGAGAAGGGCTACGAGTACATGATCCAGACTGTGCCGGCCGGCGGCCTGTCGGACAGTGGGCTGAAGGCCAAGTGCAAGGATCAGCCTGTCTCGACGCTCTTTGCCTGGAACGGGACGGCCTGGGTTGCGCAAGACACCGAGACGCTCAGCTCGTGGTACGGCGACAGTAGCCTCACCGTAACGCTGAACGCCTCCGAGACCGGAAAGGCGCTGACCTTCAATTTCGCGGTCTACGCGGCCTCGAACGTCAGCTTCGACTCATCCGGCTGGCCCGACATCTCGAGCGCGTCGTTTGACTGGGCGCCCGATACCGGCTCGTGGACATATCAGCCGTTCCAGTGGAGCGCGTACAGCGACCCCGCCGGGGACGGTAGTGCCGAGGGTGCGCCGGACATCACCGGTGTCGCAGTCACGAAGTGGAAGGGCAACCTGCTCAAGTTCGCGATTTCGATTCCGGGCACCGAGGAGTTCGGCGAGGACATGCTGATGCGAATCCTGATCGACTCCGACAGCAACCCGGCCACCGGCGATGCGAGTGGTTACGACTACATGGTGCAGGCGCAGCGCGTCTCCTTCGAGACGGCGTCGGTGCCCATGAGCGCGAAAAGTATTCTTCGCTCTCTGTGCTACCAGCCGAAGGCCGCCCTGCTCGAGTGGGACGGCGACAGCTGGAAAGCGGTCGAAGGCGGCTCGCTCGACTGGTGGTATACGAAGGGGCTCGAGCTCTCGCTCGACTCCTCGCTGATCGGCAGCCCGGCGACCTTCAACTTCGCCGTCTACGCGGCGACGGACGTCAGCTTCTCCGACTCCGGCTGGGTGGATCTCACAAAGGCCCCGGCCTCCGACCGCGCTCCCGACTCCGGCTCCTACGGCTTCCCGCTCGCCGTCGCGAATGCCGATCTGGTTGGCGTCTATACGGTCAAGTACCACGTCATCAAGGCGAGCGGCCATCTGAACCAGAAGAAGACCGGCACGAAGGCCTGGAGCTTCCAGAAGAGCTGCTCGAAGAAGAACTGCGCCACCAAGGTGAGCGTGAAGGGACAGGGTCGCTACAAGCTGTCCCGCGCGGGCAAGGTCTCCTATAAGGCTCGCAGCGGCAAGACGGTCTCATGCAGCAGCTCGGCCAACACTCCTACGACCGAGACGTTCAGCATGAGGGTTCAGAAGAGCGGCTGGGTCAAGGGTAAGTGGCGGGTGACCAAATGGGCGGGAACGCTCAAGGTCGCCAGCGCCAAGAAGAGTGCGTCGAACTGTGGAGCCGGCTCGTATACGGCTTCTCTCATCGGAACGCTCAAGAAGTAGCGACGCGAAGAGTCGCGCCAAAGAGAGCGGGGCGGTCCGGCCGCCCCGCTCTTTCGCGTCGATACGTGAGTCGCCGCTTGCTACAGCCGGCGTGAATCGAGCCGCGGGGCTAGTCGCCCCAGAGCCCTTTCCCCACCGGGAGTACGCGCTTCGACCCCATCCCGTTGACCACTCCTGCCGCCGAGGCGTACCAGGCGACCGCAGCGGTGACGATGCCCGCCCAGCCGCCGGCGTGGAGCCAGAAGTCTGTGCGGCCGTGAGCGACGAGGAGAAAGCCGACCGCCAGCAAAATCTCGGTGACCTCGAGCGTCAGGAACACGGCCAACGTCGCCAGGCTCACCCGGGCCGCCCAGAGCACCATGTAGGTGTTGAAGATCGCGAACGCGATCAGGAACCAAGCCAGCGCGCTGTTTACCTGGGTCTTGTTCTGGAAGGCTGAGTAGAACGTGGTCTGGGTGTTGATTATCAAGACGAAGATCCCGAGCGAGAGCCAGAAGCCCCCGTAGCTCGAGAAGGCCGTCGCGCCAAAGACGTTGCGATTCCGGAACTCCCACATTCCGGCCAAAAGCTGGATCACGCCTCCGTAGGAGATCGCCAGCCCAATCCAGATCCCGTCGGGGATAAAGGTCGCGTTGTGTCCGCTCAGCATGAAGGTAGTGAGCGCGAACGCCGCCAGACCTAGCGGCGCGGGGTCGGCGACCCGCGAGAATCCTCGCTCTTCTGTCGCCTCGGCCATAGATTCCTCCTTGTCGTGGATCGCGGCACAACGGCTGCACCGCCTGCGCAATCGTAAGCAGGCGATCGGCTGGTCAAGTTTCGCCGGAGCAGCGCTCGGAGGCGCGAGCACTCAGAGGATCTTGGAAAGGAAAGCCTTGGTGCGCTCGTGCGTCGGCGACTCGAAGAAGTGCTCGGGCGAGCCCTCCTCAATGATCACGCCCTCGTCCATCATCACAACGCGGTCGGCGGCGCGCTTGGCAAAGCCCATCTCGTGCGTGACGACGATCATCGTCGTGCCCTCGTGCGCCAGCTCCTCCATCACGTCCAGCACCTCGCCGGTGACCTCGGGATCGAGCGCGCTGGTGGGCTCGTCGAACAGCATCAGCGCCGGCTTCATCGCCAACGCTCGGGCGATCGCCACTCGCTGCTGCTGCCCGCCCGAGAGCTTGCCCGGGTAGGTGTCCTTCTTGTCCGCCAAGCCGACGCGCGCGAGTAACTTCTCGGCGTCGCTGATGGCCTCTTGCTTGGAGACGCCGCGGACCTGAATCGGCGCCTCGGTTACGTTCTCGAGCGCCGTCTTGTGCGGAAAGAGGTTGAAGCGCTGGAAGACGAAGCCGATCTCGGTGCGCTGGCGGGAGATGTTCCGTTCGGAGTCCTCGACCAGCCTGCCGTTCTTCATCCGGTAGCCGATCGGATGCCCGTTGACCTCGATCGAGCCGCCGTCGATCTTCTCGAGATGGTTGATGCAGCGCAGGAAGGTCGTCTTGCCAGAGCCGGACGTACCGATGATGCAAACGGTTTCCCGCGGCCTGACGTCGAGTGACACCCCCTTGAGAATGTGCAATCGGCCGAAGTGCTTGTGCACCTCGGTCGCCCGCAACACGAGACCCTCCAGACTGGACGTCATGATCGTCCTCGCCAACGTCCGCCGGCGCCGAATGGCCAGTCTCCGAGACGAGAGACTCCGCCACCCTCGGTCCAAACCGCAACAGCGCGCTCACGCAGCGACAGCTCGTCGCCATGCTCACTGACGGCAAGCCTGCGTTCGATCGAAGCCTGGACGATGCTCCAGATCGAGGTGAGAACGAGATACCAGAAAGCGACCGCGATAAAGGGCGCGACGTTCCCCGAGCTAGAGAAGACCTGTTCGGCGTCGCTGAAGAGCTCGTAGACGCCGATGATGTAAACGAGTGAGCTCGTCTTCATCATGTTGTTGAACTCGTTGCCGAGCGGCGGCACGATCACGCGTGCGGCCTGCGGCAGGACGATCCTCCGCATGATCGCGCCGTAGCGCATCCCGAGCGACTTCCCGGCCTCCATCTGTCCCTTGTCGATGGAGTCGATCCCGGCTCGGATGATCTCGCGCATGTAGGCGCCCTCGTTGACGCCCAGGGCGAGGATGCCCGCGAACACTTCCTGCTTGAGAGTGAAGGCTCCGAAGCCGACTGTGCGCCCCGGGATGATGAGCCAGATGAACATGATCTGGACGAGTACCGGCGTACCGCGAAACACGAGCACGTAGGCGCCCGAGAGGAACCGCAGCGGCCTGAAGTTCGACATCCGCATGAGAGCCGCGATCAGGCCCAGGATGATGCCCAGCACCTGGGCGACGATCGAGATGTAGACCGTCGCCCAGAGTGCATGAACGAACACGCCGTCCGGATCGCCGATGCGCGTCCAGACGAGGTGCCAGTTGACCAGGCCGAGAGTAATCAGCAGGCTCCTATTTCTTCGCTAGCTTCGCGTTCTCGGCGTCGAGCATGGCCTTCTGGGTCGTGGCGGCCTGAACCGCGACGACCTTACCGCTCAGGGAGGCCAGATCGGTGATTCCGGCCGGGTTGCCCTTCTTGACCATGATCAGCGTTCCGACGGAGACGTAGTCGGAGAAGTCGACCTCCTTGGCACGCTCCGGCGTATCCGAGAGGGCGCTGATGATCGCGTCGCACTTCTTCGCCTGGAGCGCGGGGATGAGCACGTCGAAGCCGGTCGTCTGGAACTCGGCCTTCTTCCCCCAGAGCTTGACGAGCGCGTTGGCGATGTCGATGTCGGCGCCGACGGTCTTGCCGTTCACTATCGACTCCATGGGCGGATAGGTGGTGTCGCTGCAGAACTTGATCGTGCCGCCGCTGATGTTGGGAGCAGTCAGCGACGCCGGAGCAGCCGGCGGATTCGCGAGAGCGAATTGGCTGAGGCCCCAACGGCCGAGGATCTTCTGCATCTCACCGGTCGCGTAGAGCTTCGCTATCGCCTGCTTGAAGCTGTTGCCGAGCGGATCGCCCTTGCGGGTGGCGATGCCTTCGGGCGTGGTTGCGAGCTGCTTTCCGGCGATCTCGTACTTGCCGGGGTTCTTCTTCATGTAGTAGAGGACAGGGGTGGCGTCGGCTGCATAAGCGTCGACCTTGCCGGTCTGCAGGGCGATGGCGGCGTTCGTGTCGGCCGGGAAGACCTTGATCGTGATCTGCTTGCTCTTCGAGCTGCTGCCGCAGCCGGTCGTGGCCCCGACGATCAGCACGGTGACGAGCATCGCCCCCAACAGGGCGAAAAGCGTGCGTGTGCGCATGATTACTCGGATTCCTTTCTCGAGGACGTCGCTTGATGACGATCCGGCCGCAGGGGCGGTAGAGCGCTGTCTGCGCCTGCAGTTCTTGCGATTGGCCACGACGCCCGGAGTCTCAACGAGGGGCATTCTCCTACGTGGACGGGAGGGAAAGCAAACAGCAACCCGTTTTGCGGGGCGAAAGCGCTTTCCCGCGGCCGGCTGATCGGAGCCACGCGAACGCTACCGGCTCTCGTCGGCCCGCGAGCAACGCGCCGGCGACTACGCCGCTTGTCAGGCCGCGTGCCGTACGCCGGCCAGCACGGGCGACTCGTGCAGCGTGCCGCGGCCACAGGCGTTCGTGCTCACGCGGACAGTCAGTGGGCCGCTCGCGCCCGGCGGTCGCAGTCGAAGCGCCTTCCCCACCGGGCAGGAGATCTCGCTACCGACCGGCACGTCGCTGTAGGAGATGAGAACGCTGGCGCGACCAAGGTGCTTCAGTCGTACGCGCTTCGGAGTTGAGTTCAAGACCGCCAGCCCACCGTGTACGACGAGGGTCGGAAGCAGTCGGTGCGCAGCCATGATTCGCAGCCCCGGAAAACCCTTGAGCGAGCAGACGTCGCCCCGGTTCTCGAGCGTGACGCTGAAGAGAATCGTTCCGGCGGCTCCTTGTGAGTCGAGTAGCTTCCCCTTCAGCTGGGAGGCGGTGCAGGTGGGCGCGGCGGCCCGCGAGCTCGTTGCCGTCTGCGCCGCGAGAACGGCGATGACGATCGCGACGAGGCCGGCGCCGAGCAAAGAGAGGGGCGTGGGTGATCGCATCGCTAGCTCCTATTCCATTCTAGGCGCTGCGCAAAACCGCCCAGCGTCGAGCCGATTTGCCTCGTGCAGCGCGGGTTGTGACGCGGGCTGGAGGCCTGATCACTCGATATGAAGCTCAGGAGAGCACTCACGTCTGCCGATGGAGGAAAGAGAACCCCACCGTCCGGCGAGAGCGAGGAATGCCGTGAACCTCGATTCAAAGTCGATTATCGAAAACACCGTCGCGCACGATGTCGAGGCCGAGCGGGAGCTGCTCGTGGTGCTGCGTGAGTTGATCGCGCTCGCCGTGGAACGCCCGGGCGGCGTGGCGATCGACGAACTGGCGCGCCGGTTGGGGAAGGATCAGGACAGGCGCAGCGTGCGAGAGTTGCTCGAGCGCGGCCGCCTGGCGCAGGAGGACGAGATCGGAACCGTCGAGCGCTTTGCAGTGGTCGAGCGCGTCTACGACGACCCCTTCGCATACTGGCGAGCCCGCTACGTCCCGACCTCCTTCGGGTGCATTTACCTGCAAGGCCTCGGCGCCGAGCAGAAAGCCGACTAGAGGCTGGAAGCCCGCAGGCGCTGCAGCACCTCGGCCGTCGTAGAGGCCATCGGGATGACCCGGTCGAGGCTGGTGATCTCGAAGGCTCGCACCACATCGGCGTTCGAGGCGACCACACCGAGTGCGCCGCTCGACTCGCGTAGGCGCCTGGAGGCTCGGGCCAGCGCTCCCAGCGCGATCGAGTCGATCAGGTCAACCTCGCCGAGGTCGACCACGACCATCTCGCCGGTCTCGGATATGGCCTCGTCGAGGGCGTCCTGAAGCCCACCCACCGAGTGCAGGTCGAGTTCGCCGCTGACCGAAATCAGCAACTCTCTCTCGGCCAGGCGATCAATTCGAACGATCGGTCCCATGATCGGCACATCCGTCCGGTACCCATCCTGGGCGATTTTCTATCCCGCCGATTCTCCGCCGCCGTCAGCTGAGTATTCTTCTCGTCCATGCGCGTACAGCTTCCCGATGGATCACCGCTCGAGCTGCCCGAAGGGGCGAGCGGGCTGGACGCCGCGCGAGCGATCGGACCGCGGCTCGCCGAGCAGGCTGTCGGCGTTCGCGTGGGCGGCGAGCTACGAGACCTGCGTCTACCGCTCGCGGACGGGCAGCAGATCGAGATCTTGACTACGAAGAGCGGCGACGATCCGGGCGCGCTGACGGTGCTCAGGCACTCCGCGGCGCACTTGTTGGCCGAGGCCGTGCGCCGCCTCTACCCGGGCGTCAAGGTGGCGATCGGACCGGCGATCGAGAACGGTTTCTATTACGACTTCGACTTTCCGCAGCCGATCGCCGAGGACGACCTGGCCCGCATCGAGCAGGAGATCGGGCGCGAGATCTCGGAAGGGCGGCAGTGGCGGCGCGAGGAGTTGGGGCGCGAGCAGGCGCGCGAGCGCTTTCTGGCCGAGGGCGAGCCCTACAAGGTCGAGCTCGTGGACGATGCCGAAGGAACGATCTCTCTATATACGCAGGGCGACTTCACCGATCTCTGCCGCGGCCCGCACCTGATCGATTCGAAGCCGATCAAAGCGATCAAGCTGACCGGGCTCGCCGGCGCCTACTGGCGCGGCGATTCGGCCAACAAGCAGCTGACTCGGATCTATGGCACGGCCTTCTTCTCGAAGAAAGATCTCGACACCCATCTCGAGCGGCTCGAGGAGGCAAAGCGGCGCGACCACCGCCGGCTCGGCACCCAGCTTGATCTCTTCCACTTTGACGAGCACTCGCCCGGCTCGCCTTTCTGGCACCCCAAGGGGATGACGATCTTCAACCAGCTCGAGGCGCTGCGCCTGCGCGAGAACGCCCGTCGCGGCTACTCCGAGGTGAAGACGCCGCTGATCTACGACAAGGCGCTCTGGGTCACCTCCGGCCACTGGGAGAAGTTCCGCGAGAACATGTTCCTGATCCCCGTGGGCGAGGATCACGTTTACGGCATCAAGCCGATGAACTGTCCCGGTCACATGCTGCTCTTCGGTAGCAAGCTGCGCAGCTACCGCGACCTGCCGCTGCGTTACGCCGAGGGTGCGCCGCTGCACCGCAACGAGCTCGCGGGCGCCCTGCACGGGCTCACGCGCGTCCGCTACGTCACCCAGGACGATGCGCACATCTTCTGCAGCAAGGAGCAGATCGCGGCCGAGCTCGACGGCTGTTTTGCCTACCTGCGTTATGTCTACGGCCTGTTCGGGATCGAGCCGCGGGCCGAGCTGTCGACGCGTCCCGAGAACAAGCTCGGCTCGGACGAGGAGTGGGACTTCACCGAGAGCGAGCTGAGTTCGGCGCTCGACCGGCACGCCATTCCGTACGCTCTCGGCGCCGGCGAGGGATCGTTCTACGGGCCCAAGATCGACCTGCACATCACCGACGCGCTCGGGCGCTCCTGGCAGATGGGGACGATCCAGCTCGATGCCCAGATGCCGGCCCGTTTCGATCTCACTTACGTCGGCCCCGACAACCGCGAGCACCCCGTCTATGTCATCCACCGAGCCCTGCTCGGATCCTTCGAGCGCTTCATCGGCATCTTGCTCGAGCACACCGGCGGCGATCTTCCGCTCTGGCTGGCGCCGGTGCAGGTTCGCGTGCTGCCGGTTGGGGAGGGGCATGCCGAAGCATCCCGCTTGATCGTGGAAGGTCTGCGCGGCGCTGGCTTCCGCGTCGAGCTCGACGATCGCAACGAGTCGGTGGGAAAGCGCATCCGCGACGCCGAGCTGGAGAAGATTCCGCGCTTGATCGTGTACGGCGACAAGGAATCCGCCGACGATCTGGCCGTGCGCGAGCGCGGCGGCGCCCAGTCTCACAAGAGCCTGAAGGATCTCGTAATCGAGCTGACTTTGCTCACCGCGATGCCGGGCGCCTGAGGCCCGCCGGGGCGCACTCGCGCGCAGTGACGTCGGATCGGCTACATTTACGGCCTGCAAGTAGGGGCACATCCGTTCCCTCACCTCCGTGGCCCAGAGCTAGCGGGGGTTAAACCAAGGTGTTTGGTGAAAGAACGGAGCCGCTGCCTGCAGCGGTTTTGTCGTTCTGAAAGAGGAGGAAGCCCTAGCTTGGTGAGCGCCAATTGAGACCTCGGCGACGTTATGAGCCCGCTCGCCCGTCGGTTCCGCATGCTCGTATCAACGACGGCATCCGTGCTCCGCGCGTCCGTCTGATCGATACGGACGGCTCCCAAATCGGAATCAAGACGACCGATGAGGCGCGTGAATACGCTTACGCCAAGAATCTCGACCTGGTCGAGATCGCCGCGACGGCCGACCCGCCCGTGTGCCGGGTGATGGACTACGGCAAGTACCGCTACGGCGAGGAGCAGAAGGCAAAGCTGGCTCGCAAGCACCAGCAACAGATTCACATCAAGGAGATAAAGCTGCGGCCGAAGATCGGCGTGCACGACTACGAGACCAAGAAGGGGCACGTCGTTCGCTTCCTCGGCCAGAGGGCGAAGGTCAAGGTTACGATCATGTTCCGCGGGCGCGAGACAACGCATCCGGAGCGAGGACGAGACCTTCTCATGCGACTCGCCGAGGACGTGCAGGAGATTGGGATGATCGAGTCTCAGCCGCTGCTGGAGGGCCGGAACATGACCATGGTGCTCGCACCGACCAAGAGCGCCGGAGAAAAAACGAAGGTCGTGCCCGAAGTGAAGGCCGAGTCCGAGGTGAAGACCGAGCCCGAGGCGACGATCAGCAAGAGCGCCGGAGAGAAAGCGAAGGCCGAGCCCGAGGCGAAGAAGAGTCCGGTGACCAGCGAGCAAGCGGTAGCCGAGGAAGCCGATGGCGCCTGAGGCGCCGGCGCGAAGTTTCGAGGAGAGAGATGCCCAAACAGAAGACCCACAGCGGTGCCAAGAAAACGTTCAAGATCAGCGCGACGGGTAAGGTCGTGCGCCGTCGTGCGATGCGCAGCCACATCCTCGGCAAGAAGACTCAGAAGCGCAAGCGCGGCTTTCGCAAGCCTGAGGTCCTCGGACCCTCGCAGGCGCCCGTCGTCAAGAAAATGCTTGGAAGGTGAGGTAGAGCCCTATGCCACGTGTTAAGCGTTCCGTACACGCGCGCAAAAAGCGACGCAAGGTCCTCGAGCAGGCTCGCGGCTACTTCGGCATCAAGAAGTCGAGCTACAAGTACGCCAAGGAGCAGGTTGACCACTCGCTCGTCTACGCCTATCGCGACCGCCGCACCCGTAAGCGCAACTTCCGTCGGCTTTGGATCATCAGGATCAACGCCGCCGCGCGCCTGGAGGGTCTCTCGTACAACCAGTTCATCTCCGGTTGCAAGAAGGCGAACATCGAGCTCGATCGCAAAGTCCTGGCAGATCTAGCGGTCAAGGAGCCGGCGGCCTTCAAAGCCATCGCCGAGCAGGCGAAGGCCGCGCTCTCGAGCTGAGTACGAGCGACTGGCAAGTAAAGATTTTCCTGGGGCAAGTGGCGGCGTGCCGTGCACCTGCGGCGAGAGTAGGTTTCCTTGACGATGTCTGATGTCGTCGTCTCCGCTTCCAATCCCAAGCTTCGGCTCGTCCGCCGGTTGCAGAGCGCCAGCCAGCGGGAGCGCTTGGGCCTGTTCGTCTGCGAGGGCGAGGATCTGATCGTCGCCGGGCTGCAGGCTGGGCTCGAGCCCGAAGAGGTGCTCGTGGACGCCGGCCGTCCCGTGCTCGCCGAGCGGGTTCCTCAGGCGACCCTCGTCGCATCCGAGCTGCTTGGCGAGCTGTCCGAGTTGGCTCACCCAGCCCGGGCGATAGCCGTCTTCCGCCGCCCGGGGCTGCCGCAGCTCAATCCGGCGAGCGCCGCCGAGGTGGGGCTCGCGCTCTGGCGAGTGGCCGATCCCGGCAACGTTGGCGCGCTTCTCCGCAGCGCAGACGCGCTGGGCCCGGCTTTTCTCTGCCTCTCCTCGGGCTGCGCCGATCCGACCGGCTCCAAGGCGCTACGAGCTTCGATGGGCGCCGTCTTCCGCGTTCCGGTTGGCGGCTTTGACGAGGCACCCGGGCGCCGCATAGGGCTGATTGCCCATGGCGGTGTGCCGCTCGCCGAAGCCGACCTCTCGGGCAGCGTCTGCTTCGTGCTCGGCGCCGAGCGCGATGGCTTGCCCGACGAGGTCGCGGCCGGATGCGATGAGCTGGCGACGATTCCGCTCGCCGCGGCTGCGGAGTCGCTCAACGTCGCGGCGGCCGGGGCGATTGCCCTGTACGAACGCCGGCGCCGGGCGCAGGCCGCAGCCGGGCACCACGCTACCCCGGCCGGCCGCTGACAAGCGAGTATCAGAACTTGACTTGCGGCGCCTCGCGGGCGGCCTCGTCACCGACCTCGAAGAACTCACGCGGCTGGAAGCCAAGCGCCCCGGCGACGATGTTCGACGGAACGGTCTGAATCGCGTTGTTGTAGTTCAGCACCGCGTTGTTGTAGACCTGGCGCGAGGCCTGGATCTTGTCCTCGGTCTCGGCCAACTGGGCCTGGAGCTGCTGGAAGTTCTCGGTCGCGCGGAGCTGCGGGTAGGCCTCGGCGACGGCGAAGAGCTTGCCGAGCGCCTGGCTGAGGATGTTCTCGGCCGGCCCCTGCGCGGCCGGCCCCTGGGCGTTTTGAGCCGCGGTTCGAGCCTGAGTGACCTCGTCGAAGGTGCCGCGCTCGTGGGCCGCGTAGCCCTTCACGGTCTCGACTAGATTGGGAATCAGGTCGTGGCGCCGCCGGAGCTGAACGTCCACCTGAGCCCAGGCGTTCTGCGCGCCGTTGCGCAGGCGGATGAGCCGGTTGTAGAGAACGACGAGAAAGAGCAGGACTAGAGCAACGAGCCCGAGGATGATCCAGAGTGCGAGCATCTGCGGCGCCTTTCTGTGGCGGGTCGAGGGTCGAGTTACCTCGCCCGTACCTTAACGGGCCGACGCGATAAACACCATGTCGGGCCCTCCGTCGTACGGGCTACGGTCGAACCAGCCGTAACAGGCTTGGGCGGCGAATCCGCTCTGCTCGAGCAAGCCGCACCACTCCGGTTGCGAGAGCCAGGCGAGCTCCATGCTCGTCTCGCCGTCCGGCGCCCGCACGCTAAGGGTGAGACGGCGCTCCGCCGCGTCCCAGTCGGCACGCTCGAAGATCTCGGGCTCGCGCTCGATCCAGCGGCCGTGCGTCTCGGCGATGTCCTCCTCGGACGGCGCGAAGACGTCGAAGACGAAGCGACCGTCGGGTCGAAGCAACTCGCGTATGCGCGCCAGGGCGAGGCGGCGCTCCTGGTTCGAGACGAGGTGCAGAAAGGCGCGGAACGGCGAGATGGCAAGCGGGACTTTCTCGGCAACGGGCGGATCGCGCAGATCGCCGAGGCGCAGATCGAGCAGCTCGCCGACTTCGGCCAGCCGGGCTCGCTCGCGGCAGCGCTCGAGCATCGGCGCCGAGGAGTCGACTCCGATTACCGGAACACCGGCCAGGGCGATCGGAACGGCGATCCTGCCCGTGCCCACGCCGAGCTCGAGCACCGGTCCGCCCGAACGGACAGCCTCCTCGATGTAGAACCCGATGTCCTCGACGACGCTCGTGTTCCAGCGGTCGTAGAGAGAGGCGATCGAGTCGTACGGACTGACTTCGGCGTGCTCGCTCATCGCGGCATTCTCGCTTAGATCAGGTGCGCCGGGCGGATGATGGCGCTATCGTTTCGGCGTGGCGACGAAGTGCTCGGCATTCGTGTTTACCAGGCCCCGGCTGGCAGTCGGGGATTGGTGCTGAGCAGCCGGGGCGCCTGTCCTTGATCGTCGAGCCGGGGCCGCCTCGGTCTGTAGACCTGCGGCGAGGCAGGTCGTTGCGAAACGGTTGGTGGATGGAAGAACTAGGGTTGTGCAGATGGACGTAGAGAAACTCGAACAAGAGGCGGCAAAGGCGCTCGAGCAGGCCGGCTCACTCGAAGAGATCGAAGAGCTGCGCGTGCGTTTCCTCGGTCGCTCGAGCGAGCTCAAGCTGGCGCTGCGCGAAGTGCGCGACCGCGAAAGCGGGATCAGCCTGAACGCCCTGCGCCAGAGCCTGGAGGCCGCTTTCGAGCAGAGGCGCTCCGCGCTCGAGCAGGTCGAGCTTCAGCACAAGCTGATGGCCGAGCGCATCGACGTAACGCTGCCCGGCGAGCGCTTCTCCGAAGGCCACCTGCATCTGATCACGCAGATCAGGCGCGAGGTCGAAGACATCTTCCTCGGCCTCGGCTACATGATCGTGGACGGCCGTGAAGTCGAGACCACTCGCTACAACTTCGACGGGCTGAACATGCCGCCCTGGCACCCGACCCGTTCGCCCGGGCACTCGCTCTTTCTCGCCGATCAGGTCTTGCTGAGAACGGAGACCTCGCCCTCGCAAATCCGCGTGATGGAGGCCCAAAAGCCGCCCGTTTACATGATCTCGCCCGGCCGCGTCTACCGGCGCGACACGCCCGACGCCACTCACAGCCCCGTCTTCCACCAGGTCGAGGGCCTGGCCGTCGACCGCGGCATCTCGCTGGCCGATCTCAAGGGAACGCTGCTGCATCTGATGCGCGCTCTCTTTGGCGAGAAGCGCGAGGTTCGCTTCCGCACTCACTTCTTCCCCTTCACCGAGCCCTCGATCGAGCCCGACGTCTCCTGCCACATGTGCGACGGCGCGGGCTGCCCGGTCTGCAAGCACTCCGGCTGGATCGAGATGGGCGGCTCCGGCATCGTCGATCCGAACGTGCTCGAATTCGTCGGCTACGACCCCGAGGAGGTCTCGGGATTCGCCTTCGGTCTCGGGCTCGAACGAATCGCGCTGCTGCGTCACCGTGTCCCCGACATTCGTCTCCTTTGGGAGAACGACCTGCGCTTCTCGCGCCAATTCTGAGATGAAAGTTCCCTTCAGCTGGCTACGTGAGTACGCACCCGTCGAGGTGTCGCCCGAGCAGCTGGCCGAGCGGCTGGCTGTTACGACCGCCGAGGTCGAGCGCGTTTCCTGGCGCGGCGTCGTCGATAGCGGCGGAAACTTCGATCACTTCCGCGTCGGGCGTGTGCTCGAGGCCGAAAAGCATCCGAACGCCGATCGTCTGCAGCTCTGCAAGGTCGACGTGGGCGAGGGCGAGGCGCGCCAGATCGTCTGCGGCGCCTGGAACTTCGGCGCCGGCGCCACGGTCGCGGTCGGGCTGCCCGGCGCGATCGTTCCCGGCGGAATGAAGCTGGAGCGGGTCAAGCTACGGGGCAGCGTCTCGGAAGGAATGATCATGTCCGAGCGCGAGCTCGAGCTGGGCCAGGATCACTCGGGCATCATGCTGCTGCCCGGCGACTGGGAGCCCGGCGCGCTCCTGGCCGACCACTTCGTGCTGGGCGAGGCGATCCTCGAGCTCGACGTGACCGGAAACCGGCCCGACCTGCTCTCGGTCTATGGTCTGGCGCGCGAGATCGCCGCTCTCTACAAGCTCGAGTTGGCGCCACCACCGGGGAACGATCCGGAGCAGGTAGCCGACGAGCCCGTGCAGGTTGCCGTAGATGACTTCGTCGGCTGTCCGCGCTACGTCGGGCGCCTCTTCCGCGACGTGAAGATAGGTCACTCGCCGCCCTGGCTGAAGGCGCGCCTGAGCGGTGCCGGCATGCGGCCCATCTCGAACGTGGTCGACGTCACCAACTACGTCATGCTGGCGCTCGGAAACCCCCTCCACGCCTTCGACCTGGAGCGCCTCGCCGGCGGCAGGCTGATCGTCCGTCGCGCGCTCCCCGGCGAAGAGATGCGCACGCTGGACGGCATCGAGCGCAAGCTCGATCCACGCGATCTGGTCATCGCCGACGCCGCGAAGCCGATGGCGATCGCCGGCATCATGGGCGGCGAGGAGAGCGAAGTCGCCGATACGTCGAGCTCGATCTTGCTCGAGTCGGCCAACTTCGAGCCGATCGGCATCCTCGACAGCTCGGAACGACTGAAGCTGAGAACCGAAGGCTCGAACCGCTGGGAGAAGGGCGTCGATCCCTATCTGGCCGGGCAAGCCGCCCAGCTGGCGACCGAGCTGATGGTTCAACTAGCGGATGCGCGCTGGGTCGGTCACACGGACATTCAGGGCGAGTTGCCCGCGCGTCCGGTCGTGCGCTTCCGGCCCGAGCGTGCCGACGAGCTGATCGGAATCTCGATTCCCGCCGACGAGCAGCGCGGCTTGCTCGAGCGCTTCGGCTTCGACGTGGCGAAGGATTGGACGGTGACCGTCCCGACCTTCCGCGCCCGCGACGTGACACGCGAGATCGACCTGGTCGAGGAGATAGCACGCGTCCACCTGGACGAGGTTCCGTTCACGCTGCCGGCGCGCCGCGCGATGTGGGGGCGCCTGACCCGCGAGCAACGGCTACGCCGCCGCATCGAGGACGCGCTTTGCGGGATGGGCTTCGTCGAGGCCTACACCTACTCGCTCGTCGCCAGCGATCCCGACCCGCGGGCGATTCGTCTGCCCGATCCGCTCACGGCCGAGCACGCGCTTCTGCGTACGACCATCCTCGGCGGGCTGATCCGCTCGCTCGAGCACAACCTCGATGCCGGAAACGAGCAGCCGGCCCTGTTCGAGATCGCGCACGTCTATCTACCCGGCGACGAGGACTTGCCCGACGAACCGGTTCGGATCGCCGGCCTGACCTGGGGCGGCTTCGCGCGCGCCAAGGGCGCTGTCGAGACGCTCTACCGGGCTTTGGCCGCGCCCGAGCCGAGCTTCGAATCGAGCGGGCAACTGCCCTTCCTCCATCCGCATAAGGTCGCGCGGGTCGGCGAAAACGGCTGGGTCGGTGAGCTTCATCCCGAGCTTGCCGAAGGGGAGTGGGGGGCTTTCGAGCTCGACCTGGCGGACTTGGCCGAGGTCGCCCGGGACGTTGTCGTATATGAAGACGTCATCTCATTCCCGGCGGTTAAGCAGGATCTTTCCTTCGTCGTGGCCGAAGAGGTGCCCGCCGGCGAGATGATCGCCGTGGCGCACGAGGCGGCCGGGGCCGACTTGCGCGGCATGGAAGTTGGCGACGTTTATCGGGGCTCTCAGCTCGAAGAAGGCCAGAAGTCGATCACCTTCGCGGTCGCCTTCCAGTCGCCGGAGCGGACGCTCTCGGATGCCGAAGCGACCTCGCTGCGCGAGAAGGTCGTGCACGTTCTGGCGGAACGCTTCGGCGCGACGCTGCGCAGCTAGCGTTTTGGCTTGCAGACAGGGGTCGCGGCTACTTCTCAGCGTGATATCCGCAAACGTTTGCGGATCCCACTTGACTCTAAGAGCCAAGAATGAGACGCTGAACAACGCAAACGTTTGCCACGCGCCGGGCGAACGATGGCTGAATGGGATGAAAGGGGACTTCCGTATGCACAAGACACGACGCACGTTCTTGCTCGTCGGGCTGACCGCGCTGGCACTGGGATTGCTGCCGGTTTTGGCCGGAGCGGGGGCGTGTAACTCAAAAAGCACGTTCTTCGTGCCGCAAGCCGACACGGGTGCCACGCAGCAGATAGTGAGCTTGATCAGGCACCACAACTTCAAGGACGCCGCTCTACTCCAGACGATGGTCAGCAAGGGCCACGCGGTTTGGTTCTCGGGTGGCACTCCGTCAGAAGTGCGAAAGGCAGTCAAGAAGACGATGCCAGTCAAGAAGACGATGCGCCAGGCACGCGCCAAGCATGCGGTGCCGGTTCTCGTCGCCTACAACCTGCCCTACCGCGACTGTGGCCAGTACTCCAAGGGCGGAGCGCTGAGCACCGCGGCGTACAAGGCCTGGATCGACGGCTTCGCGGCCGGCATCGGTAGCTCAGACGCGGTGGTCATCCTCGAGCCGGACGGCCTGGGCCTGATCCCCAACTACGTCAGCGAGCTCGACGGCAGCCAGAACTGCACCGTATCGGGCCCGGAGGCAACCCCAGCGGCTCGCTTCGAGCAGCTGAACTACGCAGTGGACGTGCTCACGGCGCTGCCGAACACGGCCGTCTACCTCGACGGCACCCACAGTGGCTGGCAGAACGTCAGTGAGTCGGCGTTCCGGCTGCTGAAGGTCGACGTGGAGCAGACGGACGGCTTCTACCTCAACGCGTCCAACTACCAGTACACCTCCAACGAGGTCTACTACGGCACCTGGGTGTCCGCGTGCATCACGGCGGCGACGTCGTCTCCGAGCTGGACTGGTGACCCGGTCGGACCGCTCGGTTCCGGCTTCCCCGACTGCCCGAACCAGTACTGGAACGGTGGACCCGCCACCGGTTGGGTGGGCACGGCACTCAGCCCGTACAAGGTCTGGAGCACCAGCTGGAACGGTGCCGCCGACGACCAGACGGTCCTGGGCATCAACTCCCGTTACGCCACCATGGCGCCGGGGACGACCCACTTCGTCATCGACACCGGCCGTAACGGCCAGGGCCCGTGGGACTACAGCAGCAAGTACTCAACCGCGGCTATCGCTCAGGACTGGTGCAACCCGCCAGGGCGTGGCGTCGGCATCCCGCCGACTACTAATACCGGGAATGCTCTCGTCGACGCCTATCTCTGGATAAAGGTGCCGGGCGAGTCGGACGGCTCGTGCAACCGCAGCGTCGCCGGCTCGACAACCGATCCCGAATGGGGCGGCATCGTCGATCCAGCGGCAGGAGTATGGTTCCCGCAGCAGGCGCTGCAGTTGGCGCAGCTCGCGAACCCCGCTCTGCATTAGTGATCACAGACTGCGCGGCGCGAGCTCGACTCGCGCCGCGCAGTCTCCCTTCTGCGGCCGCTCTCTAGCTGCGCCGGGCTCGTCTACCGAAGGCGCCACGGAGCGACTCGATGAATCGCTGCGAGCGCGGAGCCGCCTCAGGCTCGATCTCGATGCTCTCCGGCGGCGTTTCGTAAGCGTCGAGTTGCTCGAACTTCTCGCGGCTCAGTCGTAGCGTGACGTGGTCTTGCTCGATCGCGGCGACGGTTTCTCCGGGCACGTAGCGCGGCTTATCGAGAAAACCGGCATCCACCGCCAGACCATCGAAGATATCCACCTCATCGTCGCCGTCGATGTCGACCACCTTGCCGAGCTCGCTCCCGTCGGTCGCGTAGACGCGCCAGCCTTTCTCGATCAGAAGCCACGAAATAGGATCGCTCACGGTAAGCCTTTCTGAATACCTCGTCGGCGCCTCCGATGAGGCGCCAGTCTCGTTTTCCTACCCCCGCCGGAGAAGTCCGAGGCTTCACCCGTCCCAGTGAGAAAAACCGGGTGCGCCCGCGTACAGGAACCAGGCGGCCGCTAGTCTCTCTCGAGGATGAGTTCACTGAATGTTGCGCTACTTCAGCTCCGCAGCCCCGGCGCCGATCCCGACCGCGCCACGTGCGAGGGAGAGAAGGCCTGCCGGGAGGCGGCACGACTTGGCGCCGATCTAGCACTGTTCCCCGAGATGTGGCAGATCGGTTACGCGTCGTGGGATGATCGCGACGATGCCCGCAGCGCCTACGCGGCGCTGGCGACCGAGACCGACGGACCGTTCGTCAGTCATTTCAGCGAGCTCGCCCGGGAGTTGGAGATGGCGATCGTCATCACCTATCTCCAGCGCGGGCGTGGAGAGCCGCGCAACGCGGCGACTGTGATCGACCGGCTCGGGCGGAAAGTGCTCACCTACGCGAAGGTGCACACCTGCGACTTCGACATCGAAGCTTTGCTCGAGCCCGGCTCGGACTTCCCCGTCGCCGATCTCGAGCTGAAGGACGGGACGGTTCGCGTGGGGCTGATGATCTGCTACGACCGCGAGTTCCCGGAATCCGCGCGCGCGTTGATGCTGGGCGGCGCGGAGATCATCCTCACTCCCAATGCCTGTCCGCTCGACGATGATCGGATAGGTCAGTTTCGCGCGCGCGCCTTCGAGAACATGGTCGGCGTCGCGATGGCCAACTACGCGACCCCCGATCCTCTCTCGCCTGGTCGCGACGCCTGCAATGGGCATTCGGTGGCGTTCAGCGGCATCTGTTACGGCGTTCACGGCCACATCGAGCACAAGCTCGTAGAAGCCGGAGAGGAAGAGGGTGTCGTACTCGCGACGTTCGACCTCGCAACTCTCCGCAGCTATCGCAAGCATCAGACGTGGGGCGATGCGTACCGCAAGACGAGTACGTACGAGGCGCTCGTCGCCGATACCCCGGCCCCGATCTTCAAGCGGCCCGACTCCCGCCGCTAGCGCAGCCCGAAGCGACGCAGAAACTCAGAGAGAGAAACGCTCGGCGCGAGCGGCCGTTTCTTCTCGGGTGGAATCGCCTCGAGCTCCTCGGAGGTCAACTTCACCGTGACCCGCCCGGAGACGATCTCGGATAGGTACTCACTCGGTATGTAGCGAGGCGGAGCCGAGTTCGCGCGAACGACGATGCCGTTGAAGATGTCCTTGGTGGGCTCGCCGCGAACGGCTCCGATGCGTCCGACCGCGGCTCCGTCCGAGGAGAGAACCTGCCAGCCGCGTCGGATCAGCAGCCAGGAGACAGGCTCGCTCACAGCGAACGACCCCGGAGTCGCCAGATTGGCCCCTGCGTCGCGAACGGATGTCTCTGGGAGAGCAGGTCAAGCACGCGCAGACGCCCCTCAACCTGGCGCTCGTCGAGCAGCTCGAGGCAATGCCGGGCCATCGGAGCGGCGGCTCCATAGCCAAAACGGTGCCCGACTCGGAAGCGGAAGGCGGTTCTGCCGTCGCAGCGCTCGGGATTGAGCGGCGAGGCGAGCAGCAGGGCGGAGTAGTAGGGCTCGTCACGGAGGAGCTCGACCTCGACGAGCAGGTCGCTCCAGTCCTCGCTCAAGCCCTCGAGCAGCTTGTCCCAAGCCGCAACCAGTGTTTGCCCGGCTTCACGCTCGGAAAGACCGTTAGCTGCTGAATTCTCTTCCATTCCTCACTACTTCCCGTAGACGCGCAGATGCTCACGCCCAGGATATCCAGTACGAAAGCATGACAGAGCTCGATTTCATGACCTCGCCTCAGAGCGGCGAGCTCGGTCGCTTCCTCCAGCAGATGCTCTTGATCAGGTATTTCGAGCAGCAGGTCGAAGAGCGCTACCGAGACGCCGAGATCCCCGGCTTCGTTCACGTCGCGATCGGCCAGGAGGCCGTGGCAGTCGGCGCCTGCGCCGCGCTCGCACCGGGCGACGTGATCACCTCGACGCATCGCTCCCATGCGCATGCGCTTGCCAAGGGCACGCCGGCTCGGGCGGTCATGGCGGAGCTCTACGGCAAGGTCGAGGGCTGCTCGCGCGGGCGTGGCGGCTCGATGCACCTATACGACGTCGAGCGCGGGAACCTCGGCTCGAGCGCGGTTGTGGGCGGCGCACTCGGCATCGCCACCGGCGCCGCGCTCTCCTTCTCGCTGCGTTCCGAGCCCCGCGTCGCGCTCGCCTTCTTCGGCGACGGCGCCACCGCCTCGGGGCTCTTTCACGAGTCGATGAACCTGGCTCAGCTCTGGAAGCTGCCCGTTGTCTTCCTCTGCGAGAACAATCGCTGGGCCGAGTCGACGCCGCTCGCTCAGCACTCGCCGATCACCGATCTCACCCAGCGGGCGCAGGCCTTCGGGATGACCGCGCTCGAGGTGGACGGGCAGGACGTGGAAGCGGTCTATCGCGCCACCGCCGAGGCGCTCGCTCATGCGCGCTCGGCCGCGGGGCCGGTCTTCCTGCTGGCCGAGACCTACCGGCTCGCCCCGCACAACGTCGGCGATCAGCAGGAGTATCGCGACAAGGAAGAGTACGAGCTGACTCGCGCGACCCAGGACCCGATCGCGAAGCTGCGCGAGCGGCTCGCTCTATCGGACGAGCGCTTCGACGAGCTGGAGCGCGAGGCCGAGGCCGCGGTCGCCGACGCCGTCGATTTTGCTCGCCACGGCACCGACCCCGATCCGCAGACGCTGCTCGAGGACGTATATGCCTGAGACCAAGACCCGGTTCAGTTATCGCGAGGCCGTACGCGACGCCATGTCGCAGGCGATGAGGCGCGACTCCGACGTCTTCGTCATGGGCCAGGACATCGCCGAGCACGGCGGCTCGCAGAAGGTCACGCTCGGCATGCTCGAGGAGTTCGGGCCGGACCGGGTGCGAAACGCGCCGATCTCGGAGATGGCCTTGACCGGCGCGGGAATCGGCGCGGCGATGCTGGGCATGCGCCCGATCGTCGAGATCATGTACGAGGACTTCCTCACGCTGGCGATGGAGCAACTCGTCAACCACGCCGCCAAGGAGCGCTACATGTCCGGCGGCCAGCTGAAGGTTCCGCTGACCGTGCGCACGCAAGGTGGCGCCGGCTGGTCGTCCGCGGCTCAGCACGGGCAGCAAACCGAGGGTTGGTTCGTAGGTGTACCCGGGCTGAAGGTGGTCTACCCATCGACGCCGCGCGACGCGCGCGGGCTGCTCTGGTCGTCGATCTACGACGACAACTGCGTCGTCTTCTTCGAGCACGTCCAGCTCTACAACCAACGCGAGGAGCTGCCCGAGGAACTGGAGCCGATTCCGCTCGGCAAAGCTCGGATCGCCAGAGCGGGCGAGGACGTGACCGTGGTCGCAACCGGGCCGCTCGTGCCCGAGGCGCTGGCGGCGGCCGAGCAGGCCGAGCAAGACGGAATCTCGGTCGAGGTCGTCGATCCGCGCACCTTGCAGCCGCTCGACGAGGAGGCGATACTCGAATCGGTGCGAAAGACGAGTCGCTGCGTGGTCGCACACGAAGCGGTACGGAGGATGGGATTCGGAGCGGAGGTGGCGGCGCTGGTCCAGGAGAAGGCGTTCGATTGGCTAGATGCTCCGGTCGAGAGGGTCGGCGCCTGTTTTTCTCCGCTTCCCTTCGCGCCCTCGCTCGAGCGTGCCTGCATACCGCGCCGCGAGCAGGTGTACGCCGCGATCAAGCGCACGGTTGGGAGCGAGTGACCGTGCCCAGCGAGATCAAGCTGCCGCGCCTGGGCCAGGGAATGGAATCCGGCGTAGTCACGAAATGGCTGAAGAGCGAGGGTCAGGCGGTCGCGAAGGGAGAGCCTCTCTACGAGCTCGAAACCGACAAGGTCACGCAAGAGGTCGAGTCTCCGCTTTCGGGCGTGCTGCTCAGGATCGTTCTGGCCGAGGGAGAGGCTCCGGTCGGGACGACGATCGCCTACGTCGGTGAGGAGGGCGAGCAGGTGCCCGAGACCGCCGCCCAGGCGACGCCTGTCGAACCTGAGCCCGAGCCTGGGCCTGAGCCCGAGACCAAATCGGAGCCTGCCTTCGAGCCCGCTGCGCTGCAATCCGCCGCGTCGCTCGACGGCGCCGAACCGGACGGGCGAACGAAGGCCTCTCCACTTGCGCGCCGGCTGGCGCGCGAGCGCGGTCTCGATTTGGCGGGGATGGCGGGAAGCGGCCCCGAGGGAAGGGTCGTCGCCGAGGACGTGAAGCGCGCCGCGTCCGCGATGGCTGCTCCTTCGCCCCCTGCGGTCGGCGCGGCCGGGGCGCCGGGGCAGGTCGAGCGAATCCCGCTGACGAATATCCGCCGCACAATCGCGCGCCGTCTCACCGAGGCCTGGCAGGCGCCGGCTTTCCAGCTCACCAGCTCGGCCGACATGAGCGAGGTGCTGGAGATGCGAGCGCGCCTGCGCGAGCGGGCCGAGCCCGGTGAGCGGCCTGCGAGCGTCGCCGACTTCCTGACCAGGGCCTGCGCACAGGCTCTCATTCGCTACCCGGGCGTAAATGCGCTCTGGCTGGCGAACGCGATCGAGATCCATCACTCCGTGGACATCGGAATCGCCACGGCGACCGATCGCGGGCTGATCGTGCCCGTGTTGCGCGGCTGTGAGCGGAGGAGCCTGTCCGAGCTGGCCGAGGCCCGCAGAGATCTCGTTTCGCGCACACTCGACGGCACGATCGGTCTGGAGGAGCTCGAAGGAGGCACCTTCACCATCTCCAACCTGGGCACCTTCGACGTCGAGCAGTTCGTCGCGGTGCTAAACCCGCCCCAAGTCGCGATCATCGCCGCCGGCGCGATCATCGAGCGACCGATAGCGCGCGCGGGCGAGGTCGCGATCGCGCCAGTTCTCACTCTCACGCTCACCTGCGATCATCGCGCCGTCGACGGCTCGGTCGCGGCGGAGTTCCTGGCCGCGGTCAAGGGCTTTCTGGAAGAGCCGGGGCTGATGCTCTGATGCCGGAGCGAATGCCCGAGAATGGCGTCAAGGTCTGGTACCGAGTGCGCGATCTGGCCGCGGCTCGCCTCTTCTACGTCGATCTGCTCGGGTTCGAGGAGACCTACCACGATGCCGAGGGGTGCTGGGCACGGCTAAGGAACGGATCGATGGAGATCGGCCTGACCGAGGGCGCTCCCGAAGAGGGAGGAGTGGCTGTGATCGACGCCGCCGACGTCAAGGCCGAGGCCGAGCGGTTACGCGCTTCCGGAGTCGAGGTCGGCACCGTGCTCGAGCTACACGGGAAGATCAGGCTGCTCGACGTCTTCGATCCAGACGGCAACCGCATCCAGCTCGTCGAATCACTCGCCGGGAGTTAGATCGTCGCCAGCCAGCGCTCGAACAGGGTGCGCGCAAGCGCTCGGATCGACGATTCGCTCGCGGCCAGCTCGGCGAGCATCTTCTCCGCTGTGCCGGGACCGCTCAGCCGTTCCAGCGATTCGGCATAGGCGGGCACCTCCAGCCACTCGCTCACGAGCTCGGTCGAGACCTCGAGATGGCACTGCAGGCCGTAGGCGCGACGACCGGCGCGAAAGATCTGATTCGGGTAGGCCTGCGAGGAGGCCAGGAGGGTCGCGCCGGAGGGCAGGTCGAAGGTGCAACTGTGCCAGTGGAAGGCGGGCAACGTCTCGGGCAGCCCGGTCGTGACCGGTTCGGCGCCGGCAGAAGGGGTCAGAACTATCGGGAGAACGCCGATCTCGGGCGCCGCCCCGGTGTAGACGCGGGCCCCGAGCGCGTCGGCGAGGAGTTGCGCGCCAAGGCACACGCCCCAAAACGGCTTTCCTTCCGAAACGAGCTCGGCGATCGCGCGCTTCTCGCCGGCGAGCCAGGGGTGGCGATCCTCCTCGAAGGTGTCCATCGGCCCGCCCATCGCGACGAGCGCATCGAAGTCGCGCCAGTCGGGAAGCGCTTCGCCTTCGTCGAGCTCGACGCGGACCAGCTCGGCGCCCAGCCCACGCAACACGTCCTCGTACTCGCCGGGCGGTTCGCAGGCGATGTGCTGAAGCACGAGGATGCGCATCTCTCGCTTTTTCCGGTCGCTCGGCATCGGTCTCAAAGTTATCGGCCGCGCCAGCTTCGCCGCGGTTAGGATCGAAGGGTTAGCGAGCAGAAGGAAGGACTGCCATGGAATGTGACGTCGCCGTCCTTGGAGGCGGACCGGGCGGCTACCCGGCCGCGATCCGTGCCGCACAGCTCGGCGCGAAGGTCGTCTGCGTCGAGAGCGACGCGGCGCTCGGCGGGGTTTGCCTGCGCGTGGGCTGCATTCCCACCAAGACCTGGGTCGCGACGGCGCGCGCGATCAAGGAGATCGAGGAGAGCTACGAGAACCTCGGTATCCGCATCAGCGAAGCCAGTCTCGACTTCGTGCAGGCCAACGCCTGGAAGTCGAGCACGGTCGAGCGGATGACGAGCGGTGTTGCGACGCTCTTCAAAGCAAACGGAGTCGAGCGCGTAAAGGGCTTCGGCCGCTTCACGGATCCGCACACGATCGCCGTCGAAGGCGGCGAGGAGATCTCGTTCAAAAGCGCGATCGTGGCCAGCGGCTCGCACCCGGTCGTTCCTCCCATCCCAGGCATCGATTCCGCGCTCTGCGTCGATTCGACCGGCCTGCTCGCGCAGACAGAGGTTCCGCCGCGCCTGCTCATCCTCGGCGGCGGCGTGATCGGTTGCGAGTTCGCTTCCATCTTTGCCCGCTTTGGCTCCAAAGTGACGATCGTCGAGCTGCTCGATCGCCTGCTTCCGATGGAGGACGAGGACGTCTCCACGGAACTGGCGAAGAGCTTTCGCCGCCGCGGCATCGAGCTGCGGCTCGCTACGGCCTGCAGCAAGGTCGAGGAGTCGGGCGGAGCGCTCCGCGTCCAGCTCGCGGGCGACGAGACGATCGAAACCGACCTGATGCTCGTCTCGGTCGGGCGGGCGCCGAGCGTCGAGGGCATCGGGCTGGAAGCGGCCGGGGTTTCCTTCGATCCGAAGCGCGGCATCCAGACCGACGAGAAGCGGCGCACGAATGTCGCTCACATCTACGCCGCTGGGGACGTGGCGGGGCACTGGCAACTAGCGCACACGGCCTTCTACGAGGCCGAGATCGCCGCCGAGAACGCGACCGGGCACGAGGCCGTTGTCGGCGAGCGAACCGTCCCGCGCCCGATCTACAGCGAGCCCGAAATCGCCGCGGTGGGCTTGACGGAGGCCGAGGCGCGCGAGCGTCACGGCGACGAGGTCGTAACCGGTCGTTTCCCCTGGGCGGCAAATGGACGCGCAGTGATGCAGGGCGACACGACAGGCTGGGTGAAGACCATTCACGAGAGCCGCTACGGCGAGCTGCTGGGCCTGGTAGTCGTGGGAGCGCACGCGACGGAGCTGGTCGAGGTCGGGCGGGTCGCTATCGACGCCGAGTCGACGATCGAGACCCTCTCGCTGGGAATGACGGCGCATCCGACTCTGAGCGAGGCGATAAAAGAGGCCGGCCTTGTCGCTCTTGGGCGGCCCGTGCACGTGGCGAGCAAACGGAAGGCTCGCTGAGGAACTCGGCCCTCACGTCCGCATGGCGACGGAGATCTCATATTTGGTTCCGGCCGCGTGTTTTTGAGAGCGGCAAAGCTCGTTCGCAGCCGATAGGGTACGGGCATGCGCAGAGGCTCCCGATCCCGCACTGTCAGGCCGCTTGTCCGAGCTGCCCTGGAATCGATAGAGCCCTACGAAGCGGGCAAGCCGATCGAGGAGGTCGAGCGCGAGCGGGGCGTGAGCCGCGTCGTGAAGCTGGCCTCCAACGAGGGACCGTTCGGCCCTTTCCCGATTGCTCGCCAAGTGCTGGCGACCCAGTCCTACGAGCTCAACCGCTATCCCGACTCGGGCGCCTATCAGTTGCGCACGGTGCTGGCCGAGCGCCTCGGCGTTGACTTCGACGAGATCGCGCACGGAGCAGGCGCCGACGGTCTGATCAGCCATCTCTCGCTGGCGTTGCTCGAGCCCGGCGACGACGTGGTTTTCGGCTGGCCTTCCTTCACGAGCTACATGCTCAGCACGATGAAGATGGGCGCCACTCCCAAGCCGGTGCCGCTTCGAGACCACCGCTACGACCTCGAGGCGATGCTCGCGCAGGTCGGTCCGCGAACGAAGATCGTCTACATCTGCACCCCGAACAATCCAACCGGGACGATGACCGGTCGCGAGGAGCTGGACGCCTACTTCGAGCGCGTTCCCGGGCACGTACTGACGGTCGTCGATCAGGCTTACTTCGAGTACATCGAGGAGCCCGACTATCCCGACGCGATCGAGGAGTACTTCAAGCGAGGCAAGCGCGTCGCCACGCTTCGATCCTTCTCCAAGATCTACGGATTGGCCGGCCTTCGGGTGGGCTACGCGGTCGCGTCGAAGGAGATCTGCGCCGCGATTGCCAAGGTGCGGCCGGCTTTCGACGTATCTTCGACCGCCCAGGTTGGAGCGATCGCCAGCCTGACCGGTGACGACGCCGAGGCCGAGCTCGAGCGCAGGCGCTCCTACAACACGGTCGCGGTCGCCGAGCTCGGACGCATTCTCAGAGCCTTCGGACTGGAGACCGTCGGTCCGGCGGTAGCGAACTTCCTGTACGTCGATCTCGGCTTGGACAGCCGCCCGTTCTTCGAGCAGCTGCTCGCGCAGGGTGTAGTCGTTCGGCCGCTACACAGTTTCGGCGCGCCGACGGCGATTCGAGTCACCGCCGGCACCGCCGAAGAGCACGCGCTTCTGCGCCAGGCGCTGCAGGCCGTGAGGCCTGGCGGACACAGCCTCGCGGGCTAGGCACCGCAAAGGCGGCCGCCCGGCGGACGCAGACCCGTCGCCCGAAGACGCCAGAAGGGCAGGCCGTGGCCTCGGCGCGGGACTCTGCGACGACGGAGGATCGAGGAATGACAATCGTCGTTTCTTGATGTCGGCTTCAAGACAGTAGAATCCCCCTTATCCACGGCTTAACCGGTGGCCGTGGGGAGGTGTTGAGCCGGTACCGCTTCGAAGATCGCGTGAAAAAAGCTAAGAGCCCGAAGTTCTCTGTAGCGTCTGCGGCGAATGCCGTGGGCATCGCCGGGCGGCAAGGCGGGGTGACGTGACATCGCCCGAAATGATCGAGCGCGGCGACAACCTCGTCGACGAGATCAGCGCTCCAGACCTCTCGGAGATCGTCGGGCGAGGGCCGTGGGAGCTGTTCTGGATGCGCTTCCGCGAAGACAAGGTCGCGCTCGTCTCTTTCGGCGTCATCGTCGCGATCGTTCTTGTCGCGATTTTCGCTCCCTTTATCGTCGACGTGCTCGGTCACCCACCGAATGCGCAGTACCCGAATACGCTCAACGACGTCGGCACGCCGGTCACCGGCCCTTCGGCGGACTTCCTGTTCGGGGTCGACAAGGTCGGCGAGGACGTCTTCTCGCGCGTGGTCTACGGAGCGCGCGTCTCGCTGGAGGTGGCGCTGTTCTCCACCGCCATCGCGGTCTTCGTCGGAGTCATCGCGGGCATGGTCGCCGGTTTCTATCGAGGGCTGGCCGACACGCTCATCTCGCGTTTCATCGACGTGATGCTGGCCTTCCCCGTGCTCCTACTGGCAATGGGCGTCGCCTCAGCCTGCGCAATCGGGAACGGCTGCCTGAACGGATTGATCAAACCGGGGGTGCCGACGGTCGTCGCGGTGATCGCCATCATCAACTGGACCTACATCGGCCGCATCATTCGCGGTCAGGTCTTGTCGCTTCGCGAGAAAGAGTTCGTAGAGGCGGCGCGCGCGAGTGGTGCGGGCGACGTGTCGATCCTGTTCCGCGAGATTCTGCCCAACCTCGTTGCGCCGATCGTCGTCTACACAACGCTTGTGATTCCGCAGAACATCTTGCTCGAAGCGGCGCTCTCCTATCTGGGAGTGGGCGTCGGCGTGCAGCAGGCGAGTTGGGGACAGATGATCTCCGACTCGACGCAGTACTTCAACATCGCTTGGTGGTACTTCACCTTCCCTGGCGCCGCGCTCTTGATCACGGTGCTTGCTTTCAACCTTCTCGGGGACGGCATTCGCGACGCGCTCGATCCGAGGACGGTGGAAGTGACATGAAAAACAACCCGCAAGGAGGAATCGAATGAACGGTTGCAGTAACCAGTCTCGCCGCCGTTTCGGGCGGCTGCGTGCTGGTTCGCTCGGCGTCGTCACGGTGCTCTTGTTAGGCGCTCTGGCGTTCACCGTTACCGGCTGTGGGACGAAAGCGAAGAACACGATTACCGTTCTTTCGGCCGGCGATGTCGACTATCTGGATCCAGGCCTCGCCTTCTACCAGTTCTCGTACGAGGTCATCTATCCGGTAGATCGACCCCTGATCAGTTACAAGGCCGGCAGTACGGACTACCAACCGGATATGGCGGCTAGCTTGCCGACCGTCTCCGACGGTGGCAAGACTTACACCGTTCATCTCAGGACGGGAGTCAAGTTCGCTCCTCCGGTGAATCGCGAGGTGACGTCAGCCGACGTGAAGTACGCGATCGAACGCGGGTTTGCGCAAAGCGTTCCAAACTCGTATTCGGGTGTGTATTTCGGGACGCTCGTTGGAGTTCCGAAGACGTCTCCGGCGACGCCCAAGGGACTCGACATCCCGGGAATCGAGACCCCCGACAAGTCCACGATCGTGTTCAAGCTGACCAAGCCTTCGGGCGTTTTCGTCGGCGCTCTCTCGCTGCCCCTGACGGCGCCGGTGCCCGAGGAGTACGCGAGCAAGTTCGACAACAAGAAGCAGTCCGACTACGGCTTCCATCAGATCGCCACCGGTCCTTACATGATCAAGGCCAACAAGGCCGGAACGATCACCGGTGTGGGTTACGTGGCGAAGCAGAAGATCACTCTCGTTCGAAACCCGAACTGGTCTTCCAAGACCGACTTCCGCCCGGCGAAGGCCGACGAGGTCATCTTCTCGGAAGGCTTCCAGGACTCGACCGTATTGGCCAAGAAGATCCTGGCAGGTACGGGCGACGTGAACGGCGATACGCCGATTCCGGCAACCGAGATGCAGTCGATCAAGGCCAACGCGAGCCAGAAGAAGCAGCTCTTCTTCACGCCCGTGTCGGGAACTCGCTTCATCCCGCTGAACATGTCCAAGCCACCGTTTAACAACATCGACGTGCGTAAAGCAGTGGCTTACGTCCTGGATCGGGACGCCATGCGAAAGACTCGCGGCGGCGTTCTGTCCGGGAAGATCGCGACCCACTTCATCGATCCAGGCTTCGGTACGCATGGCTTCGACCAGTCCGGTGGATTCGGCTTCAATCCGTTCCCATCTCCTGGTTTCAAGGGCGATGTGGCCAAGGCCAAGGCCGAGATGAAGAAGGCCGGCTTCCCGTCCGGTATGTACACGGGGCCGACGCTCACCATGGTGGCGGACAACGTGCCGCCGGGATCCGATACGGCCAAGGTGGTCATCAACAGCCTCGGCAAGATCGGCTTCAAGGTGAATCTGATCGCACAGGCTCACGCCACGATGTACACGGACTTCTGCAACGTGCCGAAGGTCGAGCCGAACATCTGTCCGAACGTTGGTTGGCAAGCTGACTTCGCCGAGCCGCAGACCCTGCTCGACGCGACCTTCGACGGGACAGCGATCATTCCGAGGAACAACTCCAACTGGCCGCAGTTGAACGATCCGGCCATCAATGCAGCAATGGTCAAGGCGGAAGTGATCGTCGATCCGCTCAAGCGCTATCAAGCTTGGGGCCAGATCGACAAGATGATCACCGAGACCGCGGCGGCTGTTCCGTGGCTGTGGGAGGACTGGCCGACTCTCTTCTCGTCACGAGTTGACCCCGCCCTCCAGCTCTGGAACGGCGGATCTCCTGACGTGGCCTTCATGTCAGTGAAGTAAGTCGAAGTTGTCGCAGCCGATCAACAACGAAGCAACGAACACCCCCCGGCCGAGCAGGCCGGGGGGCGGGCTGCGCTCGTCGGTCGCCGGCTATGCGCGGACGACAAAGGGCGTGCTCTTCTCGTCGATGTTCCGCTACATCGTGCGCCGGCTCATCTGGGGCGTTCTGATGCTCCTCGTCGTCAGCGCACTCACCTTCGTCATCTTCTATCTGCTGCCGGCGGGCGACCCGGCCGCCATCAGGGCCGGGCGTTATGCGACTCCGGCGCGCATCGAGCAGATCAGGCATCAACTCGGCCTCGATCGCCCGGTCTACTACCAGTACTGGGTATACATGAAGGCCCTCGTCGTCCACTTCGATTTCGGCACCTCGTTCAAGACCAACCTGCCCGTCAGGGGCGAGATCTTCCGGCGCCTGCCCGTTACCTTCTCGGTGGCGATCGGAGCCGTGATCATCTGGGTCGCGATCGGGATTCCCGTCGGCATCATCTCGGCCATCAAGAGCCGCTCGTGGCTCGACCGGGTGACGATGGGCGGATCGCTCGTCGCCATCTCGGCGCCCGTTTACTGGCTTGGCCTGATCGCACTTTTCCTCTTCTCCAAGGATGTCGGCGTCATCAAGGTGTTCGGCGGCTCGGGCAGCTACGTGCCCTTCTTCCAGGATCCAGCCGCATGGTTCTCGTCACTCATTCTTCCCTGGTTCGTCCTGGCGGCGGCCTTTACGGCGTTCTATGCGCGCATGGTGCGCGGGAACTTGATCGAGACGATGAACGAAGATTTCATTCGCACGGCGCGTGCGAAGGGCCTGTCCGAACGGCGCGTTGTCTTCCGCCACGGCCTGCGCGCGGCACTGACACCGGTGGTGACGATGGCCGGGCTCGATATCGGCACGCTGCTCGGCGGCGCCGTCCTCACCGAGACGGTGTTCAACATCCCCGGCATCGGCCGGCTCGCATACGACTCGATCATCGGCTCCGACCTTCCGATGATTCAAGGCACGGTTCTGCTTGGCGCCTTCTTCATCATCAGCGCCAATCTGATCGTGGACGTCCTCTACGCCTTTCTCGACCCGCGCGTCCGCTACTAACGAAGAGCCAGGATCTCCGAGATGACACCAGAACCGCCAGATTCCGATAACGCTGCCGCCAAGTCGCGCGAGACGTCGAAGTCGTCCTCCGCGCTGCTCGAGATACGCGACCTGCGCGTGCACTTCAGAACTCGCGACGGTGTCGTGCATGCCGTCGAAGGCGCGCAGCTCTCGGTGGAGCGCGGCCAGACGCTCGGCGTCGTCGGTGAGTCGGGCTCGGGCAAGAGCGTGACGGCGATGACCGTGATCGGTTTGACGCGCTTTCCCAACGCCACGATCAGCGGTGAGATCGAGTTCGACGGCATTGACCTAATAAACCTGCCCGACAACCAGATGCGCAGGGTACGCGGGCGCCGGATAGCGATGATCTTCCAGGATCCGCTCTCTTCGCTGCACCCCCTCTACAAGGTCGGCTGGCAGATCGTGGAGGCGATTCAGACGCACGAGGAGGTCTCGACGAGCGAGGCCAGGGCGCGAACGATCGAGGCGCTGCGCGAGGTCGGGATACCGAGCCCCGAGAAGCGAATCGACAGCTACCCGCACGAGCTCTCCGGAGGCATGCGCCAGCGCGTGATGATCGCGATGGCTCTCGTGCTCAAGCCGGATGTGTTGATCGCAGACGAGCCGACTACGGCGCTCGACGTGACGGTGCAAGCACAGATCCTCGACCTCATTCGCAGGCTCAAGGACGAGTACGGGACGGCGGTGGTCATGATCACCCACGACCTCGGCGTCATTGCCGAGCTCGCGGATGAGGTCGCAGTGATGTATGCGGGCCGGGTGATGGAGAAGGCGCCTCGAGAGGTTCTCTTCACCAGCCCCGAGCTCCCGTACACGTGGGGACTGATGCGTTCGATCCCGCGCCTGGACGCACCGCGGCCCGACCGCCTCGACTCGATCTCGGGCCTGCCGCCAAGCCTGATCAACCTGCCCCCGGGCTGTCCCTTCCATCCCCGCTGCCCTTATGTGATGGACGTCTGCCTGAAGAAGGAGCCCGAGCTGAAGCAATCCGAGCCTGGCCATCTGGTTTCCTGCCATCTCGATGTCAAGGAACGGCAGCAAATCGGCCGCGACCTTCAAACCCTGTACAGGTGAGCCGATGAATGCCGTCCAGCTCCCACACACCGATCGACCAAGCCGGGGCACCGCGCACTTTGTAGGAGACGAGTCGTGACGCTCTGGGCGGTACTCACGTCGTTCAAGGGCCGGATCAATCGCCTCGACTACTGGCTCAAGGGCGCCATACCTCTGGGCTTCGTGGTTCTTGCTCCGGTTGTCGTTCTTACGATCTTCGGTCATGACGACGCGGCTCTGGTCGTGCTCGGGGCTCTTGCCCTCGCTGCGCTCTGGCCGATGCTCGCCGTCACAGTCAAGCGTCTCCACGATCGCGACCATCCCGGGTGGCATCTCGCTCTCCAGCTCTTCCCGGTCCTCGGCCAGGTCTTTGCCATCTGGCTCGTCGTCGACGTGGGCTTCTTGAAGGGCACCTACGGGCGCAACCGCTTTGGCGACGACCCGAGTGGCGCCTTTGCCGATGTGGTGCTCGAGGTAAGCCCAGACGCTCTGATCACAGTCGGCGGGCTGACCAAGTACTTCGCTCTCACGCGCGGCGTTCTCGTAAGTCACGAGCTCGGCCAGGTGCACGCGGTCGACGACGTCTCGCTGGAGGTGAAGCGAGGCGAGACGCTCGGACTGGTGGGCGAGACCGGCTGCGGGAAGTCCACTCTGGCGCGGGTCGTAACTCGCCTGATCGAGCCCACGAGTGGGCGGATCGTGTTCGACGGCAAGGACATCACGGCTTGGTCGCGCCGGCAGCTGCGCCCACTCAGGCGGGACATGCAGATTATCCTCCAAGATCCCTATTCGGCGCTCAATCCGCGCCGCCCGGTCGGTGCGATCATCGGCGAGCCACTGCGGATACACAAGCTTGGCTCGAAGAAGGAGCGGCGGGCTCGAGTGCGCGAAGTGATGGAGTTCGTAGGGCTGAATCCCGAGCACTACAACCGTTTCCCGTACGAGTTCTCGGGCGGACAGCGGCAGCGTATCGGCGTCGCCAGGGCGATCGTGACCAAGCCCAAGCTGATCCTGGCCGACGAGCCGGTCTCGGCACTGGACGTCTCGATCCAGGCGCAGGTTCTGAACCTGCTCGAGGATCTGCGCGACGAGATGGGCCTGACGCTCCTTTTCATCGCCCACGATCTCTCGGTCGTGCGCCACGTCTCCGACCGCATCGCCGTCATGTACCTGGGCAAGATCGTCGAGCTGGCGCCGCCCGAGACGCTTTGCTCGCATCCCAAGCATCCGTACTCCGGCGCCCTGCTGTCAGCGGTACCGGTCGCCACAGCCGACGCCGAAGAGGCGCGCAGCCGGCGCATCATCCTGCACGGCGATCCACCCAGCCCGGTCGAGCCGCCGAGCGGCTGCCGCTTCCACACCCGTTGCCCGAAGGCGCAGCCGATCTGCGGCGAGGTAGAGCCGCCGCTGGAGGCGAAGGGCTTACCCGAGCAGTTTGCGGCTTGCCACTTCCCGCTGACCGAGGAAGAGATAGAGCGCGCCATCCTGCGTCCGCGCGCGAGCTAGCCGGCGCGGCCGATCTACGGCGCCAACGGCCGGAGGGCTGCTCTCCGCACTACCAGTGCGCCTTCACAGCCCTACGACCGCCGGCATCCACGGCTTGACCGCATCGAACCCACGTCCCTTCCATAAAAGGCTCTAGAGTCAGTTCTCGTGGCCAGACGGCGATCGTGGACAACCTCGGAGCTCGCGGAAGGTGTGCGCGCGGGCGACAAGCGCGCACTTGCGCGGGCCCTGAGCGTGGTCGAGCGCGGGGGCGAGGAGGCCGAGCAGCTCGTGCACGAGCTTCATCCCTCGAGCGGCGCCGCGTACACGATCGGCGTCACCGGGCCACCTGGGGTGGGAAAGTCCACTTTGATCGGAGCGCTGGTCAGGCACGTACGCGCGCTCGGCCGCAGCGTCGGCGTGGTCTCGGTCGATCCCTCCAGCCCGTTCAGCAAGGGAGCGCTCCTCGGCGACCGGATTCGCCTGAGTGAGCACTTTCTCGATCCAGAGGTCTTCATCCGCTCGATGGGCACGCGCGGGCACTCGGGCGGGCTGGCCGAGGCGACGCTCGAAGCCTTGCTCGTGCTCGATGCGGGCGGTCGCGAGCTGCTCTTTGTCGAGACGGCCGGCGTGGGGCAGAGCGAGGTCGCGATTGCAGGGCTGGCCGACACGGTCGTGCTGGTGCTGATGCCCGGCTCGGGCGACTCCGTACAGGCGCTCAAGGCCGGCGTGATGGAGATTCCGGACGTGATCGTGCTCAACAAGAGCGACCACGCGAATGCCGCGACCACCCTTGCCGAGCTCAGACAGGCGGTCTCGCTGGGGGCCGAGGCCGGACCGCCGATAGTCAGCACCCGGGCCAGCGACGGAAACGGCGTCGACGTGCTCTGGCAGACGATCGAAGAGCATCGCGAGGCGCTGGAGCAGAGTGGGAAGCTCGAGCTGCGCCGACGGGAGAACCTGCGCCGCGAGCTGCTCGACCTTGCGGCCAGCCGCATGCGGCGCGAGCTCGAGCGCGCCTGCGCCGACGATCCCAAGCTCGACGAGCTGATCGACGCCGTCGCCGAGAAGCGCCTGGATCCGCTCAGCGCGGTGCGCGAACTGCGAGCCCGTCTGGGCTGACGGTCTCGCCGAGCGACGCGTTGACGGGAGGCCTAGCCGGCGCCGACTTTGAGCAGGCCCTCGGGCGCGGGCTCGTTGCCCTGCTGGGGCTCGCCAACCTTGCCCGCGGCGAGGTGCCTCGAGCGGGCGACCAGGGCGAGCGCACCCGCTCCGGCGACTACCGCGAGGGCGAAGAAGACTCCTCCGGGAAGCCTGGTCAGCAACTCGACGCCCCCGCCCACGAGCGCGGCGCAGGGGATGGTGATCAGCCAGGCGACTACGATGTTCCCGGCCACGCCCCAGCGAACGGCCCTGAACCGTGAGCCTGCCGCTCCCGCGCCGAGCACCGAGCTCGAGACGGTGTGGGTGGTGGAGACCGGAAAACCGAGGTGCGCGGTAAACCAGAGCAGACCCCCGGCCGTCACCTCGGTGGCGAAGGCTCGCGGCGGATCGAGCTTGGTAATTCGTTGACCGACGGTGCGAATGATTCGCCACCCGCCGGCATAAGTTCCCAGCGACATCGCCGATGCGGCTCCGATGATGACCCAGATCGGCGGCTTGCCATAGTTGCTGTTGAGGTGTCCGGAGGCAACCAGAGCCAAGGCAATGATGCCCATCGTCTTTTGGGCGTCGTTCATGCCGTGGGTGAGGGCGAGCCAGCCCGAAGAGATCGGTTGGAGGCGCCTGAAGAAGTGGTTGGTGCGATCGGGCCGTCGTTTGCGAATGAGCCACAGGATGATCAGCATCAAGAGCATCGCGGTTGGAATCGCAAGCAGCGGAGCGAGTAGCGACGGAGCGAGCACCTTCTCGTAGAGCCCTTTCCAGATCACCACATGAACTCCACCATGGTGCAGGCCGAAGGCCGTGATGGTCGAGCCCAGCATCCCTCCGATCAGGGCGTGGCTGGAGCTCGACGGAAGCCCGAGGTACCAGGTCGTGAGGTTCCAGACGATCGCGCCGATCAGCCCCGCGAGAATGATTTTCAGTCCCGACTCTTTGACGAAGAGGTCGTTGTTGACGATGCCCTTGGCGATAGTCGCCGCGACCTTGAAGGAGATGAAAGCCCCGACGAAGTTGAGTGCAGCCGCCCAGAGGACGGCAACTCTCGGGCTGAGCGCGCGCGTCGAGACCACGGTTGCGATCGAGTTGGCGGTGTCGTGGAAACCGTTGGTGAAGTCGAACAGCAGGGCTACCGCGATCAGCGCTATCAGAGTGAACCAAAGCATCGATTCGTCAGGATTTCGCGGCTGTAGCTGTCGCTTGAAGAATCACTAGCTGTTCTTGACGACGATGTTGCCGATGAGATGCGCGGCGGTCTCGGCTGAATCGATTGCCGCCTCGAGAGCCTCGAAGATGTCCTTCCACTGGATGATCAGCCGCGGCGAGACCTTGTCGTCTTCGAACAGCGCCCCGATCGCGTCGCGGAGGATCGCGTCACCCTCGTCCTCGAGTTGCTTGAGCGCGACGAGCTGTTTCGACACGCCGCGCAGCCCGCGCAGTCCGCGCAAGGCGTTCGCCAGATGCTCGGTCGAGCCGACCAGGATCCGGCACTGCTCGATCGCCTGTTCCATCGGGCTTTCGATGTGGTAGATGTCGATCAGCTCGGAGGCGTCGTCGAGATAGTCGACGACGGTGTCGATCGCGCTGGCCAGGGAGTAGATGTCCTCGCGGTCGAGCGGCGTGATGTACTGCGTGTTGAGGAGCCCGATGATCTCGGCGGTGATGTCGTCGCCCTTGTGCTCGAGGTCGGTGACCGCTTTCTGGCCGATGGTCGTATCGGGAATGTTGCCGAAGCGCTTCTCGACGAGCCTCGCCGCTTCGAGCGCGTTCTCGCCGGCTCGAGTGAAGAGGTCGTAGAACTCAGCTTGCCGTGGGACGAGAGAAAAGCGCATCTCTAACTCCTTGGTACGCGTTGCCGTCGGCACTCACGCTAGTAGAGAGGCGGCGAGCGCGGGTTACGAACCGGTTACAGAATTGCTACGGGTGTCTCGTCAGGCTTCGCGACCTGGAGAATCAGGCGATAGCCGACGCCCGGAGTGGTGCGGATGCGGAGCTCGGCCGCGGCGTCCTCAAGCTTGTCGCGCAGCCGCTTCACGTTGACGTCCACCGAGCGATCGCCGCGCACCATGCTGTAGCCCCAGACCTTGCGGTATATGACCTCCCGGGGCACGGTCTCGCCCACTGTCTCGGCCAGCGCGAGCAAAACGCCGCGCTCGCGCTTGGTGAGTCGTAGGGGTTCTTCTCGCCAGCTCGCCTTTCCGCTGGGAGAGACGATTCTGAGGTTGCCGAGCTCGAGCGTCTGCGAGGCGGGACGGCGGCCGTGCCGGGCGGCATTGCGCACGCGGGCGAGCAGCTCTCGATCGTCCATCGTGCCGTCGAGCACCTCGTCGGCGCCGGCGTCGAGAAGCTCGCTGACGCGGGTCGACGAAGAGGATCGGAGCCAGACTACAAGTGCTCGCCCGGGGTAATCCCGCAGCATCCGAGTCAGAAAATAGGGATCGTCGGAGCGCGGATGGAAGACGATCACGTCGAACCGCTCGCAAAGCAAGAGATGCTCGGCCTCGCCGCTGTGGCTCTTGACCGTGACCTCGCAACCGCCCGCGCTGAGCGCGCTATCGAGTCGATCGGCGTCCTCGGCCAAAACCAGGATGCGCATACCGGCAGAGTATCGCCTGGCGAACGGCAGAGACCGGGGGTGCGCGCCCCGCAAGCTCTTCGCCAACTCTTAACGGCGGCTCAGGCTCTTTTAAGCCTGATCAGAAACCATGGCAAGAGGTAGCTCGACCTCGGCGAAAAAGGATGTGAAATGCAGCGACGTGGCGAGGATAGGTTCGGGTTCAGCCCGGAGCAACTACAACTCGAGCTCTCACTGCTGGCGCTCGAGCGGCAGAGAATGCGTGAGTCTGGAAGCCCGGGCGAGGTACTGGAGACGAACAGGCTGGAGATCGGGCGTCGTCAGTACGACCTTTCCGTTGCGCTTATTCAGCGTCACCTCGGGCGCCCCGTCGAGCGCGCCGCCTGAGCTGTCCCGGCGCCAAACGTCGGCGCGGCCGATAGTCTCATCCCATGCATCGCGATTGCGGCATCCTACGGCGCCCGTCACCGGGCTGGAGCGTCGAATGAGCAGCGAGCTGGAGAGTTTCTTCGCCGAGATTCCGGCCCGAGCCGCTAGCAAGGATCTGTCCGGAGTACGGGCCACATACGCCTTCGTGGTGGTCGATGGCGGAAAGTCCTGGACGGTTCGCATAGAGGGGCAGGACGTGACGGTACGTGACGGTGTCGAGGAGGACGCCGATTGCACGATCTCGGCCTCCGAGGAAACCTTCACCCGCCTACTCGATCACAAGCTCGGGGTCATGTCCGCGTACATGAGCGGAAAGCTGAAGCTGAGCGGCGATCTTGGCATGGCGATGCAGCTGAACAAGCTGATTCCCTGAAAGGCTAACGACCGTTCCAACAGAACTCGAGTCGCCCGCGCACGGCCTTTTCAGCCGCGCTGGACAACAGGAGAGAAGAGCTCCTGTCGGTCGATTGCCCTTGCCTAGGGAGGAGAGCTCCGTCCCGACATCCCTCGAACGAGTGATGTCAGTCGCGATTCTGTCCCTCGAACGAGGGATGTGAGACGACAACGACCTGTAAGGGTCATACAATTACCCTTCTCCCCCCACGGTAGGAGCTAGCCAGTGTCGCGCCTAGTTCGTCCGGCGGCGGAGGAGCACGAGATCGTTCGCCGCATGGACTCGTATCGCCGCAGGAAAGACCGGCCTGGAACCGGTGTGAGGATGAGTGCGCCCGATTTCTCGTCGCGAAGATCTCTGGCCCCCGGCGACGGGAGAGCGTGATGGGCGAGGGCTCTATGCAGCTCGGCGAGGAGATCCGTGCCGATCGGCGAGAGGTTTCTCTGCCCGTGGCGGGGATAGTGCTCCTGCTGGTGCTTGCCTACGTGCTGAGCTTCTGGCTCGCGCTGAACGGATCGATACTCAGAGAGGGCGTTCTGCTGGGAGCGCTCGGGCTTGCCGGCTGCTCGGCCGCTCTCGCTGTGCGCAGGGCTCCGAGGTCGGCTCGGGCTATCTGGGTGGCGTTACCCGTCTTCTGTCTCCTGTTGGCGGCGGGTGAGTCGGGTCGCCTCCTGGCGGGTCATCTGGACGCGAGCACCGGCGAGCGCTGGCTTTCGGCGGGAGCGCTTACGTTGGGCGCTTACTCCCTGCTCGCGCTCGCGGCGCTGCGCCTTCTGGCCGGCTCGTCGCTGATCGCCTGGTCGCTCGGGTTGATCGACTCGGCGATGGTGGCGCTCGCGGTCTCTGCTCCCTGGTACGCAATGTACATCTCGCCGCGCATCAACGATCACGGCGGCTCGGCCCTGCTTCCCCAGCTCGTTGTTCCGGTCGCGGCTGCGGTGACGTTGGTGTTGGTCTGGCTTTCGAGTCGTGCCGCGCCGAAGGCGGAGATCTCGCAGTTCATCCTCGTCGCTGCGATCGGTGCCGGATTCATTGGAGCCGTCTTTGTCTCTCGTCACCTGCTGGAGGGCGGAAGCATGGCGCCCGTTCACGGCGCTCTGTTGGCGTCGCCGCTTCTGATCGTTGTCGCCGCGGAGCTCACCGGCAGGTCGGCGAGTGTGCGCCGGAGTAGCCGTTTCAGCTTTGGGATGGCGAGGATGGCCGTTGTCTTCGTGGCCTTCGCCGTCTCGCTCACCTACGCCGGGCTCGCGTTCCGGCGCGGAGAGCAGCTCGGGGGATTCGTCATCACCAGCTCCGTCTCGGTACTACTGGTGTTTCGCCTGCTGGTGCACTCGCTCGAGCGCCATCATCATTCGGTCCGGCTCGAGGAGGCGCTGCACGAACAGGAACAGCTCGCGGTTATGGACTCTCTCACCGGGCTTTACAACAGGCGTTTTCTCGATGCCGAGCTCCAGCTCGAGCTCGATCGGAGCGCCCGGTCACATGCGCCGGTTGGCGTGCTTCTCTGCGATCTCGATCACTTCAAGCAGATCAACGACGAGCACGGTCATCTGGTCGGAGACAGCGTGCTGCGAGAAGTCGCGCGCCGGCTGCTGAACGCGGTGCGAAACGGCGACCTGGTCGCTCGCTACGGCGGCGAAGAGTTCGTTGTGCTGCTGCCCGGCGGCGGCAAGGAGAAACTGAGAGAGATCGGCGAGCGCTGTCGCCGAGCCTTCGAAGTGGCGCCGTTCCAGCTTCCCCAGAACGAAGAAGCGCTCGTGACCATCTCGATCGGCGGGGCCTGCTGGCCCGGCGACGCGAACACGCACACGCCGCGGGGTCTCGTGGGGGCCGCGGACGCCGCTCTCTATCGCGCAAAGGCGGCCGGACGAAACCGGATTTGCCTGGGCGACGCCGGAGAAGGCGAGGGCGCGGGCCCCCTGTCGATGCGGGAGACAAGTAGTGCGCCGGAGCAGGTAGTGCAATCAGGAGCAGAGCCCTGGCTGGATCTTTCCTCATTGAGATCGGAGGTGCCGGGTGAAGAGATCGTGCCGCTCGTAGGCTCGCGGGACGACGTCGTGCCGATGGAACGCTGGGCGGCGCTAGTGGCGCGAGAGCTTGGACTGGACGAGGCGGCACAGCGGCGCTGCTCGCTGGCCGCTCGCTATCACGACGTTGGCAAGAGCACGCTCCCGAAGGAGATTCTGAGCAAGGACGGTCCGCTCTCCATCCTCGAGTGGGAGCTCGTCAAGGAGCATCCGGAGATGGGCGCCACACTCGTCGAGCTGGCACCCGAGTTAGCCGGCATTGCGCGCATCATCCGCGAGCACCACGAGCGCTACGACGGCCGCGGTTATCCGCGAGGAAAGAAGAACGAAGAGATCTCGACCGAGGCGCGGATCGTCGCCTGCTGCGACGCCTGGGAGGCGATGCGAAGCGAACGAGCTTACGCCGCCGCGAGAACGGCGAGCGAGGCGCGGGCCGAGCTCCTCGCCGGGCGCGGCACTCAGTTCGATCCCGAGGTCGTGAGGGCCTTTCTGATGTTCGACGAGGGCGACTTCGAAGGCGCGACAAAAGCCCTCGACGACCTTTCGGCGAGGGCCGGGATACGGCTACCGAAGGAGTATTAGAGCACCAGGGAGCGGGCGCTAGCCCTTGCTGCGTCTGTCCTCAACCTGACGCCGCTCGGCACCGTTGGTTCGCCGCTCGGCGACAACCGGAGCGGTGACCGTCTTTTCGGGCTCCGGCTCTTCCGGCAGTGCGTTGTGATGGAGAGCGGGATCGCTGTTGCCGTTGGTGTCTTTGGCCGTGTCGTCGAGGAGGAGACGTGCGCGCGCGAGCCGTTTACGCTGGGCATGTGCCTGCGCAAGCGATTGACGCGTTGCTTCGAGCCGTTCTGAGAGCTCGGCTATCTGGTGCTCGAGAGCTTCTTGGGCGCTGCGCAGAGCTTTCGCATCGAGCAGTCCGAGGAGTTCGTCGAGCTGAACGAGCTGCTGTTCGAGATCTGTTGCCACAACTTGCCTCCGCAGGAGTCGGTCCAGCGCGGAATCGGGGGGACCGCGATTATATCGCCGATTTGCACGATCGCCATTAACTCGTATCCCTGAGTCGAGGGACACCGCGTGAACCAGCGGAGCGCCGCTGGAAAAAGAGAAAGTCCGCTCAGTGCTTTACTTGCCGGGCCTCGAGCTCTGCGAGGATCGCTCGGGTCGCCGTAGCTCCGACGCGCGTGGCGCCGGCGTTCAACGCGTCGATCAGTGCGTCCAGGGTGCGGATGCCACCGGCGGCCTTCACACCGATTCCGGGCGAGACGCTTCGACGCATCAGGCGCAGGTCTTCGAGCGTGGCGCCCGAGGGAGCGAAGCCGGTGGAGGTCTTGACGAAATCGGCGCCCGCCTCCTCGCTGAGGCGGCAGCCGAGAATCTTCTGCGCCTCGTCGAGATAGGCGTTCTCGAGGATGACCTTGACCAGCGCGCGGCCTGCGGCGACCTCGACGACGGCCTGGATATCGGCCCGCACCTCGTCTACTGCGCCCGAGCGGAGGCGGCCGATGTTCAGCACCATGTCCAGCTCCTCGGCGCCCTCGGCGATTGCTCGCTCAGCCTCGAACGCCTTCACGGCGCTGGTCGAGGAGCCGTGCGGAAAGCCGATCACGGTGCTCACCTTCACCTGCGAGCCCGCGAGCAGCTCGTGGGCCGCCGCTACGTCGCAGGGCTTGACGCAGGCCGAGGCGACGTCGTATGTGCGCGCCAGCTCGCAGCCCGCCCGCACGGCCTCGCTGTCGAGCTCGGGTCTGAGCAGCGAGTGGTCGATCGTCTTGGCGACCTGCTCGCGGGTTAGCGTCTCGACGCTGAAGGGGTTCGTGGTCATCGCGAGTCAGGATAGCGAGGCCGTGCTCGACGAGGCGTGCAGACTTGGTTCAGTGATCGCCGAAGATCACTGCCGAAAAGAGAAGGGGCTCCAGTCGGAGCCCCTTCAGCTTCACCTTGCTCGTAATTACTTCACGCTTTGCAGGTGATGAACTGCCGTGAATGCGGCCTGATCGGCCCTGAACTGCTGTAGCTGTTCTTGCTTCGTCAGGCTCAAGCTGGAGCCGGAGGCTGAAACGGCAGCGCAGATTGCCTGGATGTGAACTCCTGTCGCGGTAGGACCGCCGCCGCCGCTGTAGTTCCACATATATGCGCCCACGAACGTTCCGTAGTTCTTCACGTAACCGACATAGGCGATAGAGCTGTACCAGCCCGTCCCGACCACGGAGGTTCCCGAGGGGCAGGTTGCGACTGGCGAGACCTCATATCCGTCAGGAAGGTCTACAGCGGTGGACTGGACAGTCACTAGACCCGACAAGCCCGAAGGCCCTCGTGCGCCCGCAGCACCCGCAACGCCCGCAGCGCCCGCGGGGCCCTGTGAGCCGCGCGAGCCCGCTGGCCCAGTGGCGCCTTTGAGCTTGCTGATTACGCTCGGCTTGATCTGCTTGGTCGAAGTGATCAGATAATGACCGGCGGCGATGCTCGATCCCGTGAGAGAAACGAACAACGCGAGGCACGCGATCACCATGGTTGGGGAGGGCAACCTGCGCTTCATGAATTCCTCGCTTTTGTTATGACCGCCGGCTACTCCGGCGGAGGGGGATCTCAGCATGAATTGCGCGTCGGACGATGTCAATAGAGCACGACGCAGCCGAAAGACACGAGCGGACGCCGCGAACGACCTGCGCGGGCGCGGCCCACAAAACGCCATCCCTCGGTTCCTCCGCTCCGAGCACTGACCACAACAACGGTCAGCTCGCCTCGCTCGTAGGAGCAGACGAGTCACTCGCAGCGAAGCTGCGGTGACTCGTACACCAAGGTAATACCGCGAAAAGTCTTCGCCGGCTCTGCCGGCGGACTTTTCGCGAAACTCGCCGGCGGACTTTTCGCGGACTTGCAGGGGCGGAGGGACTCGAACCCCCAACCCCCGGTTTTGGAGACCGGTGCTCTACCAGTTGAGCTACGCCCCTAGGGTTCGCGCCGAGGATTCTACTTACGCCGAGCTTGCGCGATCGAGAGAAAGCAGTGACCAACACCGGCATCGTCCGTAGGGAACTCCGCTCACAAGGACGGCGAGCCCGTCCGGATTCTGGGAGTAGCGAAGAGCTAGCGCCGCAGGCGCAGCGACTCGCCCAAGCAGAAAACCGAAGAAAATCGCCAGATTTTCTTCGGTTGGGTAGGGGAAAGGGGGGTGGACCCCGTATTCTTGAGGTGTGCCCGCTGAGGACGTCCTCTCCCTTTGGCGAAAATACCGCGCGAACCGCGATCGCCAGCTGCGTGACCGACTCATCTTGACCTACGCGCCGCTGGTCAAGTTCGTTGCCGGTCGCCTCGGCTCGGGACTGCCCGCCCACGTCGACGAGGGCGATCTGGTCTCTTACGGCCTGCTCGGCTTGATCGGTGCGATCGAACGGTACGACCCCGACCGCGACGTCAAGTTCGAGACCTACGCGATCGCCCGGATCAAGGGCTCGATCATCGACGAGCTGCGAGCGATGGACTGGGTTCCGCGCTCGGTGCGAGCGCGTGCGCGTGACATCGAGCGCGCGATCGGCGAGCTGGAGGCACAGAGCGGCCGGGCACCGAGCGAAGAGGAGATCGCGGCCAAGCTGGGCGTGAGCCAGGACGAGCTGGGCGAGAACCTGCTCGAGATCTCGCGCTCTTCGATCGCGGCGCTGGATGAGCTCTGGACGGTTTCGTCGACCGGCGGCGACCAGGTCGCGCTGATCGACACGATTGAGGACACGCAAGGCCCGGAACCGCAGGCGGCCCTCGCGCAGACAGAGATGCGAGAGGCACTGGGCGAGGCGATCGCACGTTTGCCCGAGCGCGAGAAGCTCGTGGTCACGCTCTACTACTACGAGGAGCTGACGCTGCGTGAGATCGGCGAGGTGCTGGGAGTGACGGAGTCGCGCGTCTCGCAGCTTCACACCAAGGCGATCCTGCGCCTCAAGGCGCGCCTCGGCGGCGCTCAGACGCGCGCCGCGCTAGAGCGCAGCTAATCGGCGGCCGGAAGTCTTCGATTTCCGGCCGTGCCGCACTGTTAGTTGAGCGCGCCTTCGGCGCTTGCTCAACTTCTGCTCCTACGTGCGTATCGAACTCGGTCGGGTTGCTTTGAGGGGCTCGGGTTGGGTTGGGGACGGCGTCTGTGGGCCGCGCCCGCCATGTCGGTCGCGGCGGTCAGGGACGAAGCTTCTTTTCACGACGAAAGTCGCCAGACTTTTGTCGGCTACCGCGCACTCCTATCGGGCTAGGCTCTAAGATCGCAGACGCAATCGGTCCAGGAGGAGAGCGCATGCCCGTTGTCGAGCCCGGCAAGATTCGTAACCTCGCTGTCGCAGGTCACCGCGGTACGGGGAAGACGTCAGTGATCGAGGCGCTTCTCTTTCAGTCCGGCGCGACGACCCGACTCGGAGCGGTGGAAGCGGGAACGACCGTCTCGGACTGGGACGAGGACGAGCACAAGCGCCAGCTCTCGCTGCAAGCCTCGATCTGCCATGTGCTCTGGAGCGGGAACAAGATCAATCTGATCGACACGCCCGGCGATGCCGGCTTCCAGGGCGACCTGCTTGCGGCGCTCAGGGTTGTCGAGGGCGTCATGCTGGTCGTCAGCGGCGTGATGGGAATCGAGGTGCAGACCGGCCGGATCTGGAAGCGCGCCGAAGAGCTCGGCCTTGCGCGCTGCCTGGTCGTCAGCATGCTCGACCGCGAGCGCGCCGACTTCTTCCGCGTTCTGGCCCAGCTTCAGTCGCAGCTCTCGCCTCATTGCGTCGCCGTTCAGATTCCGATCGGCGCCGAGCACGAGCTCAGCGGCGTCGTAGATCTCTTGCACCTCAAGGCCTACTCGAGCGCCGCCGCGGCGAAGGAGACGGTCGCCTCGGAGATTCCCGCCGAGATCGCGGACAGCGTCGCCGCCGAGCGCGAGAAGCTGCTCGACGCCATCGCCGAGACCGACGAGGCGCTGATGGAGCGCTATCTGGAAGGCGAGGAGATCGGCGGCGAAGAGCTGGCAAACGCGCTCGAGCAGGCCGTCTTGCGTGGCGAGTTGTTCCCGGTAGCCTGCGCGGTCGCGACCAAGAACCTCGGCTCGACGGCGATTCTCGACCTAGCGTCCGAGTGCATGCCCTCGCCCGAGGAGAAGGGCGCTCCCAGCGGTCTCGACGGGATCGGCTCGGGCGCGTTCGTCTTCAAGACGATCGCCGATCCCTTCGCGGGGCGCATCAACGTCTTCCGCGTCGTCGGCGGCGCCGTCAAGTCCGACTCCACGCTCACCAATCCGCGCACGCGCGGGAAGGAGCGCGTGGGCCAGCTCCTGCTCATGCAGGGCAAAGAGCACACCAGCTCGGATGCGATCGGCACGGGCGACATCGCCGCGGTGGCCAAGCTGAAAGACACGCAGACCGGCGATGCGCTGCTCGATGCCGATCGCCAGGTCGAGCTGCCCTCGATCGGCTTCCCCGAGCCGGTGATGAGCTTCGCGATCACGCCCAAGGCCAAGGGCGACGACGAGAAGATGGCCTCGGCGCTACGCCGACTGGCCGAGGAGGATCCGACCCTGCTCATGCGCCGCGACCCGCAGACCGGCGAGCAGCTCCTCTCGGGCATGAGCCAGATGCACGTCGAGGTGGCGGTCGAGCGACTCAAGCGGCGCTTCGGCGTCGAGGTCGAGCTACATCAGCCGCGCGTGCCCTATCTCGAGACGATTCGCAAGGAGGCGCGCGGGCACGGTCGCTACAAGAAGCAGACCGGCGGGCGCGGGCAGTTCGGCGACTGCCACATCGAGATCGAGCCAATCGGCGCCGACGAGGAATACGAGTTCCTCGACAAGATCGTCGGCGGTGTCATTCCGCAGAGCTTCCGGCCCGCGGTGAACAAGGGAATCCAGGAAGCGATGCAGCGCGGCGAGCTGGCCGGGGCGCCCGTCAAGGGCGTTCGCGTGCGCCTCGTCGACGGCAGCTACCACACCGTCGACTCCTCCGAGATGGCCTTCAAGATCGCAGGCTCGATGGCCTGGAAGCAGGCCTACGAGCAGGCCGAACCGGTCGTCCTCGAGCCGATCATGGAGGTCGAGGTGACCGTTCCCGACGAGGCCGTCGGTGCGGTCAACGGCGATCTGAACTCTCGCCGCGGCCGCCTGCAGGGGATGGAGCCCGCCGGCGGGATGACGACGATTCGGGTCGAAGTGCCGATGGCCGAGATTCTCACCTACGCGCAGTCGCTCACGTCGCTGACGGGCGGTCGCGGCGACTACCACATGCAGTTCCTGCGCTACGAGGAAGTTCCGTCGCACATCGCCCAGAAGATCGTCGAGCAGGTCAAGAAAGAGCGCGAAGAGGAGCACAGCCACTAGGCTGAAGCCATGCGCATCACGCGCAACGAATCATCCAGACCATGTGCAATCTGCGGACGCCGGCTGCTGATGGGCGAGCAGTTCAGCCGCTTCTCGCCCGGAGGGCGCGGCGAGCTGGTCGAAGTTTGTCGCCTCTGTTTCGAGAAGGCGGTCGATCACGGCTGGTCGAGAGAAGGGGCGCCGACGACGCCGACGCGCGCCGAGACGCAGCGAAAGCGCGGCCTCATTTCTTCTCTCTTCGGCATCGCCCGCGGCGAGACGGAGGAGACGGTGCTCGCCGAGCCGATTCTTCGCCGCCTGGGCACCGAGGACGTCGTCGTGGTCGAAGCGGCGGACGTTTTCAACACGAGCCCGTACCGGCGAACGGTAGGTGGAGTGGCGCGCAGCCTGGGCGAGCCACACGCGAGCATCGTGGCGCTCTCGGGAGTGAAGGCGGAGTTCGTGCTGACCGTCGCCTGGGATCTCTCCTGGTACCAGTACCGCATCTCGCTCGACGCGGCGCAGCAGGTGAGGCTGGTCGAGCGCGGGCACGAGCTACAGGAGCTGAAGCAGCCCTACACCAACTGGAACGCACGGGTCGAGGAAGACGGCCGCGTGGTTCCGGACATCGCGCGTATCGACTCGCTCGGCTGAGCGCGAAGGCGCGGCGCGCTGGCATTGTCGCCAGCTACTCGTAGAATGCAAGGCAGATGATCTTTTGCGTGATTCCACCCGAGCTCGCCGACGATCTCTTCGACAGGATGGTCGAGTACTACAAGGACAATCCGAACGTCACGGTGATCATCGATCGTCGCGGCGGTAAAGAGTCGCCAGCGCGGGCCGCTGCGAAGAAGCCCGAGGAGAAACGCCGGGCGCGTATTCCGGGCACCTTCCCAGAGATCAGCGCTCACTAGATCGCGCTGTCAGGCGCGGGCAACCTGGGTTCGGCTGAGGGCGCGTGTATGGTGCTCGTCGTGAGACGCAAGCTGGTTGCTTTCGTTCCGGTTTCGGCGCTGGAGAGCGTGTGCGAGGCGCTTTTCGCCGCGGGCGCGGGGCGAATCGGCAACTACGATCGCTGCGCCTGGTACACGGTGGGCACGGGAACATTTCTCGCCCGCGAAGGGGCGCGACCGCAGGTGGGAGAAGTCGGCCGCGACGAGCGCGTTACCGAGTACCGCGTGGAGACCGTCTACCCGAGCGAACTGGAGGCCGCGGTCGTGCGCGCGCTGCGCGAATCACATCCCTACGAGGAGCCGGCCTTTGACATCTACGAGCTGGTGGAGGCCGCAAAGTGTTGAAGGCGCGCCTCTTTACGGATGGCGGCTCGCGAGGCAACCCGGGCCCGGCCGCCTACGGCTACGTGCTTGAAGATCCGGCCGGGACGGTGCTCGACGCACGCGGCGAGGCGATCGGGGTCGCAACCAACAACGTGGCCGAGTACAGCGGTCTCGTGGCCGGGCTGGCGAAAGCGGTGGAGATCGGAGTGGCGGAGCTGGAGGTCGTCTCGGACTCGGAGCTGATGGTGCGACAGATGAAGGGCGACTACCGGGTCAAGAACGAGGGGTTGAAGCCGCTGTTCCAGAAAGCGAACGGGCTCGCCAGCGCAATCGGCAAGGTGAGTTACCGGGCGGTGCGGCGCGAGCATAACAAGCTGGCCGACCAGCTGGTGAACGAGGCGCTGGACGCCGCGAACGGTCGTTAGCGACCCGTCGCTCCGGGCTATACTTGGCCGCACGCGGATGTAGCTCAGTTGGCTAGAGCGTCTGCTTGCCATGCAGAAGGTCGAGGGTTCGAATCCCTTCATCCGCTTTGAATCGGCCGGAAATCTAACGATTTCCGGCCGCGGTCGTTAGGGCGCCGATCCGCGGCTGCGCCGCGAGGCTCGGCGCGGTGTCCTAAAGCGGGGCGGGCCAGCCGCCGTGTTCTGCGGGGCGAGGGTTGGGTTGGGAGCGGCGTCTGTGAGCCGCGTCCGCCACGTCGATCGCAGCGGCGAAGAAAAAAAGCTTTCCACCGACGAAAGTCGCCAGACTTTTGTCGGCTAAGCCGCAGCCGCGCATGTCAGCTGCGACGGCATCGCGAACATCTGCTCCCTTCGGGATCGATCTTCGCGAGGTCAAGTGAAAGACTGCCGCTTGCCCGGACCGGGTCAAGCGGGCGGCGCGGTTGGAGTCATTTCCGAGGCTTGGCGTGGGCCGCGATCGCGCTCTGGAACGTACCGGTCAGGGTGAGTGCGCCGTCGACGCTCAAATGGCGCGAGTCTCGGTACAGGGAAACGCCGTTCTTCACGGTCGTACAGCGGTCCTTCTCGCAGAGCTGATTCTCGAGATCGAAAAGCGTTGTCCCTTTGACTCCGCGAACCGCGGCTTTGTCGGTCGTGATCGCCAGCCGCAGCCACTTGTCTACCGCGCTGCGTGGTAGCGAGCTCGAGCAACCGCCGAGCAGGACGCGCACCACCGCGCAGGTGGCCGGATCGAGTGGGAGCACGGGGATTGGTTGCACGAGCAGCGCCGGCACTCCGGCCGCTTGCAGTCGCAGCAGTGTTTCGTGGAGCACCTGCCGCCACACGCGGGCCTTGCCCGTATTCGAAAAGGTGAGTCCCTGACCGACGAAGCCGAGCCCGTCGACGGGGTTCTGCAGATAGAAGTCGGTGCGCGAGGCCAGCACTACGAGGCTCGGCTTGTGCTGAATGATGTAGTCGAGCGACTCGGAGGCGAAACGGGGGCAAATCTTGCTCTCGCCGTCGATTCTCTTCAGCCGCACCGGCATGAATGGACATGAGGTGTAAGTGGCCATTCGGACGGTGTAGCCGCTCCGGTTGCCCGCTTGAATGACCGGCTCGGCGAGTTGACCGGCGTTTGAGTCTCCAAACAGGATCACGTCGCCGCGCGGGTGTTGGACTCTCCAGACGCATTGCTCGTTCTTACTGGAGCCGAGGGTTGCGCCACTGGCGCAGTGGCGTCGATGGTCGAGGTGGAGACGCTCGGTTTGACTCCAGCTCGTCATCGCCTTCGTAGAGCTCAGAGAGTCTTGAGCTCGAATCAGGCCGAGATTGGCGACGATCGGTAGCGCTACACAGGCCGAGGCCAGAGCGATTGCGCTGCGTCCGGCCACGGGCGAGCGCGATCCGAGCCGGGAGTGGAAGCGAACCGGGTTTTCCACGTAGCGATAAGTGAGCCAGGCAGGGAGGAGGCTAAAGCCGGCGGCGACCGGAACAGCCCAACCCGACGTGGGCCAGAGCGCCTTGGCGAAGACGATCAGCGGCCAGTGCCAGAGGTAGATGCTGTAGGAGAGATCTCCGAGCCAAGCCATCGGACGAAGGCTTAGCAGACGCGAGACCCCGAAGGACGCTCGAGTTCCGCCTGCGATCAACAGGCAGGCGCCTCCGACAGGCAGCAGAGCGGACATCTCGTTGAAGCCCACCTGGTGGATGAGGAAGGCCGACAGGCCCAGCGCGGTCGCTCCGGCGAGGTCGAGCACGATCGCCAGTCGAATAGGAAGCCGATTGAGCAGCGGAAGCGCCAGTACGAGCAAGGCGCCAACCCCGAACTCCCAGGCCCGTGTGGGCGAGGAATAGAAGACCAGCTTGGGGCGAACATGGGAGGCGGACGGGTAGTAACCGTGTGAGAGGGCCAGAGAGAGCCAGAAAGACAAGGCCGTGCCCAGCGCGATAACCGCCCAGGTCCACAGCCTGCCGAGGCCACGGCCCAGGCGCGAGCGATCGAGCTGCCAGCCTGCCAGCAGGAGCACGGGAAAGACGATGTAGATCTGTGCGATCACCGACAGCATCCAGGTGTGCAGCAGCGGATTGAGCTGCGTGCTCACGTCGAAGTAACCGGTGTGCAGAGTGACGAGATAGAAGTTGGCGAACAGGGCCGACGCCGAGATTCCTGTCAAGGCCGCCATTCGCTGCGTCCCGGCCGGGTCGGCCAGTATCCCGAAGAGCGCGACGAAGATCAGCATCACCGCCGGCGCCGGCAAGATGCGCCTGGCGCGACGAGCGTAGAAGCTGCTCAAGCTGAGGCGCCCGTTCCTGTCCAACTCTCCGAGCAGCGTGCCGGCGATCACGAAGCCGGAGATGACGAAGAAGACATCGACGCCCGTGAATCCGCCCGGGAAGGAAAGATCGGCGTGGTAGAGCACGACGAAAGCGATTGCCAGCGCGCGCAGGCCCTGGATGTCGGTTCGCTTCTTCACGCCGGCGACAGGATAGATGGCCGACTGGGCGTGGAGCGGGAGGGACCTATCGGCCGGAGCGGGATCGAGGCGGTTGCCCCGTACGCCGTGCCTTGGGCGGACGTCGGCCGCAGAGTGGGCGAGTGTGTCGCGCCCGTTGTATTACGATTCGCCGGCACGGCGCGGTGGCCGAGTGGCTAGGCAGAGGCCTGCAAAGCCTCGTACAGCAGTTCGATTCTGCTCCGCGCCTTTTGTTACGCCCCGAACGAAACGAAGCACTGCGCCGCCTGGTCGCGCCCGTAGTCGCCGGCTACTAACGCGACACTGCGTCCTAGCCTCGCACTCACCGCTCCCTTGTCGACGGGTCTTCATTCCGTTCGGGGCTCGGCCGAGAAAACCCTACTTTCCCTACTTGACGGGTGCCGGCTTTTATTAGAACTGGCGCGCGAGCGCGACGCCGCCCACGGCGATCAGTACGGCAGCGACGGCGATCAAGCCGAGCGCGATCGCCGTCGGCACGAAGAAGGCGACGACAGCGGCCGCGATCACCAGCGTGGCAAGCGCAACGTAGATGAGGGGGAGACGAAATTTCCGCATGGGCAGGCCTCGAAAGGATGGGCCTCCGCACATGATCGGCGGGCGGATTTGAGCGTCAACCCTCCATCGGGGGTATCGGCTAGAGTTCCGCTTCCGATGGCAGCGATTCTCATGAACGGCTCCGAG